>CAZDSY010000001.1:0-81475 GCA_964508285.1 uncultured Paludibacter sp.
CTACAGGGAAAGGTTTTGGCGATTTGATGAAAGCTTTACCTGCAGGGGTTAATTTTAAAAGCCCGTAGTTTTCAATGTCCTTTGAAATATATCCAGCTATCAGAGCTTGTCTTATAACTGCATGTAAAAGCTTTTCATCCTCGTCGGTAGCCGATGCGAAGTTTTCAAGTTCATCGTGCTGATAGGTTTTAATATCCGAAGTTTCGTTTCCTTTCAGGATATCAACAATGTGTTCGGCTTTAAATTTTTCCCGAACTTCGAGTATTGTTTCCAATACTAATGACAGTAATTCCTGTCCTTCAATAGTTTTACGTGGTTTCATACAATTATCGCAACTTCCGCAGTTATCATTTTTGTATTCTTCTCCAAAATAATGCAGTAAAAGTTTACGCCTGCAAATGGATGACTCGGCATAGGCTTGTGTTTCTAAAAGTAACTGGTTGCCAATTTCCTGCTCGGCAACAGGTTTCCCCTGCATAAATTTACGGAGTTTGTCAAGATCTTTATAAGCGTAGTAAGCTATGCATTGTCCTTCGCCTCCATCCCGTCCGCCTCTTCCGGTTTCCTGATAGTACCCTTCGAGACTTTTAGGCATGTCATAATGAAGTACAAACCGAACATCCGGTTTATCTATACCCATACCGAAAGCAATGGTAGCTACAATTATCTGCACTTTTTCCATCAGAAACTTATCCTGATTTTCGGTGCGTACAGCCGATTCCATTCCTGCATGATATGGAAGACAAGATATGCCGTTTACTGTAAGTATTTCGGCAAGTTCTTCAACTTTTTTCCGACTCAGGCAATATATGATTCCTGATTTACCGTTCTGGCTCCGAATAAATTTTATAATGTCTTTATCGACATTATTTGTTTTAGAGCGAACTTCGTAATACAGATTTGGTCTGTTAAACGATGATTTAAATACAGTTGCTCCGAGCATTCCAAGGTTTTTCTGAATATCGTGTTGAACCTTAGGAGTTGCTGTGGCTGTTAGTGCTATGATGGGCGCTACTCCTATTTCGTTGATTATAGGATGAATTCGTCGATATTCCGGTCTGAAATCGTGCCCCCATTCTGAAATACAATGAGCTTCGTCAATAGCATAAAACGATATTTTTACCTGTTTAAGGAACTCAATATTATCTTCTTTTGTAAGTGACTCGGGGGCTACATAAAGTAATTTGGTTTTTCCTGTTACAATGTCTGCCTTAACCATGTCAATAGCCTGGCGAGTCAAAGAAGAATTCAGAAAATGAGCAACACCGTCTTCCTCGCTGAAATTACGCATAGCATCAACCTGATTTTTCATAAGCGCGATAAGCGGCGATATCACTATGGCAGTACCATCCATTAGTAATGATGGTAACTGGTAACATAATGACTTTCCTCCGCCGGTAGGCATTAATACAAAAGTATCTTTCTCTTCGAGGACATTTTGTATGATTGCCTCCTGATTGCCCTTAAAACTGTCAAAACCGAAATGTTTTTTCAGATGTGCAGTTAAATCAGAATGTGTTATCATGCCGGATTGGTTTTATAAATCTCCTTTTTCGCTTAAACAAAAAATAAAATGTGCGGTTTTTTGTTTGTTTTTTTTGTTATTTATATTAAAAGTAACAAAATTATAAACAGATTTCAAATATACAAGTTGTTTGTAAAAAAAAATCAGGGAAATTGTAAATAATTTTCATTTAACCCTGTTTTATTTCAAAAAATATTTGATAATAATTGTTTTAAATTTGTTAGTTATGCAGACTTCAATCGGTTAACGTTAGCTTTTTCAATTATCGAACGTGCATATTCGGTAGTAATTTCAAGTTTTTTCTCTTTTGTCGATGGCATTTCGTACATTTTATCCATAATAATGGTTTCGGTTATCGAGCGTAATCCGCGTGCACCCAATTTAAATTCGATAGCCTTATCCACAATATAATTCAATACATCTTCGGTGAAGTGTAACTCGATGTGATCCATTTTAAAAAGTTTCACATATTGTTTTATAATTGAATTTTTGGGCTCTGTTAAAATTCGACGCAATGCATCGCGGTCAAGTGGTTCGAGGTATGTCAGTATTGGCAGGCGCCCGATAATTTCAGGGATTAAACCGTACGACTTCAAATCCTGAGGTGCGATATACTGTAACAAATTGTTTCTGTCGATTGAAGCAGTTTCTGATGAATTATATCCCACGACACGCGTATTGAGCCTTGCAGCAATTTTTTTCTCAATTCCATCAAAAGCTCCTCCGCAAATAAATAATATGTTTTGGGTGTTTACAGCTATCATTTTTTGTTCAGGATGTTTACGTCCGCCTTGTGGAGGTACGTTTACAATTGAGCCTTCGAGTAGTTTAAGCAAGCCTTGCTGAACACCTTCGCCACTAACATCGCGTGTTATACTTGGGTTGTCGCTTTTACGTGCAATTTTATCTATCTCATCGATAAAAACAATGCCTCTTTCTGCTTCTTTTACGTTGTAATCTGCAACCTGCAGCAGGCGTGTAAGAATACTCTCAATATCCTCGCCAACGTATCCTGCTTCGGTAAGTACCGTAGCATCAACAATTGTAAAGGGAACATGAAGCTTGCGGGCTATGGTACGTGCAAGCAAAGTTTTTCCAGTACCTGTGGAACCTACCATAATTATGTTGGATTTTTCAATTTCAACATCATCGTTGGTTTTTTCCTGCATCAGCCTCTTGTAGTGATTGTAAACAGCTACTGATAGAAACTTTTTCGCTTCGTCCTGTCCAATTACGTATTGATCGAGATACTGTTTTAATTCGACAGGTTTAGGAATTTTATCTTTATTAATTGCAGGCAGTGCCGTTTTGCCAAAAGAGTTTTCCTTCACAATTTCGGCTGCCTGTACTGCGCACTCGTTGCATATTTGTGCCCCGTTTTGTCCGAGAATAAAAAAATCAATCTCAGACTGGCTGCGTCCGCAAAAACTACAATTTCTGGAGTTCGATTTTGCCATATTTATTAAGTTCCTGATTATTCACTTAAGATTTTATGTACAGATAATAATCAGGAATGGTTTATGAATATTATTTCTTTTCCTTGATTAGTACACGATCAATCATTCCATACTCAAGTGCTTCCTGCGAAGTCATCCAATAATCGCGGTCGGAGTCTTTCTCGATGCGCTCGTAAGGATTTCCAGAATGGTCGGCTATGATTGTGTAAAGTTCTTTTTTCATTTTCTGAATTTCACGTGCAGTAATTTCAATATCTGATGCTTGTCCTTGAGCACCTCCCATAGGTTGATGAATCATTACACGTGAGTGTTTCAGTGCAGAACGTTTTCCTTTAGTACCTGCAACTAATAATACAGCTCCCATTGAAGCTGCCATTCCTGTACAAATAGTTGCCACATCACAACTTATAAATTGCATGGTGTCATATATACCAAGTCCGGCATAAACTGATCCACCGGGTGTGTTTAAATATATGGAAATATCTTTTCCGGGGTCGGATGAGTCAAGAAAAAGAAGTTGTGCTTGTATTACGTTTGCTGCATAATCGTCTATCTGTGTGCCAAGAAATATAATACGATCCATCATAAGACGTGAAAATACGTCCATTTGGGTTACGTTAAGCTGTCGTTCTTCAAGAATCGAGGGTGAAATGTAGTTGCTGGTTATGTCGATATATTTATCAAGTGCCAGGCTGTTTATGCCTAAATGTTTTGTGGCATATTTTCTGAAATCATTATTTATACTCATTTTCTCTAAAATTTAGGATAATGTTAAACTTCAAAAGTTTTTTACAAAGATAAGGTTTTCTTTTTTTGATTGCATATTTAAAAAAACATAAAAGCTTAAGTCCGGTCTGATGAAAATTTAAAAAGGTATCGCCTGTTTAAAATTACATTTTATGTATGGGGACAAAAGCTTTTAGGTAACCTTTCGGTACGTTTTTTTTGGAAGCAAATTTAATTTAAGCTTCAAACATTTTATTAAATTCTTCAATACTTGTCTTCTTAATGTCAAGTTTCACGTTGTTTCTCACAACTTCAATTACTTTATTGTCGAAAACGCGGCTGTAAATATTTTTCAGCGTTTCTTCCTTTTTCAACATATCTTTTGCATAATTATCAAGGATTGAATCTTCGAGTCCAATCATGCCATACTGCGCAAATTGTGAGCGGGCAATATTTCGTGCATATTCTTCAATATCTTCATTTTCAACTTTTATATTGTTCTTTTTGGCTATTTTATTGCTGATTAACTGCCATTTTAATTCTTCAATCATTTTCGGATAATCGGCTTCAAGTGTTTCAACAGTCATATTTTTGTTTTCGGATAGCAGCCAGCGTTTTAAGAAAGCATCGGGGAATGTAAGGTTTTCAAATTTTTTTAATAACATTACGCGGGCGTCAATGCCGAATTTATAATCAGAATCACGTTTTAAATCCTGTTCAATATTTGCAGCTATTTTTGCTCTGAATTCTTCTTCAGAAGTTACTGTGCCTTCGCCAAAAACTTTGTCAAAAAGCTCCTGATTGATTTCTGATTCGTTGTAACGTGTGATACCTGTAATGGTAAAACTAAAATCAGAGGTAATATCTTTAACATCTTCTTTTTTACGTTTGAGGAACGATGCAAGTTCGGCATCGTTATCAAATGCTTTGGCAGGATTAAAAACAATTACATCACCTTTTTTGGCTCCGATAAACATTGTTTTTTGATTTTCGTCTTTCAGATAAGCCGGTGTAAGAACTGCATCGCTCAGTTTTATCCCTTCTGCTTTAGTTTCTCCATTTTCAAGTTCAATAATCTCGCCTTTTACCATATCACGTTCTTCAACGGTTTCTTCCTGCGTATATCTGCCGTAGCGCGATGTGTATGATTTTACCTGATTATCAATCATGGTATCATCTACCATAATTTCATAATATTTTACCTTATCTTTTTTGTCGAACTCTACATCGAATTCAGGGGCTATACCAATTGCAAATGGGAATTCAAATTCTTCGCGTTGGTCAAAATCTTCGTAAGGTTTAAAATCTTCTGAAGGCAAGGGTTCACCCAGTATGTTTATTTCATTATCCATAATGTACTTGTTAAGTGCATCGGCAGCCACTTTGTTTATTTCGTCGGCTTTAATGGCTTTTCCGTACATTTTATACATTAATCCCATTGGAACCATACCTGGTCTGAAACCAGGAATGTTTGCTTTTTTACGATAGTCACGAAGAGTTTTTTCTACGTTAGCACTATAATCTGCTTTCTCAATTTGTACTGTGAGTACTGCATTGTTTTGATCGATGTCTGTTCTGACGATATTCATATTATATTATTTACGATTTATCTGCGATGAGGTTTATTGATTTCAGGAAAAACAAACCAATTTTATATTCCCAATTTTTTTTGTAATACAGCTATACTATTTTCTGTTTTCGTTTTTATATCGTGCTGATTTGCTGAAATATATGCTTTTACAAATAATTAAAATAAAACGGGGTGCAAAGTTACAAAAATTAATTGATTTATATGATTTTGGCTAACGTAAAATAATGATAATAAAATCGGAAAAATTTTAACAGCGCATTTAGAATGAATTCATAACGCTTCAAATAGCTTACCGGAACAGGTATGTCAGGTTAATGGAAAAAACACGGTTGTCCTTTTTTTCAGGAGAAGTATTTTTTGAAGCAATAGTATTCAAAAAATATTTCAAACCATGTGTCCATGAAAGTCCAAGTTGTATCTGTCTGAGCAATTCGATGCCTGCATTGAGCGAATAACCATAATCGAGCCGTTCCACCACTCCACGAAACGACATGTTTTCAATTGAATTTGATGTTTCATCTACAGATTTAGCTGATAGCAAATATGCCCCATAGATGCCTCCTGAAGCATATGCTCCAATTAGTTTATGAGAATAACGATATCTGAGGTTAATGGGAAGTTCAATATAGTTGTACTCATGGTACCCGAGCGCAATAAGGTCGTTGACAATTTGAGTGCTGTCAGTGTATGCGAACCCTTTTTGAGAAATAAACAGCCCAACATCAGTTCCCATATCAGAATGACGGGGAAAGGCTTCATAGATAACTCCAATTTGAAAACCTGTGAGATTTTCGGTACTGAACCCTTGAATAATATCAGCTTTGCGAAACGACCGAATTTGATTGGCCATATTAATACCTGCTTTTATTCCTAACTGAGCATAACCACTCAAAGTTAAGGCAAATAATAACAGCAATATTTGGAGTCGTTTCGAAATCATATAATTGTGTTCGTTTTTCGTGTCTCGCGTTTCGTGTATGCTCTCTGTTTCTTGGTTTCTTGGTTTTCTAGTTTCTTTGGTTCCTCTGTCTCGTAACTTGTAACTCGTAACCAAAGATTATTTTTTTGCCAATCGTTTTCTTTCGTTTTCGTCGAGTATAATTTTTCGCAATCGTATTTTTGTAGGCGTAATTTCAACATACTCGTCTTCCTTGATATATTCCAACGCTTCTTCGAGACTGAAAACCACGGGAGGAATTAGTCTGGCTTTGTCATCGGCTCCTGAAGCTCTCATGTTGGTAAGTTTTTTTGATTTCGTTACATTTACCACCATATCACCTTCTTTGGCATTTTCGCCCACAACCTGACCTGCATATACTTCATCCTGCGGGAAAATAAAAAATCTGCCCCTGTCCTGTAGTTTATCAATGGCGTAAGCATAAGCTGTCCCACTTTCCATAGCAATAATCGAGCCATTTGTGCGCTTTTCAATATCTCCTTTATAAGGTTGATATTCGATAAAACGGTGCGACATAATAGCTTCGCCTGCCGAAGCGGTAAGAACATTATTGCGTAATCCGATAATTCCGCGTGAAGGTATGTGAAATTCAAGTTGTACACGGTCATTAATTATTTCCATGCTCAGCATTTCGCCTTTGCGCATTGCCACCATTTCAATAATTTTTCCGGAGCAGTCTTCGGGTAAATTTATGGTAAGTTGTTCAATTGGTTCACAGCGAACGCCATCAATTTCCTTGAAAATAACTTGCGGTTGACCTACCTGTAATTCGTAACCTTCGCGACGCATGGTTTCAATAAGTACCGAAAGATGCAGAACCCCTCTTCCGTAAACATTCCAGATATCCGAATCGAGATTTTTCTCCACTCGCAAAGCAAGGTTTTTATCAAGTTCGCGAATGAGGCGGTCGTGAATATGGCGTGAAGTAACGTATTTACCCTCTTTACCGAAAAATGGAGAATTGTTGATTGTAAACACCATGCTCATGGTGGGTTCGTCAATAGCAATAGGTTTCAAAGGTTCAGGATTTAACAAATCGCATACAGAATCGCCAATTTCAAAACCATCAATTCCAACAAGGGCACAAATATCGCCCGATTTTACCTCTGTGGTTTTGGTACGTCCTAAACCGGTAAAAGTATGTAATTCTTTGATTCTTGATTTTATAATCGAGCCATCACGTTTCACAAGGCTTACATCCATATTTTCGCGCAAAGTACCGCGATGTACCCTTCCTACTGCAATTCTTCCTACATAATTGGAATAATCGAGCGAAGTGATAAGCATTTGCGGGGTTCCTTCGTTGAATTGAGGAGCAGGGATATATTTGATTATGGCATCCAATAATGGTAAAATATTGTTCGTTGGTTTTTTCCAATTTTCTGCCATCCAGTTTTGTTTTGCCGAACCGTAAACAGTATGAAAGTTCAATTGTTCTTCAGTGGCATCGAGGTTATACATGAGATCGAAAACCATTTCGTGCACTTCATCGGGACGGCAATTAGGTTTGTCAACTTTATTGATAACAACAATTGGAGTTAAACCAATCTGAAGCGCTTTTTGAAGTACAAAGCGGGTTTGCGGCATGGGACCTTCAAACGCATCCACAAGTAGCAATACCCCATCGGCCATATTCAATACTCGTTCAACTTCGCCCCCAAAGTCGGCATGTCCCGGAGTATCGATGATATTTATTTTATACCCATTATAATCGATGGAAACATTTTTTGCGAGAATAGTTATTCCTCTTTCACGTTCAAGGTCGTTATTGTCCATTATCAACTCGCCGGCATTTTCGTTTTCACGGAATAAATTACCGGCTATCAACATTTTGTCCACCAAAGTAGTTTTGCCATGATCGACATGTGCTATGATAGCAATATTTCTGATTTTCTGCATTTTCACAATCTTTTTTCAGCCTGCAAAATTAGTGAAAAAAATACAAACTGCTGTTTGTTAATGCTGATAATACTGAATTTTATAAAAAACTTTTTCTGTCGATGTTGCAAATTCCGAAAAAAGCAGTAATTTTGCAGTCCCAATTTAGGCGTAATCTCTGACAGAATGTAGAGAAGTCTGTGTATATTGCGCATTAATATATTAAAAATCAAAAACATGGACTTAATTAAAATTGCCGAAGAGGCGTTTAAAGTAGAAAAAAATCACCCGGTTTTTAAAAGTGGTGATACAATTACAGTAGCATACCGCATTAAAGAAGGAAACAAAGAGCGTATTCAGGAATTTCGCGGCGATGTAATACGAATCTCAGGTCATGGCGACAAAAAACGTTTCACTGTACGCAAAATGTCAGGTAACATAGGTGTAGAGCGTATCTTTCCCATGGATTCACCTTTTATTGACAGCATTACAGTAAATAAACGTGGTAAAGTGCGCAGAGCAAAACTGTATTATTTGCGTGAACTTACCGGCAAAAAGGCAAAAATTAAAGAAAGACGCGTTTAAAATTTCGCAATTTAAATGTATAAAAAAGAGAAATCTACACTTGAAGGTTTCTCTTTTTTGTTTTCGCCACTAAAGCAAAAAAAGCGTATATTTGCATACTTTTTCCTGAAATTAAACATTGAATAAATTTCAGAGAGTGTAACAATAAGTAGATTTAATAAAAATGAATATTTTTCAGGATACAGGTAAGTACATTTTATTAATGCGAAAAGTGCTCACAGTGCCCGACAAGTGGAGAATGTTTTTTCGACAGTTCCCGAAAGAACTCGAAAAACTGGGATTGCAGTCGCTGCCAATTGTGATAATTATTTCGGTTTTTATAGGCGCAATACTTACAATTCAAACCAAGCTAAATACCGAAAATCCACTTCTGCCAACATACAGTACTGGTTTGGTAACGCGTGATACCTTGTTACTTGAATTTTCGTCCACCATACTTTGTCTTATACTTGCCGGAAAAATCGGTTCAAACATTGCATCGGAAATTGGCACAATGCGTATCACCGAACAAATTGATGCACTCGAGATAATGGGTGTAAATTCAGCCAATTATCTTATTTTGCCCAAAATTGCAGCTTTTGTTATCATGATGCCTTTTCTGGTGATTTTCAGCATGGGTGTTGGTTTAATTGGAGGATATTTAGTGGGTGTATTTAGCGATGTGATTACCGTAGCCGATTATCTGCTTGGCATTCAATATGCATTTATTCCGTATTATGTTTTTTATTCGATAGTTAAATCTGTAGTATTTGCATTTTTAATATCTTCAGTAGCTGCATATTACGGTTACTATGCTTATGGTGGGGCGCTTGATGTAGGTAAAGCAAGCACAAATGCAGTAGTAAACAGCAGTATTCTTATTTTGTTTTTTAATCTGTTGATAACCAATTTAATGTTAAATTAAATCTTCAGGTTACTTGACCACATTGAAACTGAGTACAAAGAAACCCTATTACACGAGTAAAATATAGCTGCAGGCAAATAAGTTAAACATGGAACCCAAAACACGAGACAAAGTATAAATCGATGATTGAAGTAAAAAACGTTGATAAATCGTTTGATGGCAATAAGGTGCTGAAAGATATAACAGCAACTTTTTATAAAGGGAAAACCAATATGATTATCGGTCAGAGTGGTTCGGGTAAAACTGTACTTATGAAAAGTATCATCGGGTTACACCGAATTGATAGCGGACGTATAGAATATGATGGACGCAACCTTCCCAATATGTCAATGAAAGATATTAGAATTTTGCGGCGCGAAGTTGGCATGCTTTTTCAGGGTTCAGCGTTGTTTGACTCGCTTACAGTACTTGAAAATGTAATGTATCCACTCGAAATGTTCTCAGGTAACAGTGTTGAGGAGATGACAGAAAGAGCACGCTTTTGTCTGCAACATGTTAATCTCGAAGAAAAATCGTACAATTTATATCCCGGAGAAATTAGCGGAGGAATGCAAAAGCGTGTGGCAATTGCCAGAGCTATTGCCCTGCAACCAAAATATTTATTCTGCGACGAGCCAAATTCAGGTCTCGATCCCAAAACTGCACTCATTATCGACCGTTTAATCCATGAAATTACAGTAGAGTTTGATATAACCACAATTATTAACTCGCACGACATGAACTCGGTAATGGAGATAGGCGAAAACATTATTTTCATCGAAAAAGGTGAAAAAGCATGGCAAGGCTCTAAGGAAGATATTTGTAATAGTGATAATCAAGCTTTGAATGATTTTGTGTTTGCATCCAATTTATTTAAAAAAATTAAAAATTCATGTCAATGAAAATCATCTCATACAATGTAAATGGTATCAGAGCTGCTTTAACTAAAAATTTCGGTCAATGGCTCAAAAGCGAGAGTCCTGATATACTTTGCTTGCAAGAAACGAAAGCACAACCGGATCAGTTCGACACTATGCTCTTCGCTGAACTTGGCTATACTTCTTTTTTACATTCAGCTGAAAAAAAAGGATATAGCGGAGTTGCTATTCTCACAAAAATAGCACCTGACAACATAATAATTGGCATGAATAACGAAAAATTTGACTCGGAAGGAAGAGTTATCCGTGCCGATTTCGGCGATTTGTCCGTAATAAGCGTTTATATACCCTCCGGATCGTCTGGTGACGAACGTCAGGCATTCAAAATGGAGTTTCTCGAAGCATTTTTACCATTTATTACCGAAGTTCGTAAAACGCGTCCAAATCTTGTTGTGTGCGGTGATTATAATATTTGTCATAAACCCATTGATATTAATCATCCTGAACGTCAGATAGGAGTGTCGGGTTTTTTACCCGAAGAGCGTGAATGGATGGATCGTTACGAAGCTACCGGCATGGTCGATACTTTCAGAGTGTTCGATCAAAGTGCCGAAAAATACAGTTGGTGGAGCTACAGAGGAGGTGCCCGATTCCGAAATGCCGGCTGGCGTATCGATTATCACTGGGTAACCGAATCACTTAAACCAAGACTGAAAAGTGCATCAATTCTTGCTGATGTAGTACATTCTGACCACTGTCCTGTACTTTTAGAAATTGAATAGTTTGTAAATATCTTCGTGTGTTTTTTAAAAAACAATAAATGTTTTAACAGTTAAAATCTGCTCCCGTTATTTGTGCTTAATTTTGCCTAATTATCCGATTCTCCAATGAAAATAAATATCTTAAAATTATTATTCTCACTTTCGCTGATGCTTCTCACTGTATCGTGCGATTGGCTCAATGCCGACGATACTGAATTGTCAAGCAATCCTTCTTTCGTATCGCTAACATTCAGTAAGAACGACAGCATTCCGTATCTTCATACTGCAAAATTTACGTTGGAGTGGGACGACATACTCAACGATTCAATAATTGTAAATCTCGACTCACTTCCTTATAAAACCCGAATCGACAGTGTGTTTCCAAAGTTTTCTTTTAAAAGTTCATCAGGTGCATTTTTAACGATACGAGATTCTTTAGGAACGGGCTTGGATACTGTAATTTTAACAGGTACTGATACTATTAATTTTAACAGAGTTATCAGTGTAACAAATACACCAGCGGATGGAGACACATTAAAGTCTCGCACATATCTCATAAAAGTTAATGTACATAAAGTGCAATCGGAATTATATGTCTGGAGAAAAACAGTGGACCAGCTCTACACACAACCTGCCAATATGCAAAAAGCTATTAGCAGAAACGATACTATATTCTTTTATGCAAGCAGTGGTATAAACAATTACTTATACATAAAAAAGACCGGGCACGAATGGAAAGAGACAAAGGTTAACGGATTACCTAATTACTCGAATCTTTACACGATTGCAGCATTTAACAATAAGTTTTATTTGATAGATGATAATGTAAATATTTATTCTACTTCAAACGGTATCGACTGGAAAAAAGAACTCAATTCTGATAATTATAAATTTCTGACTTTCCTGTTCGAACTCGATGGAAAATTCTGGGCTATTACAAAATCTGAAACAGATGGGAAAAACAGATTTGCATATACAACGTCAGGAGATAAATGGTTTATTACCGGCGAAATTCCTGCTAATTTTCCTGTAGGTGGATTTGCTGCTCTTTCGTTTTATTCGCGAACAAAAAAACCAAAAGCTGTGGTGCTTGGTGGATATTCTCACAATGGTAAGTTATTGAATAATATTTGGAGTACCGAAAATGGAACTTACTGGGTTGATTTTACGGTTGAGAACGTTACCCTCGATTCGCTTGCAGGAGCTACAATTATCCATTACGATGATAAATTGCTGCTTTTTGGTGGCATGAACGATGATGGAAAATTAGTCGATACAAATTATATGCAATCTATCGATGAAGGACTGAGCTGGAGTAAACCTGATACGGCTTATACTCAAATAAGGGAACTCGTAAGCAATGATGGAAATAGCAAATATAATTATTACGAACAACGTAGTTTCCAAAGTGTGGTTTATATGAAAGAACCCAATGTTGTCGGAACATTCAACCATAATATTTATCTTATTGGGGGCAGGGATGCAATGTCAAATGTTTATACTGATGTTTGGGTAGGGAAACTCAATCGTTTGAGTTTTAAAAGAAAATAAACTGATTTAGGTACGAGTAGAAAAAGTTTATAGAAACATGGAGACAAGTAAACTCGTCCACCTCGGTTTGTAACTATATAAACTCTGAAACCTGAAACACCTATAGGGTTCTTGCCTTAAAAGTATCTCCCTGACTGATATCGCCGGTACGGAATCCTTTATTGAACCAACGCATTCGTTGCTCTGAAGTACCGTGAGTAAACGAATCGGGAACCGTATAACCTTGTGCTCTTTTTTGCAAAGTATCATCACCAACTGCGTTTGCAGCTCCCAACGCCGATTCAATGTCGCCGGATTCCAGCTCAATAATATTCATTTCTACTGCTTTTCTTGCCCAGATTCCTGCAAAAAAATCAGCTTGAAGTTCAAGTCTAACCGAAAGTTCGTTGTATTCCGTCTGACTTACTTTTTGGCGCATTTCTTCCATATAATCCAGATAACCAAGCAGTTTTTGAACGTGATGTCCGACTTCGTGAGCTGTAACGTAAGCCATGGCAAGTTCGCCGGGAGCTTTGTAGCGTTGTGCAAGTTCATGAAAAAAGGATAGATCAATATAAACCTTTTGATCGGCTGGACAGTAAAATGGGCCTGATGAAGATGTTGCACCGCCACACCCCGAAAGCGTTTGATCGGTAAAGGTCACAAAAACAGGTTTGATGTAGTTTTTCCCAAACTTTTCAGTAAAAATAACATCCCATACATCGTTGGCACTGTTAAACACACCCAGTGAAAATACTTTCAGGTCTTCGTTTTCACGTACACGCGATTCGTCTACCGTTTCAGAACCTCCTGCAGGTAAAGTCTGATTAACCACTTCGAGCAGTTGACCGGGATCCTGATTAAGCAACATTGCAATTACAAAGACTACGACAGTTCCGATGCCACCTACTGCAGCCCCTTTCTTTACGCGACCACGGCGGTCTTCATAATTTGATTCGTCATCATTACGGTTAATCCATTTCATAATTTATATTACTAAGATTGATTTAATTTGCTTTTTCAAGCTGTTTCTGAATCTTTTTTATGGCAGATTCGATAGATTTTTCAGGTTCAATTACATTAAATTCTCCCCAGAAATCGGGGTCAGCAAATCCGGAAGCTTCATCGCTAATAATTACGTTTGGACGCAATCTTGCTTTATTAGCAGAAGTGGTTGCGCCAACCGGAATAATGTCGGTAGTAGCCATCTCGATGGTAGAGTAGTATGTAGTATTGAAAAGTTTCTTTTTCCAATTAATACGAAGTCCGAGTTCTATACGGCTGTAGCCATAATACCATTTGCCATCTTTTTCGAAATAATCAATACGGTAGCTTGCATTTACAGGAAACACCTTGGCATTAAGTGGTTTTTTTACGATAAACAATCGGGCTGCTTCCTCTTTTTTTTCCATGTTGAGATTGAAAACTGCGCTTTTAAGGGCAAGCGATTCAGCATCAATGTACAATTTTCCGTAATAAAGAGGGTCAGGATTATTTTTGTTTTGTCTGAAGTCGATTACATAAATCAAACGGTCGTCCTGACGGGTTGAACGATCGAAACTGAAAACATAATTTTCAACGCGATTTTCTGTAAAAAACAAATCAGTATGTTTCATTATATCAAGGTAAAGTGAATTAAATGGACCGCCCATTAGTTTAAAAACCAAAGTGTCAAGCCTGTTGTAATCTGTTTTTTTTCGCGATTTATACAACTTTACTACATCGTTTCGGTACGAACTGTAACTTGGTTTTGTGATATCGATTACTGCTTCAGCAAGTGAAACATACGTTTTGTTTTTTCGTATGGATTCTCTGTAAAATGCCGTGAGAGACATATCTTTATCAGCGTAATTTACTCCTTTTTTTTCGAGCATCGCTTCAATCAGTGCATCTGCATCTTTCGAAATTACACTAACTTCAGGCAGTTCAACATTTACAGGCTCGAGCAATATTTTCCATTTTTGTGCTTGTAATTCTGAAATTCGAAAACTGAAATTCTTGTAACCTATATACTTTACTGTAAGTAAAATATCGTTACTTCCTACGGGTAATTTTACCGAAAACTCACCATCGGAATTTGTTATGGTGGTACTTCCTGAACCATTTACAAAAATACTTGCAAAAGCAAGTGGTTTGTTGGTTTGTTTGTCTAAAACGAGTCCTTTATACTCGGTAAAATCATCAGCAAATGCTTTTACAAATTGTGTAAAACATATACTGAGCAACAACACAGTTACAACAACAAACTTTGTTTGGAATGGTCTAAAATTATGGATAGTTTTCATGGTGAAGAATTTTAAAAATTACTTTATTTGCCAATATAACAAATATTTATGCAAAAATGTTTTCAGAAAGAATTGCTTGATTTGTTAGTTGTTTTTTACAAATTTAGCTACTTTGCGTGTTCCCGAATTATACAAAACCACAATAAAAAGTCCGTTTTTGTCAGTATTAATAGCTATTTTTTTTGAGTTTGAAGTTCCATTTTGAATTAGCATACCATCAACCGAATAAATATAGAAATCTGCAGGTTTATTTTCAGCTATGTTCAAATAAAGTGTATTCTCATCGGGCAAATAAACCACATAAAATTCCGGATCAGGTACAGGAATTTCTCCATTTACATCCCAGTATTGTCCTTTGTAATATCCCCATATGTATTCAGCTAAATCCGGGAAATCAACATAAGGATTGCGGTTATTCTGAAATGAATATACAGCATCGTTACGTTTTATTTCTTTTTCGCTCACAGGGTCGTTGCGATGCCATTTGAGGAGAAGTTTCACGGCATATTCGTTAAAAACCGGATAGGTATTTTTCTGTAACATACTTGCTGTACCCAAACTACGCCAGTTTTGTGAATAATCTTCGTAACAGGTTACCACGTACATATAACTCCTTGCAAAATCGCCTTTGTACTCATCGGCAGGTTCGAAAACAGTTCCGTTGTAACCTGCAACGCGGTTTGTGCCAACTTTTACTACACCATTCTGAAAAACGGGAACTCCTGTAACTTCACCAAGCGGATAATTTGATTTTGCTTCGTTGGCTGTCGGATCAGAAGGATAAAGATTATGTAAATCAGAATAAGCTACTGTAGTTTCAGGTGCTGAACTCCACCAGCTTTTAGGAAAATTGTGTTCGCGGTTTAAGCCGGTCCATGTGGTGCGTTGTATATTGGAATACATATCCCAGAAATAGCCATTTGGATGCCAGTCGGTAGTTCTAAAATATGTGGCCGAAGCGTAATATTCAAGTTGAGTGTGTTGCTTAATGATGTTAAAAAGGGCAGTTTTTAATCCTTGATCTTTTAGAACCGAAGCGCTATTGTAATAACCTTGAGGAATTGCTGCAAATATGTTCCATACATTCAGCAAAAGAAAAAAAGTAAATAAATTCTTGAATTTCATTCGTTGATTTGAAAAAAAATAAACTTCTGAAAAATGAGAAAAGCTTACAAAGATAACAGAATGTGAATAAAGTTGCAAAAAATATTTATATCAGTGTCAACGAAAATTTTGTTGTGTAATTTTTCATGTTGTACATTCAAACATATAAACCGATGGAATAAAAAAAGCAGTTTCGATGCGCTGAATGCTTTTAATGTTGAAGTTACAAATTTTGAGCAAACTACTCATTTTTTTGTTCGAAAGATATTCGGCTTTTGATGTCGTGAGTTTGACGAATACCAACCAGAGGGCATCATAGAAATTATTGTTGTTGGCAAATAAAATCAGTAATCGTCCGCCCGGATTCAAATGATTTTTTACACACTTTAGAAAGAATTTTTTATCCATAACGTACGGAAAAGCGTTGGTGGATACGATTATGTCGAATTTTTCATTTTCCGGTAGTTTTTCCAATTCAGTTGCAACATACCGTATGTCAATGTTTTCGCTGAGCATTTTGGCTCTTTCAATCATTTTTTCAGCCGGATCGATTCCTGTAATATTTGCTGTAGGATGAATGCTTTTAATTTCACGGCAAAGTTGACCAATGGCACATCCTACATCGAGAATTTTCGCGTTTTCAGGAATTTCACTCAGGTTTTTAAGAATCAGTTTACGCGATGGACCTAAAGCGAATTTTTGCGCTAATAATTTTTCGTACCAGCTTGCATACGAATCCCAGATTTCTTTGTTTGGCATAGTTTAATTTACAATTGAAAAATTTACAATTTATTGGCACATTTGCATATTGGTTCATTGGCACATTATCAATTTACTTCCATATAATTATTTTTGTAAAGTAAGCAAATCCGTCATAAATGCTCATAAAGATGGTTTGAATTCCACGCAGAAAACCATATTTTTTGAAAATATACATTGCTGATGACCAACCATAGATCGGACTTAAATACAACACAAACAGCCACATATAATAACTGAATGGCGAAATGTGAGCCGTTTTTTTGTGTAATCGCAGTAAATCGTAACGCCACATTTTTTTTGGATCGAAAACTGTTTTTTGTTCCAAAGCCAAATCTGTTCCGGGCATAACTGTTTCTGTAGAAAAAGTGGCAAACTGGATTTTATTTTTTCTGATGTATCTGAATAATTGGCGGAAATCAGCATGATGCCAGTCGGGATTGCAAATAAAAAGCGCATACAACTCAATGTCATATTTGTTGCAAATTTCGATGGTACGGTCGTTTTCCGAGGCTGTTGCACCTTTGTGAACATTCTCCAAGCTTTGATCACTGATATACTCAAAACCAACAATAACCGCAATTAATCCGTTTTTTTTCAATCTTGCAATAGTTGATTCGTGTGTTGAAATAAAATGAGATGTTCCGTAAACAATAAATTTTTTTCTGATTTCGCGTTTTTCCAATTCTTCGCAAAAAGTTTCCAATCGTTTACTGTTTGTCAGAAAATTATCATCAACAACAAATATATTTTCGGTTTCGATGGTTTCCAATTCAGCAATTACATCAGCAACTGGACGGGCGTGATACACTCCGCCATTCATTTTACGGCAAAAGCAAAATGTACATTTTCCGGGACAACTTAACGCCGTTTTTATGGAAGCGCACTTTCTGAGGTACATATAAAAGTATCTTTCGGGATTTTTATCGAATAAAACCCGTTTCGGTATTGGCAATTCTTCAATCTGCGATTTTACTTCCTGAAGTTTAAAACCGTTGTCGGCAAAAGCTACGCCTTCGGTTTTGAGCAGAATTTCAGGCTTTTGAATATTATCGGCAATTTGCGAAATTGCTTGCAGATGATTTGCAAAAACCACCGCGTTTATTTCCGGAATAAAAAATTGTTCGGGAACAACTTCGGGATGTACGCCTCCAACTACAATATACAAATGCGGAAATATTTTTCGCAAATCCTGACAAATTTCTCGCACGAAAGTTGTGTGATTCAAATACACACTTATGCAAAGTATGTCGATTTTATGTTGCTTTAAAGTCCTTATTAGTTTGCCTTTTTTCCCTTTTTCGAGGAAGAAAATGGTGTGATGCTGATGCAAAACCGTATAAAGATATTCCAGCTCCAGCGGCTCTGAGCTGATAAGATTATCCATGTGAATGGATTGCAGCGGCACAGGTGGTGTATAAAGCAGAATATTCATGTTAAAAAATATTTGGCGTAACTTTTCGTTTCACGTAATTGCGGTAATGTAAATTTACTCCCAGTGCAAAAATCAGCATTTCGGGATTTTTCCATAAATATTTATTGAACAAAACGCGGTGAAAAATGCTTTTTAGCGAAAAAACTTTATTGTTCAGCCACCAGTACATTTCGGTTAGTTTTTCCGGTTCAATCATCTTTGGAATATGCACACAACGCGTTCCATCAAAAAGATTCAAATCATCAGTTAACATGCGATTTTCTTCTTTAAGCTGTTTATGTAAATCAGTGCCCGGAATTGGCGTAAGAATGTAAAATCGTGGAATCGGAACACGATTTCGGTAAATAAATTCGTATGTTTCACGTATCGATTTTTCAGTATCAAAATCGGTTCCCACAATCATTTCGGTACTTACCACTATGCCCGATTCCGACAATATCTTCATGTTTTTCTCATGATCGGCAGCTTTTAACCATGGTTTGTCGAAGCTGTCGATGGCTTCCTGACTGATGCTTTCCACACCGAAACTCATTAAATCGCAGCCCGAATCACGCACAATCCTTAGCAATTCGGCATTTTTTGCCAAATGGATTGCGCACTGACTTGCCCATTTCATTTTCAGCGGTTTTATTTTCTCACATAATTCCCGCAGATATTTCGGGCTCGATACGATGTTGTCATCAATAAGATAAAAACGCTTAAAACCAAGCCGTTTTATTTCCTTTATGTCGCGAATTACTTCATCGACCGGACGGAAAAGATATTTGCCTTCGTACAAGCAGGCAATGGAGCAAAACGAACAGGTAAATGTACAACCCCTTCCGGCTTGCACAGGCAACATTACCCCGATTTTTTTCTGCAAGAGCAAGTCGTAACGCGGAATCGGCAGATCTTTTAGTTCGCTTATTGGAAAGTTGTATAAAGGTTTTATTTTTCCGGTTTCGTCAAAATCTTTCAACATCATCGGGAATGAAATTTCGGCATCACCAACTATCACCGAATCGACATATTTCATAGCTTCTTTGTAAGCAATGGATGCCATGTAACCGCCCATAACCACCGTTTTCCCCCGTTTTTTAAATTCAGCGGCTATCTCCAAACCTCTGAAAGTGGCATGTCCCATCGTTCCAATTCCAATAATATCAGCATCCGATTCGAAATTAATTTCGTCCACTACTTCAATCTGTAATTCCACTTCCCAATGAGCCGGAACATAAGAAGCCAATAATGGGAATGCTAATCCGGGCAGATTGATTTTATTCTGTTTACACAATTTTCCGCTTTCGGCGTATTGTGTGGGCTGTATGAAGAGTATTTTGGGCATAAATTTTTTGTTTTTAAGCAAGGGGGCATGCCCCCTTGTCTAAATTAAGAAATTAAAAAATAGGAAATTTAGAAACTTCATGTTACAACCAATTTTCAAATCATGCAGTTTCCCTATCCTTCCCGCAAGCGGGACAAGCTTCCGATGGTCGGGGAGAGGTTTTTATTTTCCGTTTATATTGCATCGCTACCCGGTTAGCACCCACCAGCATTTTTACAAGCATTACCGGACGATACGTCCTGAGATACATCCACATAACTTTGGGTGTAAATAATATTTTGTTATATGCTTTTAAAATTTCCCTGTAAAATTCCGGAACGGTTAATTTCTCAGGTTGTACCGTTACATGTGCCAAATCCCATTTTTCGTAATCGGTTTTTTTAACGATAATCTGATTTTCGGGATAACTTACGCCGGTTTTTGGTAATGGTGTGAGAGGTTGAAGATTTACGTAATGAATGCCAAGTTCTTTTACTACTTTTACCATGTTTTTAAAATCGCTTTTATCCCATTCGGGTGGAATGATAATGGTAGCAAAAACCTCAATTTTTTCGCGATGCAGCACAGCCATTGTTTGTTTATACATTGCTACGGAAGTCTTTTTATTGTATTTGTCGAGTTCTTTATCGGAGAAACTTTCAAAACCCACTATCACCGTCCGCAATCCGATTTGAGCTAATTCATGCATTAGTTTGGGATTTTCTGCTATAAAATCGGCGCGACCGTACACCAAATAATGCTTTTTGATTTTATACTTTTTAATTTCAGCGATAAAAGCATTCAGCCATTTTTTATCCACCAGAAAATCATCGTCAACAATGTAAATTTCCGTTTCATTTATGGTTTTAATTTCTTCAATTACTTCTGATAAAGGTCGTTGTTTGTAGAGTTTATCGGTAATAATCCGGCAAAAACAGAACGAGCATAAATAAGGACAACCATACGAAGTTTTCAGTAGTGCCACTTTATCGTGAAAAATATAAAAATAATTATGCCGATAATGTTTCACGGCATTTCTATCCGGGAAAGGGACTCGGAAATCGAAAACGGGAAGCGTTTTGTTTTCCAAAGTATCGCCTTTGCAAAAAATACCTTCGGGAAGTTCGGTTTTTAATTCGATATGGTTTAGCAAACCGGTGAAATTTATTGCCGCGTTGCGAACAACCCTGAAATCCACTGCATCATTTTCAAAAACTTCGGGGCAAACTTCGCAATGCACGCCGCCAACTATCGTGGTAACATCAGGAAGAATATTTTTTGCAGTTTTACAATAGGAAATAATGGTATTAACGTGCGTGATATAGCCTGTAAGGCACAATACATCCGGTTTGTGTAAATTCAGAAAATACTCCACAGGTTTTTTTTCGAGAATCATATCCACAATTATAGCCGTATCATTTTCGCGTTTCAGCGCACACAAAATCTCCAATTCCAGCGGTTCCACTATCATTACATGTTGCAAACCTATGGTTTCTCGTGGCGGACGCGGTCTTATCATTAAAATACGAAGCCCCCCTGGCCGCAGGGGGGACTTTGAAGTCGCAATATCATCTTTCACTCTTTCCATTAACGAATTTGATTAACCCTGTTTTTCTCAGGTTTGAATTTGTACTCTAAAAAAGCCCCAAATTTTTTCAATAAATAATTCACAAACTTACTGCTGTGATGTGCTTCAATATAAAGTGTTTCGGGTTTGCCTCCCATGCGCATTTTTGCGGTTTCGGCAGTTTGTCCGAGTTCAATCTTAGTGGCTTTATTCTCAATTCCATCGCGCATGAGCTGTGTCAGCAACCGAAAATAAGTATGGTGCGTTTTGTTCTGCATGTAATTTATTCCACCCAAAAAAAAGAAATATATGCTGTTATCTTTCAAAGCAATATTCCAACCTGAAACTTCATTATTAATATAACAAACCGTAAGAATAAATTCCTCCGGTAAATTCCTGAAAAAATCAAAAGTCAGCTTTTCAAGTTTCCCTTTGCTGCGATTATAAACTTCGAGATATTGATTATGCATTTCCATTGTAAATTCCGAGCACGTTTTTTTCCGGAAATAAAGGTTTTCGTTCTGCTGATTTATCAGTTTTAGCCGGCGACGATAATTTGACCGGAGCGAACTCAGATAATTATTCCAATCGGCAAACTGATTATCGAAAACAATGGTTGGAAGTGTTTTCCCACACGCATTTGCATTTTCACCTGGTTTCTCAGTGAGATTTAAAGCTATTGTCAAACCTTTTTCTTGCTGGAAAATATAGTTTTTCAACGCTTCCAAAGCATTGGTTTCGCCAAACATTCCGGATGCTGAAACCGAGCACGGCACTCCGATTATGTTCATTTTAACCGGACTTTTAACCTTTAAATACGTGAAAATGTCCAATCGCAACGAATAAACAATCGCGGCAGCAACTGATTTTTCATTTTCGGTACAGAGATAATATCTTTGTTGGCAGGGATTAAATTTCTCAGCATGATTCAGAAACTTTCTTTTCTGAAAGTAATTCTCAGCCAGTACGTCCCAATCGTTCGGAAGCTGATTTGTTTTATCTATACATCTGAATTCAATCATTATAAAGATTTTTCAAACACCGCAAATTCTCTGTAGAAATCGGGTTCGGTGCCTAAACTTCGTCTGAATAATCCTTTTGTAAAAGCAATGGATGCTTTGTTTTCTTCAAAAATGAAACCGCCTTCACAATATTTGTAGCCTTTTTCCATAATATAAGGCAAGGGTTTTTGAATTAATGAAAAAACCAATGTGCTTCGCTGATATTCGGGAATAATACCAATTTCGGTAAAACGGAAAGTGTCAGGTTTAACGCCAACTCTGAACTTAATCACATCTAATAGATTCAAATCGCG
Organism: uncultured Paludibacter sp.; assembly: GCA_964508285.1. GTDB lineage: Bacteria > Bacteroidota > Bacteroidia > Bacteroidales > Paludibacteraceae > Paludibacter. The sequence goes on from CAZDSY010000001.1 coordinate 22,541, forward strand.
ATGTGAGCTAACCATTTGGTTGAAATCGGGATACCAAAGAAAAAAACCAACCGGTTCACCATTCACTTCGGCAAAAACCAGATTTTCATTATCGAGCAAATGGCGAAACGGATAAAACAATTCAATATCTTCTTCAATTTCTCTGTCAGCCCAAAAAGGATGCTGGGTAAAAGCTTTGTTGTTGAGATAAGTGTAAATTGAACTTTCGGATTTTATGTTTTTCTTATCCATAAACCGAAGTTTCAGACCCGGAATTTCACGCTGTTGCTCAAAAGAGTTTGCCCAGACTGCATACATCTCCATGTTTATTCTGAAAGTAAACATGCGCCTGCGTTGAAATTCATCAAAATATTCGGCATAGTATTCAGGCTGATAGGGCAAGCCAAAAACAGGAACTTCATCGAATCGGTTCAGTAAAATTCCTGCTCCGTAATTTAAATGACCGTTTAAGCCTACTACAACTTTATTGCATTCGGGAAAATATTTTCTTATTTCAGGTTCAATCAGCTTGTATATATTTCCAAGTCCTTTAATTGCTTCGAAATAGGCAATCTGAACATAGTCAGGCAATTTGTTGTCGCGAATCAATGCGAAACGAGCCACAGCATCGTTCCCATCAAAAATTACAAATTGTTTTAGTTTTGCATGTCGTGAGTAAGTATTGCTTCCACCTAATACCAATTTTTCGACACTTTTATCAGTTCGGCGAAAATATTTATTTCCCGCGTAAACTGCTGAACTAACTTTCCCGAATAATTTTTCAGCTTCTTTACCTTCTACAAGATCGATTTTCATATTATTTTTATTTTAACTTTGGAAAAGTTTGAATGCCCCTTTAGGGGTTTGGGGTAAAATATTCCTCCGGTTTCGGAAATCCCAAAAATTGCATGTACGATGATGCGCAATATGAACCGGCATTTTCGAATACAACAATATCATTAATTTGTAAATCCGGAAGTTGAACATCATGCGCAAAAATGTCGCGCGAGTAGGTTGAACATCCAAAAACTGTTGTATTTTGAGTTTCGGAAACATTCAGTAGTTTTCCGTTTCTGATGATTGAAATTGGATGCCTTGCTTCATCGGGATATAACAATGGGCGCGAAAACTGTACCGTTGATGCATTTACGCCTACTAAAGTTTTGTCGGTACGATTTTTTATGTCGGTAACACGACAAACAAAATAACCTGCGTTTCCTCCAATCATTCTGCCAGGTTCAAGTATCATTTTAATTCTTTTTCCTTTTTGTACCGATACTTTTTCCATAAATTCCGCTACTTTTTTTCCATAAGTTTCGAAATCAAAATTATGCTCGCCGCTTTCGTTTAAAGCAAAACCACCTCCGAAATTCAGGTACTCGATATTAGGGAAATTCAGAGCAAGATTTGCTAATTGTTCGTAACACGAAATCATGTAATCAATATCGGTTATATCGGTTCCTGCATATAAGTGTAAGCCGTTAATGATAGTTCTATCGGGAATTTTTGTTAAATCATCGGCAGTAAAACCGAGCCGGCTTTCCTTGCCGATAAAAGCTCCGGCGTGTGAAGAATAAGGTTGCACCGCATCGCCTATATTGCAACGAATTCCAACTTGCTTTGCAGGGAATAGTTTTGACCAAAGCAAAAGTTGATTGAGCGAATCGAGATTTACCTGCAAATCATGTTTCCCTATCATCAGCATAATTTCTTCTGATAATCCCGAAGCAGTATAAATAATTTCTTTTGCACGAAAACCGGCTTCAATGGCGGCATCTAAATGTAACGGTGAGTTAACAAAAATATTCAAACCGCTTTTCTTTATTATTTTCAAAAATGCAGGATTTGCATTTGCCATCGAAGCAAAATGAATATTCTTTTCGGGATAAGCTATTCGACTAAATATGCTGCAATTTTCCTGTATTACTTTAGTTTGATAAAGATAAAAGGGTTGATGTTGATTTTCAGAAAGCCTGATTATTTCGGAAACTATTTCGGGATAAATTACCATTTTGTTGTATTATTTTTATTCAAATTATTAGTGATTTTTATCGATTCAAATGTGCTGGAGGATGTTTTTTGGTATTTTTTTTGATGCAAATTTTTTGTTATTCTGCTACAAATGTAATTTATTTTTCTGCTGAAATTGCAGAGAGATATGTGTGATTTAAGTTTTTTGTAAGTTTAAATGTGGTTTAGTTGTTAAAACAAGCTGAAATACTGATTCTTAAAATTTTGTAAATTCCCTATTTTTTATTTCCATACATTGATTTTATATTGATAAAGTTGTGTTTTTAAGAATTTTTAAATTTGCTACTTGCAACAAAAACTTTTAACTATACATCTTGATAAGTGTAGAATCATAAATACGATAATTTAAAAAGAGATAAAGCATATGAAAAGACTGATTTTTTATTTAATGCCGCTTTTGATGTTGGCAGCATGTTCCGATGACGAAGGTTATTCGCTCGACAATTTTGTAATTGACATTGCCACAGTTGAAAATCCGGAAAACAACACGGCTTTCTTTTTGAACCTCGATAACAACAAACGACTGTGGACAGCTGCAACTGATTTAAAGTATTATCGTCCCAAAGACGGTCAGCGCGTGATAGCAAATTATACCATACTTGCTGAAAAACCTCAGGCAGCTACCTATGATTATCTTGTAAAGTTGAACGATGTTTATGAAGTGCTTACAAAGGGAATTTTTAAAATCACACCTGCCACACAAGACAGTATCGGAAACGATTATGTTTACATTCGCGATATGTGGATTGGAAGCGATTTTCTGAATGTTCGTTTTGATTATCCCGGGGGAAATAAAGTTCACTTTATCAATTTAGTTTCGGATAGTTTGAAAACTTACAGCGACGGAAAAATTCACCTTGAATTCCGGCACAATGCCAATGGTGATTATCCACATTTCAACCTGAGTGGCATTGTTTCGTTTAATCTTAAATCTTTACAGGTTGCAGGACAAAACGAGGTGAAAATTGTGGTGCATGCGCGTGAATTTAATACGCCCGAAAGTAGTAGTACTTACAATTTTACCTATAAATATGGCACACAAGCTGCTGTGAAAAGGAATGTTCCTATTCCTGCCAACAGAGCTAAAGTGCAATAAATTTTTTATCTGTTTTTCCGGTTTTTCAAATTTTGTCAACCATTGTCACAATAAAGGCAATGGTTGATTTTTTTTTTGCTTATGATAATTTCTCCTTACTTTATTTTCTTGTTTATTACTGATTTATTTGTTTAACTTTGCATTTCACGTCATTAAAAACTACAAAAGTTATGAAACATCTTGAACCAGCTCCCTTGTGGAATTATTTTCATGAAATAACCCAAATTCCCCGTCCTTCGAAAAAGGAAGAAAAAGTGATTGCTTTTCTCGAAGATTTTAGCAAAAAAAATAAACTTGAATATAAAAAAGACAGTGCAGGTAATATGCTAATTTGCAAACCGGCAACAGCTGGTTTCGAAAAAAGCAAAGGAGTTATTTTGCAAGCACACATGGATATGGTGTGCGAAAAAAACAGCGATGTGGAGTTTGATTTCGACACGCAGCCCATCAATTATTTTATCGATGGCGATTTTGTAAAAGCCCGTGGAACAACGCTTGGAGGCGATAACGGTATTGGCATGGCAATGATGCTGGCTGTGTTGGCTTCAAAGGATTTGCAACATCCTGCTTTGGAATGTTTATTTACGGTTGATGAAGAAACCGGACTTACAGGCGCTTTTGCCTTAGATAATAAGCTTTTAAAGGGCGATGTGCTTATAAATCTCGATTCGGAAGACGATGGCGTTATTTTTATCGGATGCGCCGGCGGAATCGACACTACTGCTGTTTTAAAATATATTTCAGAAAAATCGCCCGAAGCATATTTTGCATTTAATGTAAATGTAAGCGGGTTAAAAGGCGGACATTCGGGCGATGATATTAACAAGGGACTTGGAAATGCCAATAAAATTCTGAATCGCTATTTGTGGAATGTAAATAAGGAAACCGATTTGCGCATTGCTAAAATTGATGGTGGAAATCTGCGAAATGCCATCCCGCGCGAAGCCTGGGCAACAGTTTGTGTGCCATGGGAGATGAAAGAACGCGTTAGAGTATTGCTGAATCATTATATTGCAAATATTGAAAATGAATTTGGCGATACAGAACCGGATTTGAAAATTACGCTTGACTCGGAAACACTACCCGATACTGTAATTGACAAATCAACTTCTGATAAGCTTTTGAACGCATTGTACGCTTGTCCCCATGGTGTAAAAGCCATGAGCAAAGATATGCCCGGTTTAGTGGAAACTTCCACAAATCTAGCTTCGGTAAAAATGAAAACGGCTAATGAAATTCTGATAACCACAAGTCAGCGCAGTTCAGTGGAAACGTCAAAACACGATATTGCTCATCAGGTAGAGTCTGTTTTTTTACTTGCAGGAGCAGAAGTAACGCATGGCGATGGTTATCCCGGTTGGAAACCGAATATCAAATCGGAGATACTGAAGAAAGCCGAAGAAAGTTATACCAGACTTTTTGGTGAAAAAGCTCAGATTCGCGCTATTCATGCCGGATTGGAATGTGGCTTGTTCCTCGAAAAATATCCACATCTCGATATGATTTCCATAGGACCGCAAATGTACGGAGTTCATTCGCCGGATGAAAGATTAAGCATTAGCTCTACACAGAAATGCTGGAAATGGTTGGTGGAAATTTTAAAGAATATAAAATGAAAAAGACCTGTCAGGGTGCTTGCACCTGACAGTGTTGAAATCCTTGAAATAAGATTTGTAATTATAAAATATGTCAAAACCCAATAAACGAAAAATTATCAACGATCCGGTTTTCGGATTTATCGATATACCGAATGATTTTATTTACGATATCATTCAGCATCCTTATTTTCAGCGACTTCATCGTATTAAGCAACTCGGATTATCCTCGTTCGTGTACCCCGGAGCACAACATACACGTATGCAGCATTCACTTGGGGCTATGCACCTTATGGGTGAAGCCATTGAACAAATTCGAAAGCAGGGGCATGAAATAACGCTTCAGGAAGCCGATGCCGTACGAGCGTGTATTTTGTTACACGATATTGGACATGGACCTTTTTCGCATACGCTCGAAAATAGCTTAGTAAGAGGTGTGCATCACGAACAGATTTCATTGCTCATGATGCAGAAAATCAACAACGATTTCGGTGGAAAACTGAATGATGCCATTCGTATTTTTACTAACAATTATCCTAAACGATTTCTGCATCAACTTGTATCGGGTCAATTGGATATGGATAGGCTCGATTATCTTAGTCGCGACAGTTTCTTTTCAGGGGTTAGTGAGGGTATCATCGGCTCAGAGCGTATTTTAAAAATGTTGAATGTACAAAATGATCGATTAGTTGTTGATGCTAAAGGGATTTACTCTATCGAAAAATTTTTGGTAGCAAGACGTTTGATGTATTGGCAAGTTTATTTACATAAAACTTCGGTGGCTGCAGAAAAAATGCTGACTAATATTCTGAAACGGGCTAAAGAACTGGCAGCAGGAGGTGCTGAACTTTTTGCAACTCCAGCCCTGCGGTATTTTCTTTTCAACGATGTGAATCAACAGTACTTTTTTGAGCATCCTGAAGCACTCGATAATTTTGCCATGCTCGACGATTCCGATCTGTTTTCGGCCATTAAAGTTTGGGCTTCACAAAGTGATATTGTGTTGTCAGAGCTTTGCAAATCCTTTACCAACAGGCGTTTGTTTAAAGTTGAGGTACTTACCGAACCGCTAAAACAATCGAAACTTGACAATCTCAAAGCACAATATTGTAAACATTTTCGTATATCGGATGCTGAATCACAATATTTTATGGGTTTGGAAATAGTTTCAACAGACACTTACAGTCCTGAAGATGAGAATATAAATATACTCTTTAAGGATGGTACAGTAAAAGATATTGCTGATGCTTCGGATATGCTTAACATTCAGGTGCTCACAAAAAAAGTGGAGAAATATTTTCTTTGTTATTACAAAATAGAGTAAAAACCTTGCATCTAACCCCTAAAGGGGGAACTTAGGAGCAACAATTAATATTTGTGCGTTTTAATTGAGCTGTTCTTTTTGTAAAAATTACGTTTTTTACTCTGCAATTTTTATGAAAATGCTAATTGATACACATAATTCAAGTGGTGAGTATCTGTGAAATTTGAAAATTATTATAAATGTACATGAAAATTGAGAAATCTCCCGATTTGATTAGAATTGAAGACCTCATTCAATTATATACCCATTGTTTTTCGAAAGGATTATCCGAACAACACATCGATTTGAATGCGTTGAAGTTATATCTGAAAACTTTTTTCGATAACGGAAAAATTATTTCTATATTAAATCAGGATACGTTAATTGGAGCTTTATTGGCAATACCAATTAGTTTTGATGCCGATTTTCCGGCTGATTTAAAAACTGAATTTGAAGGGAAAAATGTTTGGTATATTGCTGAAATGATGATAGATGAAAATTTAAGAGGAAAAGGCTGGGGTGGAAAATTGCTGAATGAATTTATTGCTGATGCCAAACAATTTAACATTTCAGATGTTTTTATAAGGGTTTGGAATCAGAATTTGGCTGCTTTGTCATTATACCGAAAAATAGGATTTACTGATGTGGCAGAAATTGAACAAACAAAAACAAAAGCTGATTTATCGGGAACTTTCACAATGAAAAAAATATATTTACACAAAAAAATTAGCTGAAATGAAACATCTTATTACAAAAACCATTGATCTGATTCATGGAAGTAGTGAAGAAAAACGCGCTGAAATTCGCGATTATTTTCTGAAAACCTGGGAAATTGATGAAGAACTCTATACACAACTTGTAGATGACCAAACTTTTTATATGCAAGGCGACCCGCTCCGACATATAATTTTGTTTTATCTCGGACACACAGCCGTGTTTTTTATCAATAAAATGTTTTTGGCGAAAATGATTGATACACGTATCAATCCCACTTTCGAGTCGATTTTTGCCATTGGCGTTGATGAAATGAGCTGGGACGACCTGAACGAGAAACATTACGATTGGCCTGCGGTGAGTGAGGTACGCGATTATCGTGATAAAGCAAAAGCAGTGATTCTCGATGTTATTGACAAAACTCCCTTAAACTTACCAATAAACTGGGAAAATCCGTTCTGGATTATCATAATGGGCATTGAACATGAACGGATTCATCTCGAAACTTCTTCGGTGTTGATTCGTCAGTTGCCTTTGGATAAAGTTGTTAGCGGAAGATTTGGGAATATTTGTGAAGAAGTTGGCGATGCGCCTTCAAACGAATTTTTACCCGTTTCGGGAGCTGAAATGAAACTCGGCAAACCACAAAAACATCACTTTTATGGTTGGGATAACGAATACGGAAAGTACACCGAAAAAGTAGAAGATTTTAAAACCACAAAATACCTGATTTCGAACGGTGAATTTCTGAATTTTATTAACGATAATGGTTATACTACTGAAAGTTACTGGACTGAAGAAGGTTGGAAATGGCGCAACTTCAAGCAAGCACAGATGCCGTTGTTTTGGCGCAAAACAGATCAAGGTTTTAAACTGCGTTTGGTAGCTCAGGAAATTGAAATGCCTTGGAACTGGCCTGTGGAGGTGAATTATCTTGAGGCAAAAGCGTATTGCAACTGGCTTTCGGCGAAAAATGGAAAAACATACAGGTTGCCCACCGAAGCCGAATGGTATCGACTTGTAGAACATTGTCAGATTCAGGATGTTGACAAATGGAAATCTGCTCCCGGAAATATCAATCTTGAGCATTATTGTTCGCCATGTCCCGTTGATAAATTTGCTTTTGGCGATTTTTATGATGTGCTGGGCAATGTGTGGCAATGGACTGAAACGCCTATAACTGGTTTTGCCGGTTTCAAAGTGCATCCCATGTACGACGATTTTTCGACGCCGACTTTCGATGGAAAGCATAATCTTATAAAAGGCGGCTCGTGGATTTCAACCGGAAACGAAGCCACGCTTCATTCTCGCTATGCTTTTCGCCGGCATTTTTATCAGCACGCCGGTTTTCGGGTGGTAGAATCGGAATATCCACTGGTTATTCAAAACGATGAATATGAAACCGACATTGAGGTTGCCAATTCGTGCGAAAACAACTGGGGCGATAACTTTGGCGCGAAACAGAATTTCCATAAAGAACTTGCGAAATTTGTTTTGGAAGTTACCAAAGGAAAAAACATTTCCAAAGTGCTTGATTTGAATGCCGACACCGGACGATTGGCTTTTGAACTTGCGCCTTATTTCGATAAAATTACCGCTATCGATTTTTCGGCACGATTTATCCGTATGCCTATTCAGTTACAGGAAAAAGGTTTTATCCGTTATATTGTGAAAGATGAGGGTGAATTGGTGTTTTATCGTGAACTGGTGCTTTCTGAAACAGGATTGGGCGAAGGTAAAGGCGAAGGCACAAGTTTTAATAACATTTTGTTCATGCAGGATAATGCCAATAATCTGAAACCGATTTACTCGGGATACGATTTGATTATTGTTCCGAATCTGCTTGAAGAATTAACTTGTCCCATTATTTTTCTGCAGCAAATTCACGAAAGATTAAACGCTGGAGGTACATTAATTTTGGCATCGACTTACGACTGGGAATTAAATAACATAAAACGTGAACATTGGCCTGGAGGGTTTAAAAAAGATGGCGAACCTGTTCCATCATTTGAAGGAATAAAAGAAATACTGAGCTCTAATTTTTATCTTGACAGGAATCCTGTAAATATCCAATTATCATTATGGAAGAATTCAAGAAGTAAAGAAGTTAAAAAAGTAGAAGTTACAGTTTGGATTAAAAAATGAAATGAGTTTTTTAATGATTAAATAAGAAATGTAATTTTTTACATTGAAATTATTCTTTAATTTTGTGCTCTTACGTACATCTCGGTTGTTATAAATTGAGAAAATTGCACTAAATATATATTTTATGGAAACTACCCGTCAACAAAAAATATCGCGAATGCTTCAGAAGGAGCTTGGCGAAATCTTCCTGTTATATGCACGTGAAATTCACGGAGTATTAATAACTGTAACCGGTGTTCGCATAAGTCCCGATTTGGGAATAGCTCATGTACATTTAAGTATTTTTCCAAGTCAAAATTCTACTGAAATGTTAAAAAGAGTTCAGTCCGATGCGAAATCAATCCGCTTCGATTTAGGCAAACGCGTTCGTTATCAATTGCGTATAGTTCCTGAACTGCATTTTCATATCGACGATTCGCTGGATTATATTGAAAATATCGACAATCTTCTTAAAAGTGACCTGCCTTCGCCTTTAACCGATGATAACACTAAGGATTGAATCAGATTTCTTGATGATAGCAATTCAGTGTAAATGAAATCAAACTTTCAAAATCAAACCAATAACAAAAAAAACTCCATGTTATTTTCCGTTGAAATAGCATGGAGGTATCTTTTTTCGAAAAAGTCGCACAACGCCATAAATATTATTTCTGGCATATCCTCATTCGGGGTAGCAGTAGGAACAATGGCGTTGGTTGTTATTTTATCGGTTTTCAACGGATTTGAATCGCTGGTAGCCGGCATGTTTTCAGCTTTTGATCCTGATTTGCGCATCGAAGTTGCCGAAGGAAAAATTTTTGATGTAAACGATACTGCTTTTCAAAAAGTAAAAAAAATAAAAGAAGTTGAGGTTTTTACAGAAGTTGTACAGGAAAACGCTTTGTTAAGATTTAAAGATAAACAAATGCCTGCTGTGATTATGGGTGTTTCCCATAATTTTGAGCAACTCACGCAAATTAAAAACATAATATACGATGGGAAATTCGAGCTGTACGATGGAGCATTTGAACGGGCTGTACCCGGACTTGGGGTAGCAAGTACGCTTGGTTTAGGCGCTCATTTTATCGATCCGTTGTATATTTATGCACCTAAACGTACCTCACGCATTAATTTACTTCGTCCTGAAACCTCATTTAATCAGTCAGGTACATTCGTTTCAGGTATTTTTTCTGTCAATCAGTTGCAGTACGATGATCATTATGTGCTTGTATCGTTAGGTTTAGCTCGTGAACTTTTTGAGTACGACTCCACTATGGTATCGTTTGTAGAATTAAAAATAACGCCAACAGCAGATCAGAAAAAAGTACAAAAAACAATCTCGGACATATTAGGACAAAATTATCGTGTAAAAAACCGCTACGAACAACAGGAGAGTTTTTTTAAAATAATGCAGATTGAAAAATGGATTACTTTCCTTATTCTGAGTTTTATTTTATTGATTGCAGTGTTTAATATTATCGGTTCATTATCGATGCTGATAATTGAAAAGAAGGCTGATATTTCAACTTTACGAAGTTTGGGAGCCGATGAAAGCCTAATTAAAAGAATTTTTTTGCTCGAAGGATGGTTTATTTCATTTGTTGGGGCTGTTTTTGGAATTTTTTTTGGTACAATCATTAGTTTAGTTCAGCAGCATTTTGGATTCCTTAAACTCGGCAAAGGTTACATTGTGGATGCTTATCCGGTTGTAACAAGTTTTAATGATGTGATGCTTGTTTTTATAACTGTGCTCATCATGGGAATGTTTGCAGCGCTTTACCCGGTTAAGTATATCAATAAATCGTTATAATTTACAATGAATTGAAATATTTCTTATTTTCTGATTTTCTTTTTTCATCAGCCAAAAGATTTTTTTTGATTTCCCAATTTCTCAATTTCATATTTACTCCAATGAATTATAAATTACATATCTCTGAAAATGCTGTTGGTGTAGCAAAATCAATAGCCGAAGAAATTTACATAAAAGCAAAAAATAAAAAATCAGAAAACACTTTTTTAAACTTGGCAGTATCGGGCGGTAGTACACCCCGATTACTTTTTGAAATACTTGCTGCCGAATATAACGAAACTATGCCATGGGAAGCAGTACGCATTTTTTGGGTCGATGAGCGTTGCGTACCTCCCCTGCACCCGGAAAGCAATTACGGGATGACTCATGATGCTTTATTGTCAAAGATAGATATTCCGGCATCAAATATATTCAGGATGAAAGGCGAAGAAGAACCGGAATCGGAAGCAATAAGATATAGAAATATTTTAGTGAATGAATTGTCATCAGCAAACAATTTTCCTGTTTTTGATCTCATTCTGCTTGGCATGGGGGATGATGGTCACACAGCATCAATTTTCCCTAATCAAATGCACCTTAATACTTTTTCTGAATCAGTAGCAGTTGCCACACACCCAGTAACCGGCCAAAAGCGCATTACATTAACCGGAAATACCATCAGGAATGCACATGAAGTTGTTTTTATGATAACAGGTGAGAATAAAGCAAAAATTCTTGCTGAAATTGTAAAACAGAAACCACAGGCAAAGAATTATCCTGCTTCGTATATGTATTCTATTAATGATGTGACAATCTTTTATGTTGATTCCAATGCGGCATCATTACTTTGACAAAAATATATTCGTTGCCAAAATACTGAAAATTAGTATTTGTTTTCATAAAAATGTACGACAATACATAGTTATAACAGTTTATTGAGATTACTTTTGCAACGAACTTTATTTACCAAAATAAGCAGACATTATATCAAAATTATTATTATTGTCTGATAAAGGTAAACTATTTTTGTATTACCGTTATTTATAATTTATTACTTCAAAAAATAGTATAATCATAAAATCTGATAATGAAAACCACAAACTTTTTTGCTGTTGACCTTGGAGCAACCAGCGGACGCACAATTCTCGGAATGATTCGCAGCGGATCAATTGAATTAAGAGAGATCAGCCGCTTCCCTAATAAAATTATTGAAGCAAACGGACATTTTTACTGGGATTTTCTCAGCCTTTATCAATATATTCTCGAAGGTTTGAAAATTGTTGCCGATGAGGAAATAGAGATTAAATCAATTGGAATTGATACATGGGGTGTCGATTTTGTTTGTTTCGATAAAAATGGCGAAACGCTCGGAAATCCCTACAGTTATCGCGATCCGCATACAAACGATGCCCAGGAAAATTTCTTTAAAATAATTCCACGCGATAAAGTTTACAAAAGTACCGGAATTCAGTTTATGAATTTCAACTCGCTGTTCCAGCTTTCAGCAATGAAATCGCATCAATCTTCCATACTTCCCATTGCTGATAAAATTCTTTTTATGCCCGATGCACTTTCGTATATGCTTACCGGAAAAATGGTAACCGAATACACCATAGCCTCAACTTCGCAAATACTTGACGCCAAGAATCGTCGTTTCGACCCTGTATTATTGAAAGCCGTTGGCTTAACCGAGAAAAATTTCGGAAAATTTGTTTTTCCCGGCGAAGTAATCGGAACACTTTCTCCTTCTGTACAAAAACAAACCGGGCTTGGTGCAGTTCCTGTTATTGCAGTGGCAGGACATGATACTGCTTCGGCTGTAGCAGCTGTACCAGCACTTGACAAAAATTTTGCATATCTAAGTTCGGGAACTTGGTCACTAATGGGAATCGAAGCCGAAACCCCCATCATTAACGATGAAAGTTTCGCTTTAAACTTTACAAACGAAGGTGGTTTGGAAGGTTCCATCCGTTTCCTCAAAAATATTTGCGGAATGTGGCTGCTCGAACGTTGCCGGGCCGAATGGGGCTCAACTTCGGAAGAAAACGCTTATGGTCAACTCATTGCCGATGCAAAAGTTGCCGACAGTTTTATAAGTTTTATCAATCCTGATGCGCCAGATTTTGCAAATCCGCCTTCGATGGTAAAAGCCATTCAACAATATTGCGAAAAAACTTCGCAGGTTGTACCGCGTACAAAAGCGGAGATTACACGTTGTATATTCGAAAGTCTGGCGTTTCGTTATCGTCAGATACTCGAAAGCCTCAAATCGTTTGCTACTTTCCCGATAGATAAATTGCATGTAATTGGCGGCGGATCAAAAAATTCTATGCTGAATCAGTTTACTGCCAATGCTTTGGGAATTCCTGTTGTAGCCGGACCAATGGAAGCAACAGCCATAGGAAATATTATGGTTCAGGCTAAAGCTATCGGTATTTATTCCGGCATTCGGGAAATGCGCGAAAGTATCAGCAATTCTATCGATTTAACAGAATATCTTCCTCAGGACGCTGATGAATGGAGTGATTATTACGATAGATATTTGGCGGTAACGGCTGGGTGATAAGTATGATTCTAAGAAGAAACTTCAAAACATCGAAGATTTTTGAAAGTTTCTTACTTGAACAACGAATAAAAAACGTTTTCAAATCTTCGATGTTGAAAAGTTTAGCAAAACATCAAAATATACAAAACAACATTTCAAACATAAAAAATGAATATCATGAACGAACAAATTAAGAAAGCTTACGATTTGGCTGTTGAACGTTATGCAGCTATGGGCGTTGACGTAAATAAAGCCATCGAACAATTGGATAAATTGCCTATTTCGCTGCATTGCTGGCAGGCTGATGATGTTACAGGTTTTGAAAATCCTGACGGACAATTAACCGGAGGTATACAAGCGACTGGAAATTATCCCGGAAAAGCCCGCACTATTAACGAATTGCGTGCCGATATTGACAAAGCAATGTCTTTAATACCTGGTAATCATCGTGTGAACATTCATGCTTTCTACGGTGATTTTGGTGGAAAATTTATTGACCGAAACGAAATTGAACCTAAACATTTCCAAAGCTGGATTGACTGGGCAAAAGAAAAAGGATACAAACTCGATTTTAACTGTACTTGTTTTTCACACGACAAATCATCGGATGGTTTAACTCTTTCTCATCCCGATCCGGAAATCCGAAATTTTTGGATAGAACATGTAATCCGCAGCCGTAAAATTGCCGAAGAAATGGGACGTCAGTTGGGCTCTAAATGTATGCACAATATTTGGATTCCCGATGGTTCAAAAGATGTAACGGTAAATCGTCTGGCGTATCGTAAAAATCTGAAAGAATCGCTCGATAAAATTTTTGAATACAAAACGAACGATGATTATATGCTGGATTGTATCGAAAGTAAATTATTTGGTATCGGCGCTGAGAGTTATACCGTTGGTTCGCATGAGTTTTACATGGGTTATGGTGTAAGAAATAACATTATCGTAACTCTCGATGGCGGACACTTCCATCCAACAGAAATTATTTCCGATAAAATTTCTTCACTATTATTGTTCCTTCCAGAAGTTATGTTGCACGTAACACGCGGTGTGCGTTGGGATAGCGACCACGTAGTAACACTCAATGAAGAAATTGTGGCTATTGCGCAGGAAATTGTACGCGCCGATGCTGTTGATAAAGTTCATATCGGTCTCGATTATTTCGATGCTTCTATTAATCGTGTAGGTGCTTATGTAGTTGGTGTACGTGCTACGCAAAAAGCATTGGTACAGGCATTGCTCGAACCAATCGCCAAATTGCGCGAGTTCGAAGCCAAAGGACAGAACTTTGAGCGTATGGCATTGCTCGAAGAAGCAAAATCGATGCCCTGGGGCGATGTGTATAACTACTATTGCGCCCTCAAAGGTGTTATTGTTGGCGAAGCCTACATTGCTGATATTCAGAAATACGAACAAGAGGTTACATCGAAGAGATAAAACCTCCCCTTAATCCCAACCCTCTCCCAAACGAGAGGGAGTAAGAGGGGGACTTAAAGTTCGTTGATTAAATAAATTACCCACAATTTTCACCCACTAATTCCCTCCCTGTGGCAGGGTTAGGGTGGGCTTTAATATTATGAATACACTCATCGGATTATTAATTATTGCCATTGGCAGTTTCGGACAAAGCAGTTCGTATGTGCCGATACGTAAGGTAAAAACATGGGCATGGGAAAGTTTCTGGCTTGTTCAGGGAATTTTTGCTTGGCTTGTTTTCCCATTTTTGGGCGCATTACTTGCCGTACCTGAAGGTCATACTTTAGGTGAAATTCTTTCATCGGGCGATGGAGCTGCTTGGAAAGCCATAATTTTTGGCGCGCTTTGGGGCGTTGGCGGACTTACTTTTGGTTTAAGTATGCGCTATCTTGGCGTTGCTCTCGGACAAAGTATTGCACTGGGAACCTGTTCGGCTTTTGGAACATTAATTCCGGCGCTTATGGTCGGAACTGATTTGTTTCAAGGAGAAGGTTTGATATTACTTATTGGTGTTAGTGTTGCTATTGCCGGTATTTCAGTTATTGGATATGCAGGAAGTCTACGTGCAAAAAACATGACCGAAGAACAGAAAAAAGCAGCTGTTAAAGACTTTGCATTGGGTAAAGGCTTGCTGGTTGCACTTTTGGCAGGTGTTATGAGCGCTTGTTTCAGTTTAGGACTTGAAGCAGCCGAACCAATTAAAAAAGCTGCTCTCGAAATGGGTTCAGACGCATTGTATGCCGGTTTGCCTGCAATTTTACTCATTACATTCGGTGGTTTTATTACCAATGCCGTTTACTGTTTATTTCAGAATGTAAAAAACAAGACCATGAAAGATTATTTCGGAGTGCCTGGAAAGGTATTTGTAAACAATATACTTTTCTCAGCTTTAGCAGGTGTGCTTTGGTATTCTCAATTTTTCGGATTAACATTGGGGAAAAGCTTTCTAACAGAAGGCAGTGTTATGATGGCATTCTCATGGAGTATCCTTATGTCGCTCAATGTTACGTTCAGTAATGTTTGGGGTATCATTCTTAAAGAGTGGAAAGGAGTGAAATCAGGCACTATCGTTGTACTTGTTATCGGTATGGCAATTTTGATTTTCTCGCTGATAATACCAAACTTGTTTTAATAAATTCAGGTAAATAAACTTATTGACTTTCCCGAAGCAGTATAACCTTGGGAAAGTCGTTTTTTTTAAAATAAATAAAATATTATGCCAACACCAGTTTCTGAATGTCTTTACTGCAGTAATCTACCTATTCTGCATGAATTAATGATAAAAATTGCCGATTTGCAGGTATCACAACTTTTTCTTTTCAAAGAGCAATCGCATCCCGGAAGAGTAAATGTGGTTTATAATCATCATGGAGTAGAGTTTCATGAACTATCTGACGATGAACGAAATAAATTTATGCAAGATGTGGCGCAAGCAGCCAATACGGTTCAAAAAAGTTTCAATCCTGATAAAATTAATTACGGTGCTTTTGCCAATAAACTTTCGCATCTGCATTTTCATTTAGTGCCCAAATATGTAGAGGGTTACAATTTTGGAGGAGTTATTGAAATGAATCCGCAGAAAACGTATTTGACTGATGAACAATATCTGCAAAGTATAAAGCTGATAAAAAGTAAACTCTGATGACCCTGTGTTATCAGTTTTTTTTGCTTTAATTGTATTATGCAGATTTAAATATTTCATAAATAATAAGTTACAAAAATCAAGTTTTATCGTCAGGATTTTATAATTGAATTTTTTCACAATCCGGATTATGAACAGTACCAAAAAAATATCACCCGCCAGGCTGTGCAGCACTTTATTGATATTTTTATTTTCTTATTTTCTTATTTTTCCAATTTCCGCATCAAATTCAGTTGCCGGATTTTTCCCGCTCGAAGGCAGCGGTCGGCAGATTTATAACTTCAACAATGGCTGGCGTTTTGTGCGTGGCGATGTGAAAAACGCTGAAAAAACAGATTTTGATGATAAAGCGTGGGAAGTTGTAGCCGTACCGCACACCGTGCAGCTTATGCCTGCCGAAGCGAGTGGAAACCGGAATTATCAGGGAATAGCATGGTATCGGAAACGATTTATTGTGCCCGCCGATGCTAAGGGAAAAGATGTACTTCTACACTTTGAAGCCATCATGGGAAAACAAAAATTCTTTTTTAACGGTAAATTGATAAAAGAAAATAAAGGCGGATATTTGCCGGTTACAATTGATATTACTTCCTTTGGTGCACAAGCCGGCGATACTTGTCTATTAGCTGTTCACGCTGATAACAGCGACGACCGCAGCTATCCGCCCGGGAAAACCCAACTTACGCTCGATTTTGCTTATCATGGTGGAATGTATCGCGATGTGTGGATGATTTGTAAAAATAAAGTGGCCATAACCGATGCCATCGAAGCCAATAAAGTAGCGGGTGGTGGAGTTTTTGTGCATTACGATAATATCAGCTCCAAAAGTGCGGATGTTTTTATCGATACTGAAATTAAAAATAACGATAATAAAAGTCGAACAATTTCGCTTGAATCTCTTATTGAAGATAAATCCGGAAAAACAATTAAAACTTTAAGTTCGAAACTTTTGCTGAAACCCGGCGAAACGAAAACTGTAAAACAAAAAACTACGGTTGTAAATCCGCAGCTTTGGTCGCCCGAAAATCCGTATTTATATCATTTAAATATTTTGGTAAAAGATGGAAAAAATGCTATTGATGGCGGAATAGTGCGAATTGGCATACGTAAGGCTGAGTTCAGGGGGAAAGAAGGATTTTATCTGAATGATAAACCTTACGGACAATTAATTGGCGGAAATCGCCATCAGGATTTTGCTTACGTGGGCAACGCTGTACCAAATTCACAGCAATGGCGTGATGTGAAGCGCCTGCGCGATGCAGGAATGGTGATTGTGCGTGCGGCGCATTATCCGCAGGATCCGGCATTTATGGATGCCTGTGATGAGTTGGGTATGTTTATGATTGTGCCTACTCCTGGTTGGCAGTTTTGGAACAAAGAACCGGAATTTGCTGAACTTTCTTATCGATATACGCTTGAAATGATACGTCGCGATCGCAATCATCCTTCGGTGCTGCTTTGGGAGCCCATTTTGAACGAAACACGCTTTCCTAAAGACTTTTCGCTGAAAGCTTTACAAATTACCAAAGATGAATTTCCATATCCCGGACGACCCGGCGCTGCTGCCGATATGCATTCGGAAGGTGTGGCTGAAAATTACGATGTGGTTTATGGATGGCCTACCGACGAGGGAAAAGCAAAGCAATCAATATTTTGCAGGGAATTTGGCGAAAATGTTGACGATTGGTACGCGCACAACAATAACAATCGCGCCAGTCGCAGTTGGGGCGAAAAACCGCAACAAGTTCAGGCGCTTTCATTAGCAAAATCTTATGAAGAAATGTATCGCTCCTCCGGACAGTTTGTTGGGGGAGCACAATGGCATCCGTTCGATCATCAGCGCGGCTATCATCCTGATCCGTATTGGGGCGGAATTTGCGATGCTTTCCGACAGCCGAAGTACGCTTATTTTATGTTTAAAAGTCAGGTAAATCCACATCTGAAAGTTGAAAATGTGCAAACCGGACCCATGGTTTTTGTTATGAACGAAATAACGCCTTTTTCAGATAAGGATGTGATTGTTTTCAGCAATTGTGATTCGGTGCGTCTGACAATTTATGAAGATAAAGTCATAACCAAACCCGTATTGCGTGAAAAAGGAAAAATTCCCTACGCTCCGGTTGTTTTCGAAAATGTGTTTGATTTTTGGGAAGCCCGTGAATTATCGTACAAACAGAAAAACTGGCAAAAAGTAAGTTTTTTGGCAGAAGGAATAATTGATGGAAAAGTGGTTTGCAGTGAAAAGAAAATGCCTTCACGCCGTTCAACAAAAATTCGTTTGACGATAGACAAACTTGGAAAAGAATTAGTTGCTGATGGATCTGATTTTGTGGTTGTAGTTGCAGAAATTACGGACGATAATGGCAACGTTCGCCGACTTGCAAAAGAAAATATTGTTTTTGAAGTAACGGGTGAAGGCGAAATTATCGGCGACCAAACCATTGGAGCAAATCCGCGTGCCGTGGAATGGGGCTCAGCGCCTGTGTTAATACGTTCGACTACAAAGGCCGGAAAAATAAAAGTGAAAGCGCACGCCCAATTTGAAGGGACACATACACCGACTGCTGCCGAAATCGAGTTTGAAAGTATTCCCACTGATATTTCATTTAATTACATTGAACAACAAGCGGGCAAAAAAACCGGGAATAAATTCGATAGAAAACAGTTGAAAATTGATTTGACCGATGAGCAAAAGAGAAAACTGCTCGACGAAGTTGAAAAACAACAAACGGAGTTTGGGATTCAGAAATAAAAGCTCATCACGCAAAGAATAACATATTAAATATAAAACCTGATAACCGGCATTGCTTATCAGGTTTTATACTTTTGAAGGAACAGTCGTGCTTTACTTTATTGCGTGATGGCGTTACTGAAAACTTACGTAGTACAACATCATGGTATTTTCAATTCCTCTCCATTCACAATTACACCGGTCAGTTTCACTCGTTCGCAGTTAATAAATTCACTTTTCTGCTTAGCTCCGTGAATATCGATGTTTGAAATAGTAATATCCGTTATGGGCGATTCTTCGAGACCGCGGATATAAATTGGCGTTTTCACATCAACTCCGGTTAAATTGCTGATATGAATGTTGCGGAAAATGGGTGTACGTTCAGAAAGTGGTTCTTCAGGCATTTTGCTGTATTTTAAATCCAGAATAATAGCTTCCTGTAGAATGTTGCGCATAACAATGTTGTTTACACGAATATTTTCCACCACACCTCCACGTCCACGTGTGGATTTAAGGCGAATGCCACGATCGGTGCCATCGAATACGCAATTTGAAATAGTTATGTTCCGAACGCTACCGCTCATTTCGCTGCCGATAACCACTCCGCCATGTCCTGAGAGCATAGTGCAATTGGTTATGGTAATATTTTCGCAGGGTACGTTCAGTTTTCGCCCCTGTAAATCACGGCCGCTTTTGATGGTGATACAGTCATCGCCAACTGAAATATGGCAATCGGAAATATGCACATTACGGCACGATTCGGGATTGATTCCGTCCGTATTTGGCGATTTTGGGTTGATAATGGTTAGTCCGGTTATTTTAATATTTTCGCTAAACTGTGGATTAACCGTCCAAAACGGCGAATTAACTATGGTAACACCTTCAATTTTAATATTTTTACAACGCAAAGTTTGTATAAACGGAGGGCGGAAAAACCTGCGTTGCAGTGTACTGACATAATCTTCATTCGTTTCATCATAAAGGCTTTTAACATCATTAGCTTCGTCCCACATTTTCTGGTATTTATTTACTTCGCGAATACCGTTGTCTTTTAAATCAATCATAACTTTAAAAAGTTCGTCCCACCATTTTTTACCTTGTCCTTCCAGTTTCCCTTCGCCATTAATGGTAATGTTTTCGGCGTCCACAGCATAAATCAGTGGCGAAAAACTTTTCATCATTACGCCTTCGTAGCGCATTTCAACGAAAGGCAGATAGTCATCGAAATTATCTGAGAAAAGCAGAGTAGCGCCTGCTTCCAAGTGAAGTGTGATGTTGCTTTTCATTTTTATTGCACCTGTAAGATAAGTTCCTGCCGGGAAAAACAAAGTTCCGCCTCCATTGGCATTTAATTTATCAATCGTTTTATTGATAAGTACGGTGTTCAGTTTTTTACCTGAGGCATCAGCGCCCGCTTTTTTCATATCGATTAAAGCGGCATTTGTAATTAAAATGCTCCAAAATGAAAATAGAAGTACAAGAATTTGTTTCATATAATAAAAATTAAAATGTAAGTATTTCTACTTTACCATATTCAAAGATTAACCACATAAGAACACATAAGGAAGAAAAAAAGAATAAACATGTTATATTAAAAAAACAGTTTCATTGTTGATAATTATTTCTAATGTTGACTTATGTGTTCTTATATGGTTCAAATATCTTTAATAATTTGTTTGTGTTTAAATTTAGTAAAGTAGAAGTATGAACAAAGATAAATAAATCAATACACTATAAGGATGTTGAAGAAACATAAACTAATAAATCTCCGTCGAAAAACTATATTTTCCACCTTTTACGGTTTTTGGGACTTTTTCGCCCGGCAAATAAACTTCCGCTGTGGTATTATACGGTACTGAAACATCCATAATAAAACGTTTATTTTCAATTCTCCAGTTCACTGTTATTTTTCCAAAAAGACTTTCGGTTGAAGCTCTCACAAAAGTTATATCGCCCACTATTTCGGGTTTAATAATGAAGTGTTTCATTCCCGGAATTTTCGGGTCGATCTGAATTCCTGCCAATGATGCAAAAAACCATTCGTCGATATGTCCGAGCATAAAATGATTCCACGAAGCACCTCTTCGGGGATCCCATTGTTCGGTAAGTGTGGTAGCGCCAAATTTCAACTGAAAGCCATAGCCTGGTGCATCGTAATGGTTAAACATTTTATACATCAACTCATTCAGACCATTTGTAGCTAAAGCTTGATACAAATACCGGCTGCCAATATCGCCTGTAGTTAATCTATTACCATGCGATTCAATATCTTTTACCAGATTACGAAGTACTGCTTCGCGATTTTCGGGCTCAACAATTTCCATATACACAGCCATGGCATTGGCAGTTTGACTTCCGGTGGTGTATTGTTTTGTTTCCGTGTTGAAAAATTTCGTATTCAGCACTTCCCGAACCTTTTCCGCTAAAGCAGCATAATGAGCTGCATCGAAATTGTTTCCTACCAAATCAGCCGATTTTGCAAGATATTTTAACGCGTAAAAGTAATATGCCGTTGCCACAAAAGGTACGGGAGTATTGCGCGAATAACCCGCTTTAAAATCACCATAATCGTACCAGTCGCCCAAACCAAACGAAAGTACGTGGTTATCTGCACGCGAAGTCATATAATCAACCCAACGGCGCATAGCCTGATAATTTTCAGTTATCATCGATGCATCACCATAAAAATAATAATACATCCATGGAAGAAAAATAATTGAACTTCCCCATTCGGGCGAAACGCCAAATTCGTCAAATCCATTTTTATTTCCAAAAATATTATACATGGGCGCGATTGACGAAACTGCACCATCGGGCTGCTGTGCATCTACCATATCCTGCATTATCTTTGGTAAAAAATCCACCAGATTATAATTATACATCAATACCTGACCGTTCAGATGTAATTGCTCAATCCAACCTAATTTTTCGCGTTGCGGACAGTCGGTAAAAACAGCCTGCATATTACTTTGAACTGCTTTATGAATTAAAGTATGCGTTTTATTGAATAATTCGTTGGAACACTCAAATGTTGAGGTTTGCGGAGCGGAATTGTAAACAAAGCACGATTTTAAATCCTTTAAAACAGGTAATTTTCGTGGATTTTTATCTCCTTTCAAAACTGCGCCTTCCACCTGAATATATCTGAAACCGTAATATGAAAAACGAGGATGCCATGTTTCATCGCCTTCGCCTTTTAAAATGTAGGTATAATAATGCGGACGACCGGTTTGTCGTTGATCTACCGCGCCTTCGGGAAAAACAGATTCGCCGACAAATATTTTTATCGAATCGCCTTTTTTGCCGTTCACTGTAATTTCGGGATAGCCGGAGAGATTCTGAGCCATATCAAAAACCATTGACCTCGCCCCCCAGCCCCCTGAAGGGGGAGTTTTGGTAAGTTTCCCGAGACTGTCTTTGTATATATAAGTGACTTTTTTTCTATCAAAATTGATTTTCTCCATAATTTTTATAGGACTGCCTTGTTGTGGTTCTAATTTTCCTTTTGGAGCTTCCTGAATTACTACAGGTTTCCAGTTCAAGTCATTGAATCCGGGTTGATTCCATCCTTTCTGTTCTAATTGCGCATCGTAATCCTCGCCGCCGTAAATATCGTTGAAAGTTATGGGGCTGAAAGCATATTTCCAGCTTTTGTCCGAAATTATTTCTTCGGTAGAGTTGTCGGAATATCTGATTATTGTTTTGAAGAATAGGGTAGGAGCGCCGAATGAAACTTTCAGTTTGCTGTAACGACCGCCCTGAGCATTGAAAAAGCCATTCCCGAGAAGAACGCCAAACACATTTTCTCCTTTTGTAAGAAAAGAAGTTACATCGAAAGTGTTGTAATAAACAGTTTTATCGTAATCGCTCCAAAAGGGCGCAAATTCGCCATCGCCTACTTTCTTTCCATTGATTGTAAGTTCGTAATGACCCAAACCACAAATGTATGTAATGGCGTCTTTGATTTCTTTTTTTGCTACAAATGGTTTACGCAGAATGATACTTTTGCGTGAAACAGGATCGATGTTTTTCCAAACATCTTTGTATTCTTGCGTTCCCATTTCCCAACTCAGAAAGCGTTTCCCGGCAGGAATTCGGGCTGAATCGGAGCGTATGGCGCCAATCCAAACCTCACCCCGACCCTCTCCTAAAGGAGAGGGAGAATGAGTATATTGAAATTCAGGAGCAACACGAAAGTTTGAATAGGCAGACCAATAGGAAGTTTTATCCTTTTCATCCCAAATACGAACGCGCCATTGGTATTTTTGTCCGGGTTTTAAAGCTTCGCCATAATATTGAATAAACTGACAACTATTTGAATAAATTATGCCCGATTTCCATTTGAGATTTTCTCCGGTTACCTCAATTTCGTATGCTTTTTGGGTGAATTCATTTCCAGCAGATGAAAATTGCCAGCCAAAACGAGGTTGAAAGGTGTTAACTGATAAGGGATTTTGCTGAAAATCGCAGGTGAGATGGGTAATTTCTACAGCATAAATAACTTTCGCTGCCAAAAGTAAGGTTGAAAATATTAAACTTCTAAGTATTGAATTGTTAAAACAACGCATCTTGAATGATAAGTTTAGATAATGTTGAAGCATAGCCCACTTCTTTTCCATTTATTAATACCCTGAGTCCTTTTCCCAAATGATATTTATCACCGTTTTTATCCCAAACTATGGTCAGATTTTTGCCATGATAAAGTACATTATCTAAGCAAAACCAATTCCATTTTCCGGGAGGGAGTAAAGGATTAATTTCGATAGTATTGTCGCTGCGAGGACGTAACCCAACCAATCCAGTGATTATTAAATCGTTAAAAGTAGAGTGATTATAATACCTGCTGCGTTCTTGATCACCTTTAAGCCAGTATCCGGTAACTTCATCCAGGTATTCACCAATGTATGGTCGACCGCGATGGTATTGTGATTCGACATATTTTTCCAACTGACTGAAATAAACACTGTCCGATTTAAATTTCGTCGGATTGTCTTGCATAAAGTTAGCCATGGCAGTGAGTGTTTGCGAAGTAGCAAAAGGCCAAACGGCACCGTCCCATTCACATTTGCCTACCCCTCGTGTGCGGAATTCGGGGTGACGACGTTCGGCTGTTGTAATTCCATAAGGTGATGAGAACCCTTTGTCATCACCCAACTGTAACCATGCATTGTCGTATTTTTCAGCATCGGGCAAATTAAAATACCATGGAATGTAACCGATAGCCTCGCGTACATTAGCCAAACTATCGATACGCAAAGTTTCAAAAAATTCATGACGAGTATTCCAGAGTTTGGTTTGTACGAGGTTTTTTATTGTGTCGGCTTTCAGTTTGTAGTGCTTTGATTTTTCTGCATTTCCTGCCAAAGCGAATATTGTTTCCAAAGCTTTTGCATTCCCATACATATAACTGCTTATTGTGGGTCTTGCATACTGTTTTCTTCGTCCGCCACTTATCGATTCTTCCATCCCATCTTGTACATCGCCTTGCCAAAAAAGTCCGCTTTTCAACCTGTGAGTCGATTCCCATCGCCTATATTCCGCTTCCAAATCGGGTAACATGTTAAGAAGAAAGGACGTATCGCCTGTTACTAAAAATTTTTTCAGTTGAGCATCGATTTTCCACGAACTGAAATTCATCATTTTTGTCATCGGTTTTCCCTCGTTTCCACGATACCATGTACGAATAATTTGATTAAGATATGTGGTGTCGCGCAGCCAACGACTTTCGTAAATGTGATGTCCTAATGCACATGAAATAAGGTTATATTTATCGGCATAACTTCGGTTTACAAGAAATTCGGTCATGCCAAAACCCACTGGTGTTTGTTTTATATGTTTACGTAAAGTCCACCAGCGGTAGTAAAACATTTGCTCGAAATTATGCTGAGGACATTCAAAAAGTGGAATGTTCTTTTCCATCCATTCTGCTGATTGTGCATTAGGAATTGCCTGTACAATATTTTCATCTTCCATTCGGTTGAAATAATCGATGTAATGTTTGAAATCGGAAAATTTCAACACGGCAGCTGTACTGTTCACATCCAACGATTCGGTTTTAAAGTCCGCAATCCGATACACGTTAAGAGGTGCTTGTTCCCCTGCAATGGGCAAATCATATTCCTGATCGGCAGGTGTATCGGGAGTGGGGAATGTTCTCGGTTCGCCTGTTGTAAACGAAATCCGTTCGATGGCTGCAACCGGAGCATAAAACATGCGAGTTCCTGCAAGTTTTCCATCGACAAAGATTTTGATGTTTCGGTTATCGACGGATAAAAGCGATTCAACTTTATAAATTTTATTTGGCTCGTATTTCATAAAGTTACTGTAACGTGCACCGCCTTTCATTCGGAAAACACTATCGGGCATAAACTCAAGTCGTGAACAGGCTATTCCTTTGTCATCGAGAAATTCGATGCGTAAAATTCCTTTATCAGCCTGTGAAGTTTGTACAAGAAACGAAACTTTTAATTCTTTCGATGCAGGAATTTTTCGTTCAACTTTGGCGTAGTCGAAAGGATCTTTGTCTGATAATGTCAACCAGTTTTTTCCGTTAACTTTTTCTAGTGAAACGGGTGCCCAAAGAGGCGAATAAATATTCCATTCGGTTAAGTCATTAATTTTTTCGTAATTGTCAAAATTATCGTTCGCGTGAGCAGTGGGTTTTATCTTTACAGGCACCGGAATGCGTGAAAGCCACATATCTTCTTTGTTTACACTGTAAGCTACCCAGAGATTTTTGTCGTAAGGAATACCATTTCCTTCCTGAATTCCACGCACATATTGTGGCCCGTACGATTTATAATTTCCCCCATAACGCATGGGAGTAATTTCGCCGTGTACTAAGTTCAATGTTGTGTAATTGAGTCCATCGGCCGACGTGGAAATTGCCAAAGGCCAGCGAAACTCCGAAGGGTTATACACAGTGGCATAACTTCCATCGGACAAACGTTGTCCCCAAATTTTAGCGTTACTGTTTACAAAACCTTTGGCACGTTCTACGGGTTCTGCCCATGTTTTACCACCATCTTCACTAATCGAAGTGAGTGCATGTTTCCAAAGACAAGCTACTTTCCCATCGGGTAAATGATAGAAATTGAAGGCTTTATATTCTTTTTTCAAAGGGATTAACGGATCATCGCGGTCGGCTTCTTCTACCCATTGCATCATATAAAGCGGATTGTCCAAAATTTCCTGACAAGCTGCACGGAATACTTTGTCCTTACTTTTTGTAAAGAAGGGGAAATTGGTGTTTTTTTCATTGAAAGCACGATTATAACGCAGGAAATAAATCGGTCCAAATGTCCCATCTTTTTTAATTTCGCGCACCACACGTCCGATACCGTTACCATCATTCGGGTCATCTTTTTTGTCGAGTGCCACGCCGTAATACGCCAACGTCAACAATTTCCCCGATTTAGAAACATAAAATCCTACCCGTTGATGCATAATGGCAGTCAGATTTTTAGCAACGCCGGGATAATTGGGTTTGGTATACCCATCCGGGACTTTATAAACCGGGAATAGAACCTGCGGATTCGTCCACGTGTATCCATCAACGGAAGTTTGCAAAAAAGTTTGCGAAGGCGGTATATGTTCTCCAATTTCGTTGCTCAGGTATTGCAGGTAAAATTTGCCGTTCCAGTATGCCAGCATTGGTTGATGGTGATATGTCCAACCGTTACAATTCGAAACATCGGGATATTGGCGATTGGCGCGCATTACCTGAATATTATGTACGCCAACCACCGGCGAAAGTTGCCCATCGTGGTAAGCCGGATTTGATAAGGTGGTGCCGCTGTAATGTATTTTTTCTGTTGCAAAAAGAATTTTTGGCAAAAAAATCAGCACGACAGAAATAAATATATATTTTATTAGTTTAAACATGTTAAAATCAGCAATAAAAAAATTCTCAAAGGTATGATAACAACCGTGAACTTCATTATTTTGCTAAATATGCAGTGTTTGAGCCTGAATTGTTTTTTTGTTTTAAAACAAGGTTGTAATTTTTCTTCAGATTATTTACAATTGCCGCAGGTGCTCTAAAAATGGTACCGTGTTTATGACCTTTCGGAATTGAAATTTCTGAAGTAATGTCGGTAAATGTAAGGAAATCTTTTGTTTTGGCAGCACCATAATTGAAATTCCGATAAGCATCATAAAAGATTACATAATCATCTTTAATTTTTTCTACTGTAGGGCCTTCGCAGAAACTATCGGTAAAAGGGGTATTATTTGTATTAAATGGTCCGGTTGGCGATGACCCGAAAGCAACTTTCAAATTTCGGTTTGGTCTTGTATTATCTTTAAAAACCAACACATAATCATTTTTTCCACGTTTTACGATGGTTGCATCAATCGTGCTATAACCCGGGTCATAGAACAACTTGGTTTCGGATATGGTTTCGAAATCTTTGGTTGTTATGTAATATAAACGATGATTATTGTACTCGTCTTCTATACCTTTATCAAATCGATCGGGAATACACGATGACCAGACTACCAAAAATTCATCTTTTTCATTGTCATAAAACAATTCCGGAGCCCACACATTTACGGTGCTTGGCTCATGCTTCATAACTTTAATCATACGGGGTTCGCTCCAATGTATCAAGTCTTTCGATTGTGCATAACCGAAACCGAGATCGCCTTTCCAGCTTGATGTCCAAACCAAATGAAAAACGCCTTTAGCATCCACAGCTATCGATGGGTCACGCATAATTTGCTGATTGCCTATGTTAGGTTTTAGCCAGGTACCGGGGATACTATCCCAATTTATGCCATCTTCACTAAAGATAAATCGTAAACCTTCGTTAGCAGGCTCGTGAAACGAAGTGGATATATATAGTGCTTTAGTGGATAAACATGATGTTAAAAACAGGCTGAAAGCAAAAATTGCGATATTTTTAAAGAATTTGAAAAATGAAAAAATATTTTGTTTGCTCATTTTAGAAAGTTGTTTTACTAAATTATTGACGCAGCTGATATAAAAAAGTACTCAATAAAATCGATTTTAAGAAAGTCGATATGTTTAGTGTTGATTTAAATAGTACATCACACAATTTTAGTCGTCATAAGAATGAAAAAATAAATTTTATATGCGAAAATATTTTATTTTGTCGGCTTTACTTATTTGTGTGTTTATATTCTCACAAAACCGTGGAATGACTAAAACCAACTTTAGCAAGTTTGCAAAGATGCAAAGTGTGGACATTGACGCCGTGAATTGGACGAATGGCTTCTGGAAAGAACGTTTCGATGTTTTTAAAGATACAATGATTCTTTCGATGTGGAAAACCCTGCACAATGCTGATTTAAGCCACTCTTTTCGGAACTTCGAGATAGCTGCCGGAATGTGTAATGGAACCCACTGCGGACCTCCGTTTCACGATGGCGATTTTTATAAATTTTTCGAAGGAGTAGCATCGATTTATGCACAAACAAAAGATCCGAAATTAGATAAAATGATGGATGAAGCCATCGATGTTATAGCCAAAGTACAACGAAAGGACGGTTATATTCATACTCCGGTTATAATATCGGAACTCAATAAAGGAATAGACACACACAATCACGAAATTACAGGAACTAAAACAGGAACTAAAACCGAAAAAGCCTTCGAAAACCGATTGAATTTCGAAACCTATAATCTCGGACATTTGATGATGGCAGCCATAATACATAAACGGGCAACCGGAAAAACAACCTTGTTCAATG
Organism: uncultured Paludibacter sp.; assembly: GCA_964508285.1. Classification (GTDB taxonomy): domain Bacteria; phylum Bacteroidota; class Bacteroidia; order Bacteroidales; family Paludibacteraceae; genus Paludibacter. The sequence continues at coordinate 51,280 of CAZDSY010000001.1, forward strand.
TTGCCATCAAAGCTACCGATTTTCTTTGTCATTTTTACGAAACTGCCACTGCCGAATTAGCCCGAAATGCCATTTGTCCATCGCATTACATGGGAGTAGTGGAAATGTATCGCGAAACCGGAAATCCACGCTATCTTGAACTTTCGAAAAACCTCATAAACATACGTGGAATGGTACAAAATGGTACCGACGATAATCAGGATCGAATTCCATTTCGTCAGCAATACAATGCCATGGGACATGCTGTACGTGCCAATTACTTATATGCAGGTGTTGCCGATGTTTATACCGAAACAGGTGAAGAGCAGCTTATGAAAAACCTTACCAGCATTTGGAAAGATATTGTAACCCGAAAAATGTATATAACAGGTGCTTGCGGAGCTTTATATGATGGAACTTCGCCCGATGGTACATATTACACACCTGATTCTATACAGAAAGTTCATCAGAGTTACGGACGACCATATCAGTTGCCAAATTCTACGGCTCACAACGAAACCTGCGCGAATATCGGAAATCTACTTTTCAATTGGCGTATGCTGCAAGCCACAGGCGAAGCCAAATATGCCGATTTGGTGGAAACGGTAATCTACAACAGTGTTTTAAGTGGCATCAGCCTCGATGGAAAACGCTTTTTCTATACCAATCCGCTTCGATTATCGAAAAATTTACCTTACACGTTGCGTTGGTCAAAAGAGCGTGAAGAATATATTAGCTATTGCAACTGTTGTCCACCCAATACGGTTCGCACACTAACTCAAGTTCAAAATTACGCTTACACAACTTCGAATGATGCAATTTATTTTCAACTTTACGGAGGCAACACATTTACAACTGCGTTCGGGAAAAATGAAACGCTAAAAATTGAACAAATCACGGATTATCCATGGGATGGCAAAATTGTGGTAAAAGTAACGCAAGCGCCTAAAAAGAAATTACTTTCATTCAATTTCAGAATTCCTTCGTGGTGTGAAAATGCTACATTTACGGTAAATGGTCAGCCTGTTGAATCAAAAATTTTTGCCGACACTTATGTTCCTGTAAGCCGAATTTGGCAGAAAGGCGATGTGGTGGAAATCAAGCTTGAGATGAAAGCAACGCTTATCGAGTCGAATCCACTGGTAGAAGAAACTCGTAATCAAACTGCAATAAAACGAGGTCCGATTGTGTATTGTCTTGAGGAATCGGATGCAAAAGGTGCAAAATCAATTGATGATATAATTATACCTATCGACATAAAACTTTCACCACGCAAAACAACTATTGCAGGAAATAACCTTGTAGTGTTGGATGGTACCGCAAATTTAACAAACGAAAGTACGTGGAAAAATACCTTATATCGACCTGTAGAAAAATCGGACAAAAAGATAAATATTACACTCATCCCCTACTATGCATGGGGAAATCGCGGTAAAATGGATATGACCGTATGGATGCCGTTGGTGAAATGACATGGGTGAATATATATCGATAATATACAAAACTTTACAACTAAAATACATATACAAAATATGAAGCTACTCCTAAAATATTTCTTTCTGATCGTATCTTTTACATGGCAGTTTGCAAACGGAACAAATATCTATGTTTCTCCATCGGGAAACGATGCAAATCTCGGAACACCATCTGCACCCAAAGCTACAGTTTCGGAGGCATTGCGTCAGGCACGCGAAATGCGACGAATGAATGCAGAAGGTATTAAGAATGGCATAAATATTATACTTAGAGGTGGTACCTATCAACTTTACGAGCCACTTTATGTTCGTCCCGAAGACAGTGGAACTACACAATCGACAACTGTAATTCGTGGTGAGGACAATGAAAAAGTAATTATCAGTGGTGGAGTGCAAATAACCAGATGGAAAAAGCAAGGAAAGTTTTTTGTTGCTGATGTGCCCGATTTCAATGGTCGTCCACTGGATTTTCGTCAACTTTGGATCAATGGTAAAAAAGCTGTTCGGGCACGCGACGTGGTTAACTTTGAACAAATGAACCGAATTATACGTAACGACAATGTAAATCAAATTCTTTGGGTACCGGCAAAAGCTGTAAAATCAATTGTAAATGCACCATATCCAGAAATGGTATTACACCAGATGTGGGTAATTTCTAATTTGCGTATAAAATCTATACATATTCAAGGCGATTCTGCGGCTATACGTTTTCATAATCCGGAGAGCAAACTTCAATTTGAACGATACTGGCCTCGCCCAATGATTGGTGACGGAGTAAATTCTCCTTTCTATCTGACCAATGCTATGGAATTACTTGACCAGCCCGGCGAGTGGTTTCATGATATAAAAACGCATAAATTGTACTACTATCCGCAACCCGGAGAAAAAATTGAAGAAGCAATAGTTCCTGCAATTGAAACTTTAGTAAAGGTAGAAGGTACACTCGACCGTACTGTGAAAAATATTGCTTTTAAAAATATCACTTTCAGTCATACTACATGGATGCGACCATCAGAAAAAGGACATGTTCCTTTGCAGGCGGGTATGTACGTTACCGAAGCGTATCGTGTTGAACCTCAAATTGTCAGAGGCGATAATAATCATAAACTTGATAATCAGGTTTGGCTTGAAAGACCTCCGGCATCTGTCATTGTTCGTTGTGCTGAAAATATTAATTTCGAAAATTGTAGTTTCACGCAATTAGGCTATTCTGGGCTCGATTACAGATTTGGGAATAAAGCAGGTACAGTAAAAAACTGCACTTTTAAGGATATAGTCGGGAATGGAATTTTGGTTGGAAGTGTTTCACCTCCAGCTCACGAAACGCACATACCCTATATTCCTTTTGACGAACGCGAAATTTGTGATGGTCAGCACATTGTTAATAATCTGATAACTGATATATCTAATGAAGACTGGGGATGTGTAGGAATTTGTGCTGGTTATGTCAGTAACATTAACATCGAACATAATGATATTAATGAAGTTTCGTATACAGCTATAAGTTTAGGTTGGGGTTGGAATCAAACTTTCAACCGGATGCACAATAACCGTGTTCATGCCAATCATATCTGGCATTTTGCCAAACACATGTATGATGTTTCCGGAATTTACACTCTGGGTTTACAACCCAAAACAGTAGTTTCAGAAAATTATGTGCATGATATTTATCATCCAGGTTATGTACACGACCCCAATCACTGGTTTTTCCTATATACCGATGAAGGTTCATCCTGTATAACGGTTGTAAATAATTTTACTGAAAGTGAGAAATTTCTTCAAAATGCTAATGGACCAAATACTATCTGGGAAAATAACGGACCGATGGTAAATGACAGCGTTAAGATAAATGCAGGAAGAAAATTAATAAACAAATAGTTGGAAATTAAGAGTACATTAATTAATTTTTTTGATTATAGAATCAAGATAAACCTTATTGCCATTTTTTTGTTTTTTTTTGTATGAAACAAAAACCGGTATTATATTATGATGAGCATTGCAATCTGTGTAACACGTGGTTATGCATATTGCGGCGTTTCGATAAGAAGGATTTCATACACTATGTTTCTTTGCAATCGGAAGCAGGAGAAAAAATACTGCAACAAATAAAATTTGCTACTGCATTGTCAGATACGGTCGTTTTTGAAAAGGATGGGTTGTTCTATTTACGTTCTGATGCCGTACTGGAATGTTTGATTAGTCTTGGTAAATGTTGGAAAGCGGTAAAAATGCTGCGAATTTTTCCACTGAAATTCAGGGATGGCTTATACAATTTTATTGCTCGTAATCGGTACAAATGGTTTGGAAGGACAGATCGTTGTGAAATGGTATGAAGTGATTTTTCTTACAGGCAACGTTATATAAGGTTGAAACAACATTTGATTACATAAAAAGAAAACAGAAACTCGTCGCAATCGACATGTTTCTGTTTTCATAAAAGATTTCATTGTGTAAATATTTTACAAATCGAATCCAATATCTTTCCGGAAATATTTTCCTTCGAAATGTATCAGGTCAGCATTGCGGTACGATTTTGCAAGGGCTTCTTCTTTGGTTTTACCATACGAACTGATTGCTAATACTCTACCCCCGTTTGTTACGATATGATTGTCTTTAATGGTTGTTCCGGCATGAAAAGCTATGCTGTCGGAAACATCTTCTAATCCGGTGATAACGAATCCTTTTTTATAATCGCCGGGATAACCTCCCGAAACAAGCATAACTGTGGTTGCAAAACGCTCATCAAATTCAACATTTTTTTCGTTTAAGTTTCCTTTGGCTACCCCTTGAAGCAATTCAACTAAGTCGGATTTCAAACGCAACATTACTACTTCGGTTTCTGGGTCGCCCATACGAGCGTTGTACTCTATGGTATAAGGGTCGCCGTTAATATTTATCAATCCAAAGAATATAAAACCCTTGTAATTAATGCCTTCACTGTAGAGTCCGTTTATAGTTGGGCGAATGATCCTATCTTCCACTTTTTTCATAAAAGTGGGGTTGGCAAATGCTACAGGCGAAACAGCTCCCATGCCACCGGTGTTCAAGCCTTTATCGCCTTCGCCAATGCGTTTATAGTCTTTGGCTTCCGGAAGTATTTTATAGTTTTTACCATCTGTTATAACGAAAACAGAACATTCTATTCCACTAAGGAATTCTTCTATCACTACAGTTTTGCTTGCAGTACCAAATTTCCCATTGAGCATCAAACGGAGTTCCTCAATAGCTTTTTGCAAGCTGAAAATAATCAGTACACCTTTGCCGGCAGCCAAACCATCGGCTTTCAACACGTAAGGAGGTTGCATCTTTTTTAGATGCTGGATGCCTTCGTCGATATTTTTTGAGGTAACGCTGAAATATCCGGCTGTAGGAATATTATGCCTGAACATGAATTGTTTTGAAAAATCCTTACTACCCTCGAGTTGTGCTGCAAATTTATCTGGACCAATTACATGAACATTGAACAGCAAAGGATCGTTAGTGAAAAAATCTACTACACCTTTAACCAATGGATCCTCCGGTCCTACTACAACCATATTGATTTGATGCGCTATAACTGCCTCTTTTAATGCTTCAAAATTATCGGCAGCAATCGCAAGATTTGTTCCAAATTGAGCAGTTCCGGGATTTCCGGGAGCGATGAAAAGCTTTTTAAGTTTCGGACTTTGAGCAATTTTCCATGCAAGGGCGTGTTCGCGGCCTCCTGAGCCAAGCAATAGTATGTTCATGTTTGTGAATGAAGAGTTTGAATTGCAAAAATAATGAAAATGCACCGAAAAGCCAACTTTAATGAATGGTTAAATGGGAATAAATTGATATTCGAAGTTGTATCAGATAATATTGAAAAGCTGCCTCATTAATTGCATATTAACTGTTCAGAATGCAATTATTTCATTTGGAAATAAAGGCGTTGCACCACTTTGTGTACATACGTACGCAGAAACCTGAACTGCTTTTTTGTGTGATGAAAAAATATTTTTATTTTTCAGATAAGCTGCTACAAAGGCTGCGGTAAATGCATCGCCTGCTCCTACTGTGTCGGCAACTTCTACTTTTGGTGTAGGCAGGTAAGAAATTTCGTTTTTAGTTAATACATAACTGCCTTTAATGCCTTTTGTTAGTATTAGAATGTCAAGTGTAAATTTTTTCAGCAGTAGTTTACAAATATCTGTTTCTGATTTTTTTTTCATCCTGAACATTTCGGCGACAATATCAAGTTCTTCATCGTTGATTTTTAAAATATTACACTTGTATAAAGAATGTTCAATCAGTTGTTTATCAAAATAATGCTGACGAAGATTGATGTCGAAAACCCTTATTGCTTCAGCAGGTAGTAAATCCAAAAACCGTAGAATTGTTGAGCGTGAAATTAGACAACGTTGTGCAAGCGTACCAAAACAAAGAACTGTTGTGTTTCGGACAAGGATTTCCATTTCAGGTGTAAACTCGATGTGATCCCATGCCACATTTTCACGGATTTCATATTGGGGTATGCCTTTATTATCGAGGGTTACACGTACTACACCTGTCTGAAAATCATTTTGTTGTATATTAAAGTCTATATATTTCGAATTAAGTTGTTGGAGAATTTCTTCGCCCAAAGGGTCTTTACCAATGGCACTTACTACTTGTCCCTTGTAGCCAAACTGTGAAATATGATACGCGAAGTTTGCCGGAGCTCCTCCCAAAACTTTTCCATCAGGAAGCATATCCCAAAGAATTTCGCCAATGCCAACCGCAATTTGTTTTTTATCATTCATCTTCATCCCATTTTTAGATTAAAAAGTAATCTGAAACAGTATACGAAAATAAAAAAAATCTGCTTCTGTGTTTGAAACTCGAAGCAGATTTCTTTATACACAAAAAATAATTATCGGATAATTAATTTATGCTTATTGATAAATTCGTTAGAAGAGAGTTGTACGATATAAACACCATTCGGAAGTTGTACATCAATTTCATGCTTAGTAATTCCGCTTTCGAAATGTTTCGAGGTTTGACTCATACTTTTACCTTGCAAGTCGAAAACCGTTATAGTAACTTCAGACTGGTTGTTGAGACTGAATTCTGCGATTAAATTTTTTCCGTTTGCATAAATTTTAAATTCATTTCCAATTGGGTTTTTATAACCGGAAATAATATCAGTTACATCATACATTTCCCAATTATCAATATACATTTCGGTTGCAGTTTGCGTTTCGCAACTATTAAAATACATTAGTGGATTATTTAATGTGCTTCCGGTTTTAAAGTTGAATACTAGCGGTAGCCATTCGCCTGCTATGGTGGAAATAGGTTGTGTAACTAATGCATCCGCAGCACCCGATAATCCTATTTTTACCTCACCTGTACCATTTGTGCTTATCATTGCTTTGACCAGATAGGTTTTGTTTGGTTGAATTTTGCCGTTTAACGAGAAATCTAATGAACCACCGCATCTGCCTGAAACTTTTATACTTCTTGAACCGCAATATACATAAGATGTTTCAATACTGCGTGCACCCCAACCACTGAAATCTGACAATCTGTTGCAATAAGGATCAGTAATCAGGTTTGTTCTATCATTATATAATGGTGTAAAACAACCCCCATTTGAAGCAGATTTTACAGGGACTAAAGTTGTAGTGCTTCCACTTGTGATCGAAATATTGCCATTTACAACTGAAGTTCCATCGTATGTTACGGATACTGTTTCGTTGGTGGGGTTAACAGGAAGAGAAGTTGGATTTACGGTAATTCCCGCCGGTGCAGTAATTGAGATAGGAGCACTTAGGTTTCCACCGTTTACTATTAATGATTCAGTTAAATATTGGTCATCAAAAAATATAGCAGTTGGATTTGCAGTCAGAACCGGTTCTGAAAGCTGGTCGGTAGTTTTAAGGGAATTTATTTGGGCTGCCGTAAGTGCTCCGGCATAAATTTTAACTTTATCGAACATAAAAGCAGGGTCCGGGTCGTTCCAACCCCATGCCTGATTTCCCCCAAGGCAAATATATGTAAGTGCTGACCCACTATTAAATAAACCACTTACCACCTGACCTGTTGAAACCCCATCAACATTCCATTCGTTCATAATAGCACCATCAATGTAAACCTTCACATTTGTTTCAGTAAAAGTAGCGGTGTAAAAGTGCCAGTTTCCATCGTCAGTCCAAGCTGTACTTTCAGTGTTTGAACCTTTTACGTTTTGTGCGTTTGTAAAATCACACCAGCCGGCATTGTTTATTTGTGCCCAACCGCGTGTTTGAAGTGCCAACATTGGCCATGTATTGCCAGGGTTGGGAGCTGCTCCGTATGCAGTGAATATTGGAGACCAATAATAACCTGTTGCAGTTCCCTTGTTTACCCAGAACGAAATAGTAGCACCTTTTACACCCGAAGCCTGTAAATCAGCAAAAATGTTGTTTGGCAAAAGAAGATAATTCGTACGGATTGCTTGTCCGTCTGCTGAATTGTGAAAAACCTGACCATGATTAACATTTCCGGAAGCAGTTAATATCCCGTTTCCAACAATTGTAGCCCCGTTTAAGCCGCTTTCAAAATCGTTTGAGTAAAGTAAAGTTTGCGCATGTGCACCCAAAATAAGTGTAGCGACAAAAAGTAATGAAAGTAATTTTCTTTTCATGATAATTGAATTTAAAGGTGAAAGAATATAAAATGATTGAACTGAAATAAACTAGTTGAAAAAAAATCGGAAATTAATTCAAATAAACCCGAATTAAAACCGATTCCAAAATTAGCTTATCCAAAATGAATAAAAGTGGATAATTTCAATCATTTGGCGGATAAAGAGGTAAAAATTTTATTTTCTTAATTGCCTTGTTAGATACAATAATAGAAAAATAAAGAAGAATGCACTGTAATGGACGAAAGTTAAAAGCCCATAGCCTCGGTCGTTTTATCTTGCAATTACAACTTTTGTAGTATAAGTTTCGCTTTGGTTTATAAAGCGTAATAAATAAACCCCATCGGGCAACGAAGAAATATTCATTACGGTATTTGAACCAACATCGGCTTTTTGTCTCAAAATCTGCTTACCATTTAATGAGCATAAAATTATTTCGGCATTTGCACCATTAACATAGCCATTATAATTTATTCTTAATACATCCGAAGCGGGTGTAGGCCAAACTGTCAAAACATTGTTAAGTTTAATATTATCAACTGATGAAAACACCCCCGCAATTTTTGCAATATTTTCTGCTGAAAGTTCGTAGTTGTAAATTCTGAAATCATCGAGATAAGCACTTAATAAAGGGTTTGTTGAATTTTGACTACGTCCAATATAATTCAGTATCGGTTTAAAATCTGAAGGTCTAATCGTAATCATTTTCGATTCAGCAGCCTGTACGCCGTTGATATATAACCGAACACCTGAAGTACCCATGGTTACAGCAATATGTGTCCATTTGAAATAGGGGATTGAAGGGGCGGTTAGTGCCTGCTCAACGCCATCTTTTTTAATAGCGAAACGCATCTGTGCAACATTGGTTCGAGGAGTAAGATACATGTATTCATTTTGGTCGTTGCCAAAATCAAAAATACGTTGCCATGCCGAAGCTCCACGAAAATAAATCCAGGTTGCGACCGTAATTTCTTCATGATTAGCAATATTGTAGGGCAACTGTAAGAAAGCATTTGTGCCATTAAGCGAAACTGCTCCGCCTTTATTTCCTTCAACAAAAGTTATGGTACTGTTACCGGCTGCGTGATTTAAATGTCGGGTACTGTCGGAAGTGTCAGCATCAAATCCTAAATAAGCAATCATATCAGTACTTCCTTCAGCTCTGCCTGAAACTCTGTTTGCAAAAGTAGAACTGTTTAGCGATTTATCTACTGCTTTTACAGTATAATAATATGTTTTTCCTTTTTCAACACTATTGTCAACAAAAGAATTCGATTTTACTTTACGACCGATTGTGTTCAAAGGACCATCTTCGCTGTCAGCCCTGAAAATTGTATATTCCGCTACATCCGGTTCTTGTGCAGCATCCCAATCAAGTCTGACAGATGTTGCCTGAGGTGTAGTTCTTAACTGTTTAGGGTATGTTGGAGGATTAAACTCAATTGGCGCATCGATGGGCTGAAAGCGCCACATTTGGTTGTAACCTCCGTTTACCTGATTCTGTTGTATGTTGGCTAAGGCTAAAGTGCTTGCATTTGCTACCTCGAGACATTTAGCGCTATGACGACTACGAATATAAAACCATCCATCGCCTGCGTATTCCAGATACCATTGCTGGTTTCCTCCGAATGCTTTGTCCCATACAATGATATTTCCTCCGTTATCGAGCGACCAGTTCAATACATCTATTGCCTTTCCGCTGTGCACGGCAACAATAGTAAAATAGCTGAAGTCGCCACCAATACGTGCATCTACTGGTTGTACGTACCATTGTTGATACGTTTGATTGGAATAATCATTTTGTCTGACATTGGCTCCTGCGTTTGCTGAACCTGATGCAACTTCCATTACTTTGCCGCTATTACGGTTCACAAGTACATAACGTCCATCAATTACCGGTTGAATATCATCGCCCCATGTTATATTTACCACTCTTTCAGCATTGCTTTGTCCGGTTTGATAACCTGTCCCTCCGGGCAAAGTCATAATATATTCGCGTTGTGGTCCATAACCATCGAAATAAAGATCTCTGTCTTTCGAAAAAAAACGATAAGTTGTAGTAACAGCCTGACGTTCGGAAGTGCCACCGAATGCCTGAACTTTTCCTTCGGGAGTGCGATAAACTGAGGCTGCAGTCCAGTTAGAACGATGTTCTGCATACGCCAATCGTTTTCCATAACTGGCTTTTACAAATTCACCGCGTGCATATTCGGCTGTTCCCCACCAAATGCCCGTTTGCAAACCATATTCTACTCCAACCATTGCTTCCATCACATTGTGCAGTTCGTCATTGGTAGCATGATGTCCGTTTGCCCGTACTGTTTGATAAAAGTTGGCATAATTATCAAAACTCCCGGCTAATTGATGGGTATTGCCTTCATTAAGTCTGTCTTTAAGTTGATTGTACCAATTGAGTGCCTGATCGCAATTCAAAGTGTTGCCACCTGAAATGCGGATGGTATCAAATCTGCGAATTTTTCGAAGTTCACCGGCTATATTATAAAAATCGGTCAAATTACCTTGACCGGTTGCAGTGTAATCAGGTTCGTTGAAAGGTGCAACTGAAATAACACGTCTTCCACGCTCTTGGTGCAAGCGGGTTGTAACGTCTATGAGTTGTGCCCAGCGTTCGGGTCTGCCTTTGTACCATGTATGAACCGAAGGATGGTCGCAGTTAAGCATTACAGCGGTTTTTGATGGCAACAAACTTATAATATTTAAACGTTGGTTTAAACGCCCGAGTTCAGTTGTTTTTAAATTTCCGTTTATGAGTGAATCAGTGGGAGTAAATGATGATCTTATAATGTCAACTTTGTCAGCACCCATAAATGCCATCCCACGTACTACATTATCTCTGCTGAGCCATGCAAGATCAAGTCCCCAAATAATAGGTTTGCTCACACCTTGAGCAGTTATGTCAAAAAACACATTTCGGTCGGCGGCTGGTTGTGCCACTAAGTAATCAGCAGTGCTACCAGTACGTATCTGAGCAATAGTTAAGCTAGATATTATAAATAGAAATGTGAAACTATATAAGGATATTTTCATGGTTTGACGAAATTTTAACTGATAATGTAGTTGAAATTGAGCTGCATGCTGTGTGTTTCAGGTGCATTACTAAATCAAACTACATTTCAAAGATATTGAATAAAATTCAATATTAACGAGAACAAAATTTATTTTGAATTTATTCTGATATAATTTGAATGAAACGTTTCTCCTAAATGTTCCTTTGCAGGATTTGTACAAATTTAATTCATTACAAAATAATTCCAGAAAATATCAAATTTTTTCTTTGTGGTAATTTTATACTCTTTAGGCGTGAGTCCAAAAACTTTTTTAAATCTTCGCGCAAAATATTTAGGATCGTTAAAACCTGAAGAATAAGCAACTTCCTTAACGCTTAAATCAGTTTCTGTAATTAATTTTTGAGCATAATTTAGTTTAATGTTTTCAATAAACTCGTTAGGAGTCTGACCTGTTAGAAGTTTCATTTTTTTGTTCAATGCTGATTTGCTCACAGCGAGTTCAGTCGCAAACTCTGAAATTGTATATTTCTCTGCAAACATATTTTTTCTGGCAATATGTGTTGCTTGCGAAATGAAATCTGAAAATGTTGATGACATGGTATAATGAGTTTATTTGATGAATAATGTTGATTAATTTCTAAAAGCAAATATCAGTAATTTATTCATTTTCGAAGGTTGGAAATTCGTCAATCAGAAGTCAAAATTTAAGCAAGTTGAGTTTAAACTGTAAAATTTGCCATGATTTTAATTTATCTTTGAAATTTAAATGTACTAATTTACAGTATGAGAAAATCATTTTTTATTCTACTTTACATATTTGCATATAGTACCGGATTATATTGCTATAACATTAAAAGTCTCACTGCCGAAAATGGACTTTCAAATAACAATGTAATCAGCATAACTCAAGATAGAGATGGATTTATGTGGATTTGTACCAAAGATGGACTAAACCGTTTCGATGGTAATAAGTTTCAAATATTCAGACATTCCGAAAATGATCCTAACAGTATTTGCAGCAATGTTCTGAATTATGTTTTCCCGGATCCGAAGGAGGATGTGGTTTGGATTGCGAGCGAAAAAAACGGATTAGATGCATACAACTACAAAACGCATAAATTTATACATTACCGGCACAATCCTAACGATACAAGTTCACTGACTTCCGATGGTATTACACACATTAGTGCTGATAACGAAGGAAATATTTGGCTTGCAACTTACTCCACCGGCATTGAAATGATTGACCGTAAAACAGGCAAAATCACTCATTTCAATCAATCGAACATAAAAGGATTAGTTTCAAATTACAACTGGTACGTGATACACACTAATGCAGGAATGCTTTATGTGGGACATGTAGTTGATGGTTTGAGCATAATCGACTTAAAAAAAAGAACGGCAGTTAATTTCAGAAATATTTCTGGTAATCCTGTTTCACTGTGCGATAATACTGTAACCTGTTTGTTTGAGGATTCGCGGAAAAGAATATGGGTTGGTACACGAAACGGTTTGGCATTATTTAATCCGGAAACTCTGAAGTTTATAAACTTCCGAAATAAATTTGGTGTAATTGGCAGTCTTTCAGGAAATTTTATAAAAAGTTTTGTGGAAACACCTGATCATAAATTGTGGATTGGAACAGAAGGAAATGGTATCAGCATACTTGATTTGAATACTTTGCAGGCTGAGATAAATCCAGATAAGGTTTTTTTTGAACGTATTGGAGAATCCAACACTGACGATGGCTTGTCAGGTGGTTCGGTTCAGGCGCTTTTTCAGGATTCTTACGGGAATTTTTGGGCTGGAGGTTTTATTTCCGGTGTGAATTTTATCAGTAACCGAAAAGAAATTTTTCAGAAAATAAACTACCTGCCCTTTAAAGGGAATCAAAATAGTCTTGATCATACTTCTGTTGTAGGTTTATGCTCCGATGACGATAATAAAATATGGGTAGCAAATGTATTTGGTGGTGTTGCCCTGTACGACCATGAAAACAAAATTAAAAGTATCAGAAATATTTCAAGTCCCGAAATGCCGCTGCATGCTCGTTCGGTTTGTATGGATAAGCAAAATAATTTATGGATTGGTTCTACTGAAGGTAAATTATACCAGTTCAATAAAAAGTCTCAGAAATTATCCAATGTTCCTTTATCACCAGCCTCCAATACATCGATATTCTATTTATTCTGTGATTCAAAAAACCGAATTTGGATTGGTACTGATGGAGGAATTTATGTTTACGATATTGCAACTAGTCAAATCAGACATTATTCAACTCAAAATTCGGAACTGAATGATAATAATATCCGCACTTTTTGTGAAGATAATAACGGAAATATATGGGTGGGTTCGCTTATAGGCGCTCTGCAGGTATTCGACGTGAATTTTACCTTGGTTAACGATATAGGCAGAAACTTTGATTTTTATGCTGTAAACCATGTTTATAAAGATTCACAGAACCGTATGTGGATTGCTACACAAAACGATTTGTTTATGTTTAGCTCGGCTAATGCTAAAGTTTACAAGCGATACGGTAAAAAAGATGGATTTGCTGAAAATAACTTTTCTGCCATTTCGGAGGGAAAAAACCCCGATGAGTTTTGGGTAAGCTCTATCAATGGAATAAGTAAAATTGATATTAAAAATAATAAGGTGCTGAATTACTTTATTTCAGATGGAATTGCCGCCGGCGATTACGAGAAAAGTACAGTTGCAAAAACTAAAACCGGTGAGATTTATTTTGGCGGTCAGCATGGAATTACTTTTTTCGATCAACATTCCACCGATGGAGATATAGAATTTCTGAAACCACAGATTACTTCATTTATGGTGGTGGATAAATCGAAAGAATTTATTACCGATTTTCACAATATCCCTTTTCAGGATGTTACAGAGTTGAATTATACTCAGAATTCACTTCAGATTAATTTCAATGTCCTCGATTATTCATTGAACAACAAAGTGGAATTTATGTATCAGATGTCGGGACTTGACGATAGCTGGTATTTTATTGGAAAAGAAAAACAATTGACATTCCGTAATTTACGTCATGGAAAGTATGTTTTCAGCCTTAAAGCACGTATTCAGAATAAAGACTGGAATGATCAGGAAGCGAAAATCACGATTATTATACATCCGCCATTTTGGTTAACCTGGTGGGCAAAATTAATTTATTTCGTTTTAGCTGTTTTTCTTACAATTTCTATTGTCAGGTTTTACAAGAACAGGTTGAAACTGGAAAACTCCTTGATTCTCGAAAAAAGAAATCATGAGCAGGAACAAGCGTTAAACGAGGAAAAAATGCGTTTTTTTACCAATATAGCGCATGAATTGCGCACACCTATGACGCTCATAATCGGACCATTGGAAGATATTGTAGCAGATAAGTCATTGGATCAAAAGTTGTTGACTAAAATAAATTCCATTCAAAGAGTCGCCAACCGATTACTCGATTTGGTTAATCAGATTCTCGAATTCCGCAAAACCGAAACCAATAACCGTATTCTGAAAGTAAAAAAAGCAAATTTAATATCGCATATATATGAAATTGGATTGCGTTACAAGGAACTTTACCTTAAGAAAACTATTGATTTCAGAATAATTCTTCCACAAAAGCCGATTGAAATTTTTTTCGATCAGGAAATTATTTCATTGATTTTGGATAATTTGATCACCAACGCATTTAAATATACAAACGAAGGAAGAATTGAGCTGATTGTTCGGGAAACAGTCGAATCGAATGTTGAATATGTAGAAGTGAGTGTACGCGATACCGGTATTGGGTTATCAGAAGAAGAATTGGAACGAGTATTCAATCGTTATTATCAGGCAAAAAACCGTCCGAATCAGGTTGCGGGAACAGGAATTGGTTTGTCGCTTGTTAAAAATCTGGTCGATTTGCATGAAGCGGATATCTCGGTAAATTCCGAAATAAATAAAGGAACAACATTTACAGTCAGGTTTTTACGTAACAACAGTTATCCTAATGCAATTCATTTGGAAACAACAGATAAAATTACCGACGATTATCATGAACCCGAAACAGATCAAAAACCATTAGTATTGGTTGTTGAAGATAATGAGGAAATTGTGGAATATATTTGCGATTGTCTGGAAGAAAATTATGATTTGTTGACGGCAATTAACGGTAAAGCCGGTTACGATTTAGCCTGTGAAAAAACACCGGATATCATTATTAGCGATATTATGATGCCCGTAATGGATGGTATGGAATTTTGCCGGCATATCAAGCAAAATGTGCTTACATCGCATATTCCGGTTATTCTACTAACAGCAAAAACTTCGGTACAGGATAAAGCTGATGGTTACGATGCTGGAGCAGATTCATATATGACCAAACCTTTCAGTGGGAATTTACTTAAAAGCAGGGTTAAAAATCTTTTGCAAACCCGTCCGAAATTGAATGAAGCAGCTACCGCTTTTAAAAACAAGAAGCAGCTTTTGCACGATTCAGCCAGTCAGCTCGACAAGGATTTTATCGAGAAAGTTACAAATATCATTGAAACACATATTGAACTCGAAGACCTTAGTGTTTCACAAATTGCTTCGATGATGAACATGAGTCACTCCTCGCTTTACCGTAAAATAAAAGCGCTTACCGACCTTACCACCAATGAATTTATCCGCAAAGTGCGCATGAAATTAGCAGAACAACTTCTGTTAACCGGGAAATATACCATCAACGAAATTATGTACCGCGTGGGAATGAACAGCGCAGGACATTTCCGTCAGAGTTTTAAAGATGAGTTTGGAGTAACTCCTACTGAATATTTGCAGAAATTAAAGGAATGAATTTTTTATAAATTGCTTCTGATAGTGAAGAAATTCTTCATAAATAGAAGAACAGAACAGCAAAATAGAGGATGTCTCAAAAACAAGGAGAACCCAAATTACGTAAATAAACGCAAATTAATAGAAATTGTAATTGATTATAATTCTGATATTTACAAAAATGCAAAATAATGAAATTTGTGAAGATTTGTGTAATTTGCGTTCAAAAAAATCTTTTGAGACATCCTCAATCAATTAATTCGAAAATATTTTATCTCACTATCTCTCCGCTTACATTTTCAATTGTTACATTTTCGTAATTTTCGAGTTTTACTGCCGGACCTGATTCGGCAATAATATCAATATTTTTCAATACAATATTTTTGCTTTCCTTGATTTCTACTCCAATTTTTGATGTGATTTTTGCATCTTCCACATGAATTCCTTCGATAGGATTTTCGGGTAAACCGTTGAAATACATTGCGCGACGGGCATTGCTACAGCGGATATTTTTCACGTGTATGTTGCGAAAGGTTGGCGTAGTTTCGTCCACTGGAGGCAATTCACGTTTTATTGCGGCTTCCATTCCGGCTTCGAGCACTTCCACTGCCGATTTATTCATGTAATAAAGGTCGAAAAGCAGCGCTTCAGTGGCAATATCGTACATTCCAATGTTTTCGATATAAATGTTTTCAACCGTTCCTCCTCGTCCGCGACGGCTTTTAAACCGCAAACCAACATCGGTGCCTAAAAACTGGCAATTGCTTACTTTTACATTCCGCACTCCACCCGACATTTCACTGCCAACTACAAATCCGCCATGTCCTTTAAATACTGTGCAGTTATTTACAATCAGGTTTTCGCATGGTTTTCCACGGCGGCGACCATCTTCATCCTTCCCGCTTTTGATACAAATGCCATCATCGCCCACATCGAACGAAGAACTTACTACCAGCGAATTTTTGCAGGATTCCAAATCCAATCCATCGCCATTTGCCGAGAAACTCGGGTTACGAACAGTTATGCCATCAATTATAACGTTTTCGCACATTAGGGGATGCAAATTCCACGCGGGTGAATTCTGAAAAATCACACCTTCGAGCAGCAAATTTTTACAGCTGATAAAACTGACCATGACAGGGCGTAGAAAATCGCGGATTTCCAACCATTCTTCATTTGTTTTCAAGTTTCGGGGTACGTTCATATCGGCTATGCTATCGCCCTTAACATAAGCGGCAGATGGCATCCAGTAATCATCGCGTTTGAATGCACCACCACGCGCTACAATCAGTTTCCATTGCCTTTCAGTAACTTTTTCTTTTTTTACAGGACGCCAATACTGACCATTGCCATCAATCGCCCCTTTTCCGGTAATCGCAATATTTTCAAGATCACGTCCTGAAATCGGCGACTGACAACGTCTTGTATCCAATCCCTCGAACGATGTTTCAACTATCGGATACAAATCCTTATCGGGCGAGAAAAGAATAATCGCACCGGCGTCAAGATGAAGATTAATATTGCTTTTAAACACAATGGGTCCGGTAAACCAAACTCCGAGAGGTACATTTACGGTTCCACCACCTTTCGCAGCTACTGCATCAATTGCTTTGGCAAAAGCATCAGTGCAAAGGTCTTTACCATTTCCCACAGCGCCAAAATCGGTTATCGAAACTGTATATTTCGGAAATTTCGGAGCATGCACACGCGGCATATCAAACGGAAGATCTTTGTAAAGATATTCATATTTGTAGTTTTTGTTTCCAACTGCATTACAGGATGTTATTGCTGAAAATAGAAAAACAGAAAATATTAAAGCAAAATTTTTGATCTGAGATTTAAAAACCATTTTGTTCATTTTTATTGAGAATTGAAATTATTATTTCTGAATTTTTTGTTGATATTTTTTTGCAAAAGTCGGTGATTTTAAATTGAAAATATTTTGAAATAAAAATGTAAAAGATTAATAATGATGTAGATATAAGAAAATTATCAAATCATGAGTTGTGGGATAATTCTTCAGTTTAGAAGTGTTGAGACAAATCTTCAAATTTCTATCTTATTCCCAAATAATATCCCGTTACCGGACTTTGCGGATAACCCTGCGAACGCTGTAGTACGTAACTTCTGTAAATTGGATCCTGCATCAATGTTACACGTCGGTCGACGGCGCGAATATTGGTCTGATAAATACGTATTTCGCCCGGCAAAACTGTAATTATTTCCTCGCGCCAGTCGCCTGAAATGTCGGCAATCATCATTATACTTCCTTTAATGCTGTCGGTAAGTGAGTTTTCTTTGAATTTAGAAATTTTCATGCCTGCATCAAATCTGCGTCTGAAACGTTCCCTTCTTGCTTCCGGTGTTTCGTTTTCGTCCGGTCGCGACTCCGGCCTTTGTCCGAAATCCATGGTAAGTGTTTCGCGCAGCAAATCGGCATCCCACCAAACCCAGTTACGGCAATCAGGAACATCGTCGTTGCTTGTATTTAATTTTATACCTTTTGAGTTCAACAAATATTTTGCATTACTGCCGCCTTTCTGATCTTCGCTGGCAAAACATTCCAGTCCGGGTTGCGCCGGATCGAAATCAGCAACCATACCATCGCCTACGTGATAAGTTGGTTCACCGATTTTCCAAATCAATTTTCCGCTTTTTGCATCGGCAACCATAACGCCACGTCCATCGGTTTGCCATGGTTCCGATACCAGAAAAACCTGCATTCCTTCCAGTGTCGGGTCAATTTGTGTGAGATAAGCTTTATCGCTGTGTCCCAAGCCCACCGACCAAAGCAGTGTGCCATTATCATCGAGCATACACGAACCGAGTAAAATTTCATCGCGTCCGTCGCCATCCACATCGCCGCAAACCATATTATGCGCACCCTGACTCCGAACTACAGGATTTTCTTCATCTCCATCCCAGCGCCAGATTTTTTCGAGTTTATTGCCATTCAGTTGCCATGCATCCACCACCATAAGTTTGTAAGTACCGCGTGCCGCAAGTATGCAGGGCGTTTTTCCATCGAGATAAGCCATTCCAATCTGGTTGCGGTTCTGACGGTTTACATCGCCATAACGGAAATTGCGTTCAGGCCAGTCAGCACGAGCAATTTCTTTTCCGGTCATACCATCGAGCACCAAAAGGTATTCGCTGCCGGCAAAAATGCGCCATTTTTCATTTTTTTTATAATCGTTGCCGGCAGCTTTCAGCACAACTTCCGCTTTACCATCGCCGTTAAAATCGTAAGCCATAAAAGGAGAGTACCACACACCCGGTTCAATTCCCAAACCCAAATCGTACGTCCAAAGGTAAGTGCCATTGCTCAGGTAAGCAGATATTTTGTAGGTGATTCCGGTTATATCGGCAGGCATTCCCGGATCAACATTCGATTCGGGAGTGCGGACGATAAAGTCGTATGTACCATCGCCATTCAAATCGGCAACAGCAAGTTTTCCGACGCGTTCTAATGCATTTATTTTAACGGATGTATAATTTTTAAGCGTTTTGAAGTCCACCGAAACAGTTTCAGCTATTCCTGTTTCTTTTTTGTTTACCACAGGTAAAACTTTGTATTGCGCAATTCCATTTACGGGTTGAAAATCTGTAAAATCAGTAGTTGTGATGACAGGTTTTGCATTGATTTTGCGTGATTTTCCGTTTACAATTCTGTAAATATTAAAAGCAGTTTGTGGAGCATCGGTATTCAGCAAACGCCAACCAAGATAAACAGCCTTACCATCCTGTGAAATTGTAGCCGTTAATCCCCGATTAAGTTTCTCAACAATTCTCTCCTTAGCAAATCCTTTTACGAGGGGTTTCGGCTCGTGGCGTGGTTCAAGAATTTCGTATTGATAAGTACGCTCCCGCGGATCCTGAGCGGAAATATTGTAAAAAGTAAGTAAGAAAAAATAAAGAAAAATATTGATTTTGATTTTCATAATTTTAATAAAATTGAAATATAACGATTGATCAAAGTTTAAATAATAGAACGCGGATTAAGCGGATTAGGCGGATAATGGCAGATTTTGAAAATATTTTACGAAGCAAATAATCAGAAAAAAAATCTTTTCATTTTTATCAGTTTTATCCGCCAAATCCGCTTAATCTGCGTTCCATTTCTTCCGTTTCCATTCTTTTCTATTCAAAAACTTCAATCGTTACCGGCGAGCAAAGTCCGCTTTCCATAGGTTGCCAGTGTGCATAACCGGTTGCTTTATAATTTCTGTCCACAAAGTTTATCTCGTTGAAAATACGCCATTTCACCTTTCGTTTATCATAATCGGCAATGCGGTTTGCAGGTAAATTGGTTACTTCAATGCGCAAATGGTTTTCGCCCTGCTTCAGAAACTTACCAATTCTACTCTCGAATGGTGCTGCCCATACTATGCCAGCATCTTTCCCGTTTACAAATACCCGCGCACTTTCGCGCACATCGCCCAATTGCATGACGTACAAAGCGCCCGCATTTAATTTGTCGATAGTAAAAGTAGTTTCGTAAACGCCTGTTCCCATGTTTATTTTCAGTAATTCGTTGCCGGTTTCAGTCCAAGATTTAAGCGTTTGCAAGCACAAAGTATCTTTCACCTCTGGATAGCTGTTTATAAAATGCAATTTCCACGAATTTTTCAGCTCAATTACATTGGCTGGTTTTTCAGTTTCGTATTGCCAAGTTTTTACATCAACGTTTTCGTTTGTAATTGTTTTCAGAATAAGTGATGCTCCTGATTTTAATTGCAATTTCACTTTAGGTTTTCCATCTTTTTCATCCACAAGCGCTTTGCCTGTTTCTCCGGTTACAGGATCAAAAATAAGTACTGATTTAAAAGGCACTGAAAGCGAAATCCAACCATCTGTATCTTTATCGTGTAGCGCCGTAACGAAGTAATGATGACCCGTTTCATTCATTCTTCTGATAAAGTGCAAACCGTACTTTGTTACCATTTCTTCCGCTGTAGCGCCCAAAGCATCCAATGTTTGTTTATAATCCGTTCCGGTTACAACTTTTCCGTTTTTAAGTGTATTCACTTTTGTAACAGAAAAATCTGTTGTCATTACCAATTGTTTCAGCGCTTTATCAAATTGTCTCTGACGGCTTTTTTGTTTCGCAAAACCCGGAATCATTACCGGATAACGACCAAGAAAAGCGATTTTTGCACCTTGTTTTACCAAATCAGCAATATGTTGCAGTGTAGTTTCGGGCATTTTTTGTACCGATGGTAATATCAGCGCTTTGTAACGTGCGCCACCTTCAGTAACAATTTCACCATTTTCGCAGAGGGCAGAAAGTATAAATTTATCGGAAACATAATCCACATCGTATCCATTGGCATAAATGGAATGTACAACGTGAATGAATTCTGGCATGCGTTTTTCCATGCTGTGAATATCGAACTGGAGTAACCGACCGCTTTGTTCGTCCCAAACATCGTAAACGGGCAGATAAACCAGAAAGTCATTATCGGGCTTGCCCATTTGAAGAAAGGACTGACAGCGTGAAATATAATCCATCAAAGCCGGAGCATCGCGCCAGATGCTGTTGGTTGGCGACATATCAATAGAAGCATAAAACTTCCAGCCGGGCCAGGCAGCTTCGCGGGGCGAGTAAGTTGTACCATGAAAATTCATTTTATTCACACCTGCCACAAACATTAAATCGATGTCGGGTTTGCACTGCGAGAGCGAAGTACGGAAATGTTCGGTAAGCCATGTGAAAGTTTCGCTGGAAACATAATTTTTTCCGCTTATATGCGCTCCCGATGATGCATATTTCAACATAGAAAGGTCTGAATCGTTCTTGCGTGTTAAAGAGTCAGTTCGTAAACCTTTAATATTAAAATTTGAAAGTCCGAAACCTTCACATTCGGGAATGTCAACCGTGGCGTACAAATCAATCAGATTTCCGGGCGAACCGTGCGCCTGATTACGGGTTTTACTGCCATGCACGTGTGCCCAGTTAGTCCATTTTTGTGTAAAATTCTCAAGCAGTAAATCGGAAATTGTTTCACGATAATCAGCCACAATTCGTCGTGTGGTGTCAGTTCTAACTTTCGAAAGGAACTGAGGAAGGTAATTTTCGAGTTTATAACCGCGACGTTTTTCAAATTGTTCGAAAAAGTCGGATGTCCAGTCGGCGCCATAAACTTCGTACGAATCATTAAAAAATGAATTTGGATATGGAATATTTGCTTTCTCAAACGCTTTGCTGAAACGGTCAAAATAGCGAGCAACTGCCGGCGCCGAAAAATGATCCATTACGTAACCTTCGCCTCCTGGCGCGGCACGTTTTACGGTTTGAAAAGTTTTCCCGTTAAAAGCCGCAATTAAAGTCCATTCGCCTTTAGGAACTTTCCAATTGATAATGCCATCAGTATCAACTTTCGAAGTGAGATTCAGCGTTTTATTTTTGCTGTAAGCCATCAGGCGTTGAAGCTTTGCTACGGGGTTTTGCTTTTTATCATCGGGTACAATTTTCTGATTAAAAACGGTTCCGCCCGCAACCTTATATTCGTTTACAATTAATCGAGATGCAGCATCCTCAATGCTCACTTCAGGTCCGCCAAAAGGCCATCCGGTTCCGGTGTTCATGTCGGTTTGTATGCCAAGACGTTTTCCTTCGGTTATCGTGTGTTCGAGCATTTTCATCCATTTTTCCGAAAGAAACGGGATGTTATTTGCATCGTTGTTTTGCACACCGTAAATGGGTGTAATTTCTACCAATCCAATTCCGGTTCGGGCATATTCTTCCAGATTCCAGGTCAGATTTTTCTGATCCACAGCGCTACCCAACCACCACCAGCGACTACCGGGTTTGGAATCGGGAGTAATGGAAGGCCAAGTTTGCCCTTCAACCCCCTGAAGGGGGAGTAAAGAGGTGAAAAAGATGGAGAGTAATGCTAATTTTTTAAGAATTGAAGTTTTCATTTTTTAAAATTTATGTTACCATCAAATTAAAAACTTAATTAAACGGAAATTTATGTGTAATATAATTGTAATTCTAAAGTATCAAATGAAAAAGTAAATATTTATTTTGTAAATTGTTAAAACACAAAATACAAATGTACTTTACTACTCAGCACCTACAAAGGTATTTGTAAATGCGATTTTTAATTAAAAAAATGATAGTTTTTTAATCTAAATGTAAATAGAAAAGACCTCGCTGATACAAGTTAACTTACTGTTACGCTCCAGAGCTCCCTTTCTTATTCCACCTTGAAGGGGTTAGGGGGCAGGGGTTGGGGGGCTGATTAGTTGTATATATTTTTATTTCGGTCTAAAATCAAACCACAACTTCATGCTGATGCCTTCATCGCCTTTTTTAATGCGTACTGAAGCAGGCTGACTGTTTGGTCCGAGATGCGGAATGGGTTTGAAATCGCGAATGGCAGGAATTTCATATAGGAATGAAATATCGCCTTCAGGGAAATCGGGATTAGTATTTTCGCCATTCTGACGCATTTTGGGTTCTTCGGGAGTGAATACGCGTAGAAAAACACCATCACTTTCGCTGTAAATAGTAAAAACACTTTCTTTTGTCTGCAAAGTTGCCCAATACATATTGGCATGATAACCTTTAAATTCAGGATAAATGAGGTTTTCGAAACTTTCGCCGGTAATGGTGTTGTTGTATTCCTTGTTCCATAAACCGTAGTTGGTTCCTTTTATACGGTTTTTCCAAACCCGATAAGGACCGCGACCAAACCATTCCATGCCCATAACTCTATTTTCAGGGTACGAAAAAGTCAATCCGAAGTTGGTAATATTTTCCTGCATAAACGAATCGTCGAAACCGGTGCCACCCGAAGCGCGATTGAGCATTACAGCCGACATGTGCAACATTCCCACTGAAGTCATTTCCCAACGAATAGAATCAACGCCGCCTGAATAATAAAATGTCAACACTGAATTTTTTCCTTCCTGGCGTACTTTATAATCTTTCAGTTTAATTTTCATCCCTACTGCAATCGGACCATTGGTAAATGAAATATAACCACATTTGTTTCGTAAGGAATGAATTAAGCCGTTTTTCACATTAAATTGAACTTTAATATTTTCTGCTGATAATGTTACAAGACTGTCAGCAAATTCAAAAGTTGCGCCATTGCCAGATAAATCGGCTTTTTTAAATTCGTCCGAAGTATATTTTGCAACTAATTGAACCGGATAAGTCCAGTTACAAACCACTGTTCCGGCGTCATCAATTGCTTCAAGTTCGAGAACATTTGCAGTGAAAAATTTGTCAGAAACAGGTAGTTTAACTTTTGCAGTTTCGCCTCTCGAAATATCGGGTAGAGCTATTGAGCCTTCTTCAATCAATGTTTTTTTCGAAATATTTATTGGCGAACTAATTTGATATAGTCTGTAATTAAGTTTATGGTGTCCAAGCGTGCTGAAAAGATAGTCGTTGCTTACAAAAATTTCGCCGTTGAACGAAGGCGTAATCATAAACTTCCGAATCTGAACGGGCGACCAAACTTCACGAATCGTGTAGTAACTGCCTTCTTTTTCGCGATAAGGACCCAAAATTCCATCGGGAGCATTGAATCCATCGGAATCAAGTTTTCCCCCTTTATCGGAACGTTTTACAGCTTCATCAGAATAAGCCCACGTGAAAGCGCCTGCAAAAAGTGGGCTTTCCATATATTTCAGCCAAAAATCTTCCATGCCTGCGCCATTACCCTGATCGTATAAACCATGCGCGAACTCAGTGGGCATAAACACTTTGTAGCCATTTGTAAAGCGGGCAACGCCGGTTTGATATGCCGGATAATGATGGGTATCCAATTGGTCAAAATCAGCCCAAGGGTGTATTACATGACGTTTCTGCGGATCGTATTTGGCAAATTCCTTGTCGAGTTTTTCATTCCAGCCACCTTCGTTACCATTGCTCCAGATTATTACCGAAGGATGGTTTACATCTCGGATTACTGTTTCTTTTACCAATTTCAGACCAACTTCGGTGTCGTACGCATCCTGCCAACCGGCTAATTCATCAATATAAAATAAACCAAGTGAATCGCACATATCCAAAAAATGTTTATCGGGCGGATAATGTGAGCGTACTGCGTTCATATTCATTTCTTTAAGCAGCTTAACATCTTGCAGACTGATTTCAGGATTGGTAGTGCGTCCTCCATCGGGATGAAACGAGTGTCGGTTTGTACCTTTCAGTACTACTTTTACACCATTAACATACAAGCCATCCTGCGGACGAAAATCGACTGTGCGGAAACCAATGCGTTCGGTAAAAGTGTGAACAGTCTGATTTTGGGCGTTTTTTAGTTCGAGTGTGAGATTGTATAATTGCGGATTTTCAGGATTCCAGTTTAAAACGCCATCCCATTTTACTGAAATATTGTGTTTTGTAACACCCGATTGCAATTGAATGGTTTGTTCCGGAAATTTTATTTTCATTTTCGGATGTGTAATATTGGCAACAATTTTAAAATTGTCGGGCAGGGGAGTGGTGAACACTTCCGCATCAAGTTTACCATCGGCTTGTGCATTTACTGCAATACGGTCGATATTAACCGCCGGTTTGTTTACCAAATAAACCGGACGATAAATGCCTCCGAAAAGCCACCAGTCGGCACGGCGCTCGGCAGCGTTTACAAGACGGTTGGCAGAATGTTTCGAAACTTTTACTTCAAGTTTGTTTTGACTGCCATATTTTAGTTTGTCGGTAATATTGTACGTAAATCGATAAAATCCACCCTGATGTGTTTCTCCTGCTGAAATTCCGTTAATTTTTACTTCGGTATCGGTCATTGCTCCTTCAAAAACGATTTCGGTTTGTTTCCCCTGCCAGTTTTTGGGTACATTGAAGGTGTATTCATAAAGTCCGTATTCCATGCTCGGATTTTTCAATCCGGCTTTGTACCACCGACCGTAAGTGTATTCGCCAAAACCTTGTAATTCCCATTGCGAGGGGACTTTAATTTTGCTCCATTTTTTGCTGTTCATGCCATCGGAGCAGTAAAATTTCCAGATTTTTTCATCGCCCAAACCTGTGCCCGAAAGGTACAATGTTTCGGTTTGTGAACCAGAAGTTGAAATCGCAAAAAGAAATAGAAGAAGAAATTGGATGGATGTTTTCATGATACTATGTGAGTTTTGCAGTTTTACCAAGCAAATCTAACAAATATCAGTGGTTTTTCCAATAGCAAAGGCGTTGCTACAACTTATAATGTACTTTTAGCCATGAAGTTGCACAAAAATCGATGAAAATTATTTTTAAGCCTAATTCGTTGAATAATTCAAATATTCTTATTAATCCATGCAAGGAATAGATTTAAAAGCTCATCAGGGATTTTATTTTTTGTGTGTACGTCTTCAATTTCTTTTTCATACCCGTTTTCTTTCAATAAAAGATGATTGTAATTTGGCAGGATTTCAATTCTTACATCTTGATTTCCATTGCTCTTCATTGATGAATACAATTTCAATCCGTCATCGGGTGGGATATTTTTATCCTTTGCCCCATTTATTATAAGCGTAGGTTGTTGAATCAATTTTGCAGTTTTTAATGGGTCGAAATTCCAGAGGAATTGCAGATTCTTGTCCGATTTCAAAAGTTCAGGTAATTTTTCCCCATCAATTAATCCATTTTTAACGTGAAATTCAATGATTTCATTTCCTTTAGAACCTATACCCGAAAGCAGTACCAGCAGTTTCACCGAATTATCGGAATCAGCTATGATATGAGCAATGGATGAACCTTCGCTTAAACCTATCAACCCAATTCACATACTGTCAATTTCATTTCTTGTTTTCAAATACTGCAAACATTCCCGAATGTCACAGGCTCTTTCTTCAGTTGTCATTTTGTTGATATTGCCACCTTTTGAAGCACCAACGCCTCTGTCGTCGACGCGAAAGGTTGCTATTCCGTTCGACGAAAGTTTATCGGCAATTTGCCGGAAAGGGCGGTAAGCCGTTAAAGGTTTATCAGGATGGGAATTGTCGCGGTCGTGTGCCGAACTGCCAGTTATCAGCATAATTGCGGGGAACTTTTCATGGGTGTTTTTCGGAAAGGTCAATGTTCCTGCAAGCACATCGCCGCACTTTAAACGAATGTTTACATTTTCGCCGGTATAATTAGCATTTTTCGGAGGTAAATAATTGATTTCATTTTTCTTAGTACATGATGTTAAAAGCAAATGAATAAACAGGATATGTAAAACCGATAACTTAATGTTCATTCTCGATATCAAATTATTAAATAAGTCAGTAAACATAATTAGTTTATAAAAAACAATTCTTTTATCTTCCGTTCCCAACCCTCAAAAGGAGTTATCGAAGTTTGTGGATTGTAGAAATAATCAACATTTTTGCTATGTAAAAGTCCTCATTAGCTGATTTATGGGCGGGTAAAATAGTATAAACAAACTTCGAGCTCTTAATTAATAAAATAATGAATTCTGCATTAATTTTTAGGAAAATATAAAAACTATCCTATTGTTCAATTTTTTAGTCAAAAAAAAACGCAAACCGGAAAAAATCCGAATTTGCGTTTTTAAAGAAATTTATGTTGAAGCCTAACAAACCGGATTTGGTTTTATCAGTTTAAAAAAATCGTTGCCTTTATCGTCAACCAAAATGAATGCAGGGAAGTCCTCAACTTCAATTTTCCAGATGGCTTCCATGCCGAGTTCGGGATATGCAATACATTCCACTTTTTTAATGCTGTTTTGTGCCAGAATAGCTGCCGGACCTCCAATGGAGCCAAGATAAAAACCGCCGTACTTCTGACAGGCATCCGTAACTTGTTGTGTGCGATTTCCTTTGGCAATCATTATCATACTTCCGCCATTTGCCTGAAATAAATCAACATACGAATCCATACGACCGGCTGTAGTTGGACCAAACGAACCCGAGGGCATTCCTTTGGGTGTTTTTGCGGGACCTGCGTAATAAATAGGATGATCTTTCATGTATTGTGGTAGCGGTTTTCCGGCGTCGAGCAATTCTTTGAGTTTTGCATGCGCAATATCGCGTCCTACGATTATAGTGCCGTTCAATGATAGGCGAGTTGAAACCGGATATTGCGACAAAGTTGCAAGAATTTCTTTCATTGGCTGATTCAAATCAATTTTTACGGCATTGCCTTCGCCGGCATTGCGGTATTCTTCGGGAATATATTGTCCGGGATTGTCCTCCAATTTTTCCACCCAAATTCCATCTTTGTTAATTTTAGCTTTGATATTGCGGTCGGCAGAGCACGAAACCCCCATTCCCACAAAGCACGAAGCGCCATGACGCGACAAACGCACAATGCGAATGTCGTGTGCGAAATACTTGCCGCCAAACTGAGCGCCAATGCCCAATTCCTGAGCGCGTTTCAAAATCGTTTTCTCCAATTCCACATCACGAAATGCCTGTCCGAGTTCATTTCCTTCGGTGGGTAATTCATCGTAATACTTTGTCGATGCTAATTTTACGGTTTTCATACACGCATCGGCAGAAGTTCCGCCAATTACAAAGGCAATATGATACGGCGGACAAGCAGCTGTGCCGAGTGAGCGCATTTTTTCAGTCAGGAATTTTTCCAGCGAAACGGGATTCAACAGCGCTTTGGTTTCCTGAAACAAATATGATTTATTAGCCGAACCGCCACCTTTGGCAATAAAAAGGAATTTATATTCGTTGCCGTGACTTGCCACAAGGTCGATTTGCGCGGGAAGGTTTGTGCCCGTGTTCACTTCATCGTACATATTTAGCGCAGCATTTTGCGAGTAACGCAGGTTTTCTTCGGTATAAGTAAGGTAAATACCTTTCGATAGCGCTTCCTCATCGCTGCCATCAGTCCACACATTGTTGCCTTTTTTAGCGTAAACAGTTGCAGTTCCGGTATCCTGACAGAAAGGCAACACGCCTTTTGCCGCAATTTCGGCATTGCGAAGCATGGTTACAGCCACATATTTATCATTGTCGCTGGCTTCGGGGTCGGCAAGAATAGCCGCAACCTGCTTTTGATGTTCCGGACGGAGAAGAAAAGCGCAATCGCGCATGGCCACACGTGCTAACTCTGTTAAACCTTCAGGAGCTACTTTTAAAATTTCCTGTCCTTCAAATTCCGACACAGACACATGATCCTTTGTCAGCAAATAATACTCGGTTTTGTCTTTTCCCATTGGGAATGTGTCCTGATACTTAAATTCTTTTGCCATTGATATATACGATTTTAATAATTAACCCTGTTGAGCAGGATATTACTATAGATATTTTACAATAAAATGATATGCAAATTTAATGAAATTTTGCCATAATCCGGTAAGCTATTTTTGTAGAATTGCCAAAACAAATGGTTTGTGAGATGAATTTTAATTGTTGAAGATTGCAAGTATTCCTACAATTTAAGCTTATAGCTTAATCTGTATTTTTATAGTTTTTGAAAATGCAATCTGATTTGAGCCTGCAAGTACTTTTACCGTAGAATCCGGATTGAGAAATGAACTTATGACTACTTCGGGGACAAAATCTTTCGATAAATCTACTTCAACGGGATACATGTCGGAGTCGCAGGAAGTGAACAAAATAATCAGAATAAACAGAAGAAAACCGGATAAACTTTTCGATTGATTTTTCATATTAATCACTTTTTTAAAGGTTTTAATATGAACGAGAAAATTTGGAAATTATTTTTCTAAGATATACTTTTCCAAATTTCCAAAACCTTGGAAAAATTTGTTGGTTTTAAAAATACAGCCAATCAAATTTCTTCTTTTCTTTTTTTGCAGTTGTATTTGGCTTTTTGCCGTAATCAAAATATACTTTGTAAGCGATGCTTGGGATAATGGTGAATAATCCTATTTTGTAGATTTGCAGCGGTCGGGTATAATCTCTGCCATTTTTTGTGATATTATCATTGTCGTAATAATAATCGAAAGGATTGATGCGATTATAAGCATTGTAAATAGAATATGTCCAAACAGCTTTGTTGCCTTTTTTGGTTGTTACGGTGTGGTTAAAGCCCACATCCAATCGGTGATATGCCTGCATTCGGTCTGAATTTTTATCGCCATATATTATTTCCAATCTTGTTTTTCCTGTTACAGGATTCAAAGTGTAAAACTTGCCAAGCGCCGGTGTAAAAGGAGTTCCGCTTTGTACAATCCACACCGCACTCATGTTCCAGTTGTTTTTTAATTCGCGGTTTACGTTCAGGGTGAAACTATGCGGGCGGTTAAAGTCGAACTCGTAACTTTTACCATCATTGATATTTGCAAACGTACGATTTGAAAACGACCAACCATACGATGCGGAACCTGTCCATTTTCCGGAGTTTTTCCGCA
>CAZDSY010000002.1:0-53141 GCA_964508285.1 uncultured Paludibacter sp.
TGGCAACATTCCCGGCACCGATTATTACAATATTCATGCGGTTTTGACTATGAAACTGTTAGAAAAAATTATTTGAATTTTTTACTGAAAATTACAATTAATCCGGCAATTATAAGTAACGTTGGCCAGATAAAATCAGAAATATGGCGTGTGAAATAAATAATGTCCGAAAGCCTGAATAATACACCAACTACCAGTAAAACAATACCAATATTTTTATTTTTATGAGTCAAAAGAAAAATTGCACCTAAAATAAATGGATAATTTCTGAAATCGAACAAGATATCTGCTATTTCAGGCGGAAAAACCATAAGTTGTTTTACAAAAAAAAGTAGTCCGAAAAACAACAAACTAATTCCCCATGCCAAACGATTGTCTTTTTGTGCAGCCATTGTGATTTTTTTGTATTAAAATTGGTGATAATGAATTTTATTGTAACTTAAATTATTTTCTTCGTAAGGTTTTTTGCTTTCGGCAGGATATCCTGCACCTATAATGCACAATACCGCATAATTAGCCGGAATATTCAGCAATTTTCTGACATATTGTTCTGAAGATTCATTGGTAGAAGTTTTACGTTCCCGTAGCTGTACCCAGCAACTGCCCAGCCCTAAATCATGTGCCTGTAGCTGTATTATTATTGATGCAATTGAGGCATCTTCAATCCAAACATCACTTTTTTGGGTGTCGGCTATTATTACCAAACCAAGTGGACATTCGGCTAAAAATTGCGCTCCATGGCTTTTCGACAAAGATAACTTTTTCATCATTTCGTCGTCGGTAATCACAACGAACTCCCATGGGTTCCGGCTTTTCGAAGCAGGCGACATTAAGCCGGCATTGAGTAGTAATTCAATTTTTCCCTGCTCAACTTCACGTTTTTCGAACTTCCGAATACTTCGCCTTGTTTTAAGTAGATTATAAAATGAACTATATGTCATGGGTTTTCCTGAATTTCAATCAAATGACTGATAACTGTGTTTTTTTTCAGAATATCCTTTAAACGGTCGAATGGTAAAATAACTTCTGTTTCACCAAGTGAATAAGGTGCTATATCATAAGGATTGAAAACATAGTTGATACTGCTTTCGGTAATATAGAAATTTCCGTTCGGTTTAATCGTATCCACCCAATAATCCGTATCTTCAAGATTTGAAATTGGAATCATTGTCGAATCCTCCACACTTTGTTCTACAATTCTTGTTTTTATCAGTTCTTTCAGCGATTCATCATAATTTTCGGTAAAAATATCAGCCTCTGTTAGTAATTTTCCTGTGTTTAAATCGAAATTAAAAAAATTGCGTGTACTCAATCCGTGAGCTCCACCCATACACACATAACGGCTTATGCCATACGAAAATAAAAATTTATCACTTAACAATGAAAAACCATACAATTCATGTTCGAAATTGAAGCTGTAAGCATTTTTATTGCTAATTTTTTCTACCATTGGTAAATTTGTCAGCACATAATCATTAATAAGTTCCTCGGAAAATTTTTGTGCAAGGGAATCGTTTGGATATTTAACATAATTGTTGCCATATAAGGAACTAATAATAACTGTTCTGATAGAATCGAGTACTGATTTCGATTTAAATTTTGCCGGAATTTCAGTCTCAATAAATATTTTTATTGATCCCAGCGTTGTGTCTTTACTTAAAAAATGGCGTGTTGAAAAATTATTTTCAGTTAATTCTACAATATTTTTTTTACATGAATTAAAAATTAAAATTATAAATAAGCTCAAAAACAGTGTTTTAGAATTAATTTTCATGTGTTTATAATTTTTTTTTATTTGTCACATGGAACTCACAAAACAAAATTTAATCATGCCCCTGTGGGTCAAAATAGATTAAATTTTGTCATGTTCGTTTCATTTGGTTTTTTTTAATTGATTTTGTTGTGCAAAATTATAAATTTTACACGTATAATTGATAAAATATCCAAAAAACACGCTGAATGTTATTATTTTCGGTTTCTGTGCATTTATCTTTGTGCAAATTTCGTAAATGATACGGTATTTCCAACATATTACTTCGTTTTTGCTGGCTACATATTTTCTTATAGCTGGTTCGGGCTTTAACATTATAAATTATTGCTGCAATGGTTGCCGCGATGCAGGCATTGAATATGTTGCTGCACATTCTTGTTCTGATGTCCATAGGCACGAAGGTGATGTGTGTTGTTCAACAAATCACTACAGCAATGATAATAAAGATAATACCTATTCATTAACACATTCTCACGCCGATCATTGCTCGGTAAATCGTTTTAATGTTGAAACACCCACTTTATCTGTAAACAATCAAATACTTACAGGTCAGATTTTTTCTTTCGTTGCTATAGTATTTGAAGCAAATAAATTCGTTAGTATTGCATCTGAAACTGAAATCTATTATCTGAAATTTCCCCCCCCTTTACTAACTTCATCGGGCAGAAACCTTTTAAGCCTGAAATCCGTACTTATTATTTGAGAATCTTTTGAATTTTAATTTTTTTACGAGGAATGTAGTTTTAATTCCACGCTATAATTTTTTTATTCAATTTTTTCTCAAATTGTTACTTATGATTAAAGGACATATAATACTTTTCAATTTAATTTTGTTTTATTCTGTTCCCTTTTTTGCGAGTGTAAAAGGTATAGTTAAAAATACAAAAGGGGAACCTATAGAAGGTGTAAATATTTTTTGGTTAAATACCGACAAAGGAACTGTTTCTGACAATAAAGGAACATTTACTATCGATTTGGTAGCAGAAACAAACATTCTTGTATTCACAAATGTGGCGTTTACTCCTGATACAGTTACAGTGAATCAGAATGAGCACAATCTTCAGGTTACTTTGAACGAAAACATACAGCTGAGTGAATTATCAGTAGTATCCAAGTCACCGGGAACTATTAAACCGCGTAAAGCAGTTCTTCAGACCGAAAAAATTACTTCAGAAGAGCTTTGCAAAGCTGCATGCTGTAATCTTTCGGAAAGTTTCGAAACTAATCCTTCGGTGGACGTAAGTTACAGCGATGCTGCTACAGGCGCAAAACAAATCAAGTTACTTGGCTTATCCGGCGCTTATGTGCAAATGCTTACAGAAAATATTCCGGCGTTGCGTGGCATTGCAGCTCCTTATGGTTTGGGATATATTCCGGGTCCGTGGATGGAAAGTATTCAGGTTTCAAAAGGGACTGCATCGGTCATTAATGGTTACGAAGCAGTTACCGGGCAAATAAACGTGGAATATAAAAAACCGCAATCCAGCGAAATTGTTGCTGCTAATGTTTTTGCAAGCGATGCAGGTAGGGTAGAAACGAATCTGAATGCGTCGGTTAAATTATCGAAAAATCTTTCGACTGGAATTTTGCTTCATGCTTCGGATGAATTTTTCGAACTCGATGAAAACAACGATAATTTTATGGATATGCCCATGGTGAAACAGAATAACTTTATAAACCGTTGGTATTATACCAATGGCAATTATATTTCGCAGGTATTTTTACGGGCAATGTCGGAAAAACGAATGGGTGGAACGCTTGATAAATCCTATCATATCGGAATTGAAACAGAGCGATATGAATTTTTTCTGAAAAACGGTTATGTTTTTAATCACGAAAAAAACACAAGTGTAGGTTTTATAGTAAGCGGTTCATTGCATAATCAGGATGCGCATTACGGACAAAAAAAATACATGGGAAATCAGCAAAACCTGTATGCAAACCTCATTTATCAGACATCTTTCGGCGAAATGCACAAATTATCAACCGGAACAAGTTTTAATTTCGATAATTACAACGAAGAAATGAAAACGCAAACCACCATCGGTTTTCCCCGAAAGGAATTTGTGCCCGGTATTTTTGCAGAATATACATTTCACCCTGTTGAGCAGTTTGTTTTACTTGCCGGATTAAGATACGATTACAATTCGCTTTATGGAGCATTTGTTACACCGCGTATTCATACTAAATATACTCCAAACGAGCATTTTATCTTTCGGGCAAGTGCAGGCAAAGGTTACCGGTCACCAAATGTGCTTTCTGAAAATAATTATCTGCTGGCGAGTAACAGAGTGATAAATATTGCCGGTAATCTCAAAATGGAGGAAGCCTGGAATCTGGGTGCGAGCGCGCAATCGTTTATTCATTTAGGAAATAAGGAACTATCAATCACAGCCGAATATTATTTTACAAATTTTTTACAACAAACGGTTGCCGATATTGATTCGAACCCACACGCGGTAAGTTTTTACAATTTGCAGGGAAAATCGTACTCGCAAAGCGCGCAGATTGAGGCAAATATGGAAGTTGTAGAAGGACTTACACTTACTGCTGCACACAGAATAAACGATGTAAAAGCTACCATTAACGGTCAATTGCGCGAAAAGCCACTGACTTCGCGGTACAAAAGTCTTGTAACGGCTTCTTATCAGTCGCCACTTAAAAAATGGCAGTACGATTTTACCGCACAGTTCAACGGTGGCGGACGTATGCCCGACCCTGATGTATTAAACCCCCTTTGGGAGCGTGAGTTTGGAGCATATACTGTACTTAACGCGCAAATAACCAAATATTTCCGTACTTGGTCAGTGTATGCCGGTTCTGAAAATTTGACTAATTTTGTACAGATAAATCCGATTATTGACGTGGCAAATCCGGGAAGTAACAATTTTGATGCTTCCATGATTTGGGGACCTTTGCACGGACGAAAATTTTATATCGGTTTCCGTTGGGCACTCGACAGAGATTAATAACACCCAACCCCCTCAACGGGATAATCAAGGGTTAAGTTAAGCTCATTAATTATTTTCAGACAATATTTTGAATTTTCACTAATCACAAATTCACAAATCACTATTTATCCAAATGAAAAAATTTAAATTATTATTGACTTTGACTGCATTTTTTGCAGTAGCAGCATTATTTGCCGGAAATGTAAAAACAAAATTTAATGTAAACATGCATTGTGAAGCATGTCAGAAGAAAATTGAGAAAAACATAGCTTTTGAAAAAGGGGTTAAAGCTATGGATGTTGACCTGAAAACCAACTCTGTAGTTTTAACTTACGACGACAAAAAAACCAATCCTGAAAAACTTATTGCCGGATTTAAGAAAATCGGATATATAGCAACAGTTGCTAAAGCCGATGGTTGTTGTTCGCAAAATAAAACCACAGGTTGCGCAAATGAACGAGAATCTGGCTGTAAAAGAAATCTGATACAGGGAGGAGAAACAAAATGTTGTTCCCAAACAACTACATCGGATAAAAAATGCTGTACTGGCGAAAATGCAAAAGATACGGAGAAGAAATGTTGCTCTGAAACAGGCAAACCCTGCGATAAAAGTGCAACGAATGACAAAGTTAAAACCTGCTGCTCGGCAGCAAAAGAAGTATCAACAGAAAAGAAATGTTGCTCTGAAGCAAAATAGCAATTTTCAAAAAATCATTTTTATTGTAAAAAGCTCCTCAATGGAGCTTTTTTGTGTTTAAAATTGAGTATTTTTGTTTTATGGAAAATTTTCGTACCGAAGTTCAGATATCAAAACCCTTTTTTAGCATCAATTATCAGCATCGGATAATGTCATTAGGTTCGTGTTTTGCCGAAAATATTGGCAAAAACATGCAGGATATGTATCTCGATGTGGATGTGAATCCTTTCGGAGTTTTGTACAATCCCATGTCGATATTGCAAAGCATAGAGATGTTAATTAGTAATAAACAATTTACTGAAAAGGATATTTTCGTACATCGCGGTTTATGGAACAGTTTCAGTCATAGCAGTCAGTTTTCGGATACAAAACCGGATCATTGTCTTGAAAAAATTAACGCTTGCCTTAAAATATCATCGGTATTTATAGAGAATGCTAATGTATTGCTCTTAACTTTTGGTACCGCATGGGTTTACGAAGAAAAAGAATCGGGACAGGTTGTTTCAAATTGTCATAAATTGCCATGTTCGGTTTTTATCAGAAGAAGATTAAACGTTGATGAAATTGTAAACGCATATTCCACGCTTTTTGATAAGCTTCAAAAAACGAATCCAAAGTTGAAAGTTATTTTTAGCGTTAGTCCGGTAAGGCATTTAAAAGACACCGCCCATGGTAACAATTTAAGCAAAAGTGTATTACTGCTTGCAATTGATGCATTATGTTCACAATTTGAAAACGTTTTTTATTTCCCGGCTTACGAGATTTTATTAGATGAATTACGAGATTATCGCTTCTTTGCTGATGACATGGTTCATCCTTCAGTTGTAGCAGTACAATATATCTGGCAGAAGTTTGCAGAAACGTATTTTGATAAGGAAAGTCAGAATTATTTTCAGGAAGTGAAACAACTGAACAACGATTTAAATCACCGTCCGTTTTTTCCTGAATCGGAAGAATTTGAAGTGTTCAAAACTAATTTGAATAAACGAAAAGCAAAATTAATTGAAAAATATCCTTTGCTGAAAAATAAATTAGTAATTCCCTAAATGATTTTTTTAAAGAAAAACCTGACAGAACTTTTGTCAGGTTTTTTTAAATAAATAATTCTGAGTAAAAGAATACATCTGATATTCTATGTAACTTTTTTTCACCAGAACTCCCCCGCAATTTATCTCGACTATAGGCGATAGGGGCTTGGGGGTTTTATTCCACAACAATTGGTTTGTATTTCGGCACAAGCGCTTTCATTACACCCCAACCGATTAGGTAAGCCACCGCGCAAATACAGAATACAATGAAGTAACCCGCTTTTTCGCCTTCGAAACCAAATAAAAGCATTGGCTGACGAATATATTCTGCGCCTTTTTCCAACAGTTCCTGCGACATTACCACTTCTTTGTTTTCAAAAAGGGTAGTTCCGCGTGCAAAGTCGAACAATTTACCTGAACCTTTATTTATTAGAAACGAACCAATACCGCCCGCCATTCCGCCAATACCGGTAATAGTAGCTATGGCGCTTTTGGGGAACATATCGCCAATGGTTGAGAAAATATTAGCCGACCAAGCTTGGTGAGCAGCTCCGGCAATACCGATAATAATAATCGGGAACCAGTAAGAATATACTCCAAGAGGTTGTGCAACTAATGCAAGTAAGGGGAAAAATGCAAAAAGTAACATTGCTTTCATACGTCCAGCGTAAGGATTCATCCCTTTTTTGTTAACAAAATAACTGGGTAGCCAACCGCCGATAATGGATAAAAGTGTTATTATGTAAAGTACGAAGAGTGCAATTTGTGCTTTTGGATCGGAAGATTTCAATCCGTAAACCGAGCTTAAATAAGCCGGAGTCCAGAAAAGATAGAACCACCAAACACCATCGGTCATAAATTTACCAAAAGCAAATGCCCAGGTTTGTTTGAATTTTAAACATTCTATAAATGTAAGTTTTCGTTGTGGCTTTGCATCAACTGCAACTTTTTCATTTTCACTGTCCTGATGGATATAATCATATTCAGCTTTGTTTACTTTGGGGTGTACATCAGGTTTTTTATACATGAAAACCCAGAACCCCATCCAAATAAATCCAAGCGCACCAATCACAATGAAAGCCATTTCCCAGCCCCAGTGTTTTGCAATAACAGGAATGGTAACAGGAGCTGCCAAAGCGCCAACTGTAGCCCCTGCATTGAAAATACTGGTAGCAAGTGCACGGTCTTTTTTGGGAAAATACTCTGCTGTGGATTTAATTGCCGCAGGGAAGTTACCGGCTTCACCAATAGCAAGTACAAAACGTGCAAAAACAAACAGAGCTACACTTACATTTAGTACCCGGGAAATATTTTGTACACCTGCAATCGCTTCACGTGCGCCTTCAAAACCTACAAACCATGTTCCTGCAGTGATACCTGAAGTGGCTATTCCGCAGAATGCATGTAAAACAGCTCCGATTGACCAAACAAATATTGCCCAAAGAAACCCTTTTTTTGTGTCCATCCAATCGATAAATCTTCCGGCAAATAACATACCGGCAGCATAAAATATCGAAAACAATGATGTTATTGTTCCATAATGGTCATTGGTCCAATGAAATTCAGGAGCAATAAAATCTTTCCAAGTTAAAGAAAGAACCTGCCGATCGAGATAGTTGATAGTAGTTGCAAAAAACAGCAACGAAACTATTGTCCATCTGTATTGCGACATTTTTTGAGTTACTTCATTTACTTTACTCATGTTTTTTGAAATTAGATTTTTTTATAATTTTTATTTACGAACTTTTTTCACTATAGCAATTGCATCGGCGCAAAGTTTTGTTATTCCCGCCCAGTCACCTGCTTTTATCATTTCAGAAGGGAAGAGGTTTGAACCCATTCCTACACACATAACTCCGGCATCAAACCAAGTTTTAAGGTTTGTTTCTTCCGGTTTTACACCACCTGTAACCATTAAATTCGACCATGGCATTGGAGCTTTTAATCCTTTTACAAAATTGGCTCCGAGTACATCGCCGGGAAAAACTTTGCATACATCACAGCCGGCTTCTTGAGCAAATCCAACCTCGGAAACCGAACCACATCCCGGTGAATAAGGTATCAACCTGCGATTAGCAACTTTAGCAACATCAGGGTTAAAAAGCGGACCTACTAGAAAATTAGCACCAAGCTGAATATACAAAACTGCAGTCGGTGCATCTACAATCGAACCGATACCCATTATCATTTCGGGACATTCTTTGGCAGCGAATTTTACCAATTCGCCAAAAACCTCGTGAGCAAAATCGCCGCGGTTAGTAAACTCAAAGGCACGTATTCCGCCTACGTAACACGCTTTTACCACATTTTTTGCTACTTCTATATCGCTATGATAAAAAACCGGAACAATTCCTGTTTCTTTCATAGCTGTCATTACCTGTAATTTACTGAATCTCATTTTATAATTTACTTTTAAATTATTTACAATTTACTATTTAAAGAAAAAGACCATTTTTTCATTTTCTTATTGCTATATACGTTGACGCTTGTCAGCAAAAATAGTAACTGGTAAATGAAAAAATGGTAAATGAAATTATCTCTGCACTCTTCCGCTTGCATCGCCACCTGCCAATGCTTCAACTTCTTCTATTGATACAAGGTTGAAATCACCGTTTATGGTGTGTTTTAAAGCTGATGCTGCAACTGCAAATTCCAATGCTTCACCCTGATTTGGTTTAGTCAATAAACCGTGAATAATACCACCGGAGAATGAATCGCCACCACCTACGCGGTCAATAATCGGTTCAATATCGTAACGTTTCGAAGTGTAAAATTCTTTTCCATCGTAAATCATAGCTTTCCAACCATTGTGAGTTGCCGAAAATGATTCGCGTAAAGTAGAAATCACATATTTAAAGCCGAATTCTTTAGCCATTTGCATAAATATTCCCTTGTAACCTTCGGCATCGGTATGTCCGGCTTCAACATCAGCATCAGGTTTGAAGCCCAGACAAAGCTCAGCATCTTCTTCGTTCCCAATACAAACATCAACATATTGCATTAATGGCCGCATGATGGATTGCGCTTTTTCTTTTGTCCATAATTTTTTACGGAAGTTCAAATCTACTGAAACTGTAACACCATTACGTTTTGCAGCTTCACAAGCCAGTTTTGTTAATTCAGCGGCAGAATCGGAAATGGCGGGTGTTATTCCTGACCAGTGGAACCAATCGGCGCCCTTCATTATTGCATCAAAATCAAAATCGGATGGTTTAGCTTCGGCTATGGCTGAATGCGCACGGTCGTAAATAACCTTGCTTGGACGCATTGAAGCGCCTGTTTCGAGATAATAAATGCCAACGCGCTCACCTCCGCGCGCAATATAATCGGTTTTTACACCATATTTTCTCAAAGCATTTACAGCTGACTGACCAATTTCATGTTTGGGCAGTTTTGTTACAAAATAAGCATCATGCCCATAGTTTGCACAGCTAACGGCTACATTGGCTTCACCGCCACCATATACAACATCAAAAACATCGGACTGAACAAAACGTGTACAACCGGGTGTTGATAAACGGAGCATAATTTCTCCTAATGTTACAATTTTTTTACTCATTTCTGAAACAATTTGTTTTTTAATTTTTTTTGTTGATAGAGCGTACTCCTTTTGTTTTTATAATTTTAATTTGCAAAATTATGCACTAATTTTTTTTCGAATGTATAATTTTTGATTTGTTTTGTGTCAAAATTGTCCACTTTTAAAATCCGAAGTAATTTTTAGCATTATAATAGCTGATATCTTCCACCATTTTTCCGATAAATTCAATTTCATCGTAGGGTAATAATCCTTGTTCAACATCGTTGCCTAAAAGATTACACAATGTTCGGCGGAAATATTCATGGCGCGGATAGGAAAGGAAACTGCGTGAATCAGTAAGCATTCCTACAAACCGGCTTAACAGTCCGAGCACTGAAAGGGAATTCATCTGTTTTTCCATACCGTCTTTTTGATCGAGAAACCACCAGCCCGAACCAAACTGCATTTTGCCGGCCACTGAACCATCCTGGAAGTTGCCTATCATGGTGGCAATCACTTCATTATCGGCGGGATTTAAGTTGTATAGTATCGTTTTTGCAAGTTTGTTGTCTGTATCGAGCCTGTTCAGGAATTTCGACATTGCTTTGGCTGTAGTGAAAGTCCCAATCGAATCAAAACCTGTATCGGGACCTAACTTGTTGAAAAGTCGGGTATTATTGTTGCGGATAGCTCCATAGTGAAATTGTTGTGTCCAACCTTTTTCCCAATCCATAATGGCAAATTCAACCAACATTGCCGATTTGAATTTCAGAATTTCTTCATGAGTTAGCTCAGTTCCGCCATATACCTTGTTAAATATAGCTTTAATTTCGGCTTCGGTGTAATCCTCGGCATAAAATTCCTCAATACCGTGATCGGAAAGTTTACAACCTTGTTCAGCAAAGAAATCATGACGTTTGCGTAAAGCAGTGATTACATCATCGTAAGTTGAAATTGAAACTGCTGAAACAGCACCAAGCTGTTCGATGTAAGCCCGGAAGTTAGCAGCATTTTCTACAGCCATTGCTTTATCGGGTCGCCACGTTGGTAACATTTTCACTTCGAAACCATCATTTCTTGTTTTTATATGATGTTCAAGCGTATCAATGGGGTCATCTGTAGTACAAACTACTTCAACTTTATAGCGGCGCATCATGCCACGTGCAGAATATTCCGGGAGTTTGAGCTTTTCGTTACATTCGTCATAAATCTCACGTGCTGTTTTGGGCGAAAGCAGTTTTTTAATCCCAAATCCGGTTTTAAGTTCCAGATGCGTCCAGTGATACAATGGATTTCGCATGGTATAGGGAACAGTTTCAGCCCATTTCTCGAATTTTTCCCAATCTGAAGTGTCTTTACCGGTGCAATATTTTTCATCCACACCATTCGTTCTCATTGCACGCCATTTGTAGTGGTCGCCCCCGAGCCATATTTCGGTCAGCGATTTAAACTGATGATCGTTTGCCACCATCGAAGGAATTAAATGACAGTGATAGTCGATAATGGGCATTTTTGCTGCATGTTCGTGATACAGTTTTTGAGCTGTTTCCGTTTGCAGTACGAAGTTTTCATCCAAAAATTTTTTCATGATTCGTTCTTTTTTAAATATATATTTTCCGAAGATAATTAAAATTTACTCATCATATAATTAAATATTGTAAAAATCAGATAGAAAGATGATTTTTTTATCGTCCTTATAAGCCTTTTTATTTTATATTATATTGATTATATATTTGATTATAAAATAAATAAGTTGATTTTTTAACGGTAAAAATTAGTATCCGTGTTCGCCCACGAAGATAAATAATATTTTTGGAATATCAAAATAAACATTATATTTGCAGTGCGAGTGTGTACGCACACGAAATTTCTGATACCAGTAAAATGAATAAACAAAATACCAGAATAAGGATAAAGGATATTGCCCGCCTTGCCGGCGTTTCGGAAGGAACGGTGGACAGAGTTTTGCACAACCGCGGCGAAGTTTCTGCACAAAGTCGGGAAGCTGTTGAGCAAATTCTCAAAGAAATAAATTACACACCCAACTATCTTGCCCGATCGCTTGCCATAAAAAAACAACTACGTTTAATTTGTTTGGTTCCTTCGTTTCAGAGTGGTGAATATTGGGAAAGAGTAGTTAATGGTTTTAAACTGGCCAGAAATGATTATCAGCAATATCATATAGATGTACATATACAATATTTCAATCAATATGATGTGAAGTCGTTTATTAACGAAGCGAATCAGATATTAGCTGATGCACCTGATATTGTGATTTTTTCACCTACGTTTCGGGACGAATCGTTAAAGTTTATCCAAGATTTATCTGAAAGGAACATTGCTTTTTCTTTCGTCGATTCAATGCTTGAAAATACGGCATTTCTTACCTATTACGGACAAAATTCTTTCCAGAGCGGATTTGCTGCTGCACGACTTTTATTCGAAGGATTGCCTAAAAACACGGTAGTATTAGTTGTTTTAACAAGAAGTATAGGCGAATTATCCAATCAAACCTTATCAAGACTTGAGGGATTTCTGCAATTTAT
The DNA here is from genome assembly GCA_964508285.1 of uncultured Paludibacter sp. Lineage (GTDB taxonomy): Bacteria > Bacteroidota > Bacteroidia > Bacteroidales > Paludibacteraceae > Paludibacter. The sequence goes on from CAZDSY010000002.1 coordinate 12,514, forward strand.
TGAAAAAAATAATTTAAATGTAGGTATTAAGTATATTGAATTAAGCAGTACAGATAATGAAACCAACCAACAAAAACTGAAAACTATTTTTTCGGAGAATAATAATATTTCAGCAGCTATTACATTTAACTCTAAAGTTTATCAATTGGTTTCATGTCTCGAAAAGCTTGATATCCGAAATCTTAAAATGGCAGGTTACGATTTGTTGGAAAAAAATGTTGAATACTTGAAACGTGGTTTAATTTCATTTCTTATAGCTCAGCGGCCGGGAAAACAAGCATATTTATCCGTAAGAGATGTTTGTACAAGTTTAATTTTCAAACAACCTGTTAAAAAAATCAATTATGTTCCTATCGATATTCTTATAAGCGAGAATATCGACAGTTACACAGAGTTCAACGAATAAACAATAATAATCTTTTAAAAATTTAATTATCATGCAATTAGGAAAATACAGTATTGGGTTGGGCGACCGTTTTGCTCATCAAGGAGAAGCTCAATTAAGAGCAATTATCAGAGCCAATGAAAAAGGACTGAATATCAGCCCTGTTTGGAATAAATCGAACCGTGAGCATATATATGTGCATACACATCCTTCAGATGTACGAAAAGAAGCTGATGCCGCTGTAGCTGCTTTAGGATTTAAAGGAAAATATTTTGTCGATGCTGATCATATAAATCTGTCAACAGTTGCGCCATTTGTAGAAACTGCCGACTTTTTTACCCTCGATGTTGCTGCATTTATAGGGAAACCAAGTGATCAAGCAGATGTTGAAGCGTTTGTAAATTCCTGCGAAAAATACTTCGGTGAATTGACAATTCCGGGAATCGAAAAGCCATTTCATGTAACAAAAGATGCTTTGGTTGTAATTGCCGGTAAGTTTCTGGCTGCTACTCAACAAGCATCTGAAATTTACAAATATCTTGTTGAAAACAAAGGAGCAGGAAATTTTGTTACCGAAGTTTCGATGGATGAAGTGGAAAGTCCACAAACGCCGCTCGATATGTTATTTATTCTGAAAATGTTGGCAGATAAAGGCGTTCCAGCGCAAACTATTGCTCCAAAATTTACCGGACGTTTCAATAAAGGGGTAGATTATCGTGGAGATCTGGATCAGTTTGCCAAAGAATTCGAAGAAGATGTGTTGGTAATTGACTTTGCAGTAAAGGAATTCGGTTTGCCTGCTGAATTAAAGTTAAGTGTTCACTCAGGTAGCGATAAATTCTCAATTTATCCGATTATGGCAGATATTATCAAAAAATATGATAAAGGTTTACACCTGAAAACTGCCGGTACAACCTGGCTTGAAGAAGTCATCGGATTGGCTGTTGCAAGTGGTGAAGCCTTGGATTTGGCAAAGAAAATTTATGCAAATTCGTTTACTAGAAGTGAAGAACTTTGTGCTCCTTATGCCGATGTTATTGACATTGACAATTCTCAATTGCCATCGGTTGAGGAAGTAAATACATGGAGTAGTGAAAAATTTGCTAATACGTTGCGTCATATTCCCGGACATCCCGATTATAACGCTAATTTCCGCCAGTTAATACATGTAGCTTATAAAGTGGCAGCTGAACTTGGCGATGAATATTATGTTATGCTCGAAAAATATGCAGAAATTATCGGTCAATGTGTCGAAGAAAACATTTATAACAGACATTTAAAACGTTTATTTAATTTATAATTCACACATAAAAAACAAAAAAAATGACTAATCTATTTGACCTGAAAGACAAAGTAATGGTGATTACCGGAGGAGGAGGAATTCTTGGCCGTTCTATGACTGAATATATGTGTTCACAAGGTGTAAAAGCTGCCATTCTTGACCGTTGCAGAGAAGCCGGACGAATACTTGCCGAAGAAATGACTGCCAAAGGTTACATTGCTAAGAATTATTGTGCCGATGTGTTGGTAAATGAACAAATTGAAGAAGCTGCATCTGAAATTATCAATGATTTCGGCAAAGTGGATATCCTCGTCAATGCCGCAGGTGGTAACATGGCAGGAGCTACCATTCCGCCTGATAAAACTATTTTCGATTTGGATGTGGAAGCTTTTCGGAAAGTTGTTGATTTAAATTTATTTGGAACTGTACTACCTACTATGGTTTTCGGAAAATATATGGTGGAAGCCGGTAAAGGCTCCATAATAAATATATCTTCCGAATCGGCTTTACGACCATTAACGCGTGTTGTTGGATATAGTGCTTCAAAAGCTGCTGTTACAAACTTCACAAAATTTATGGCAACCGAAATGGCGACCAAATTTGGCGAAGGTATTCGTGTTAATGCTATGGCGCCTGGTTTTTTTCTGACCGAACAAAATCGTACACTTATGACTAATCCCGATGGAAGTCTGACTGCACGTGGTGAGAAAATTATTGCTCATACACCATTCGGCCGTTTTGGAAATCCTGATGAACTTTGTGGTACATTGCACTGGCTTGCCAGCGATGCTTCAAAATTCGTTACCGGAACCTTAATCGTTATTGATGGTGGTTTCGATGCGTTTAGTATTTAATAAGAACCAAGAACCAAGAACCAAGAGCCAAGAGTTAGACAGGAAAAATCTTGGTTATTGATTTCTGGTTCTAATATCAAAAAAATATGATTACATTAAAAGAAAACACAAAATATGCCCTGATGGTGGCAACCAGTATGGGCATTCGTATTACTCCCGTGAACGGACAGCCTGTTCACAGTAGTAAATTGTTCGAAATGCAGGCAACCAGTGCCGAAACAAATGTCGCAAGTATTTCATCGTACTTGGGGTTGCCGGTAAAAGTGTTGACTACCTTTGTCAAAGATAGTCCTATAGCTCAACTTATTAAAGCAGATTTACGTGCTCGAAACATGGATTACGAAGGCGTAGAAGTAGCACAAGGGGACCCTTGGGGTTATCGTCATCAGTTTAATATTGCTGATAGTGGTTTCGGAACTCGTGGACCTCGCGTACTGAACGACCGTGCCGGTGAAGTTGGTCGCACACTGAACGTGAAAGATTTTGATTTGGAACGTATTTTTGTAAAAGAAGGTGTTCAGATTCTGCACCTTTCAGGTTTGATTGGCGCTCTATCAGCAGAAACAAGTAACTTCTGTCTGGAACTTGCCCGTTATGCCAAGAAAACCGGAACGCGTATTTCCTTCGATTTAAACTATCGTGCTTCGTTCTGGAAAGGTCGCGAAAAAGAGTTGCGTGCCATTTTTACCGAAATTGCTTCAGTAGCTGATATTCTGATTGGTAACGAAGAAGATTTTCAGCTTTGTTTGGGAATTCAGGGTCCTGAAGCCGGAGGTAAAGGTATCGAAGCCGAGATTGAAGGTTTCAAAGGCATGATTGGTCGTGTAAAAGCAGCTTTTCCGCATGCTTCGGTTTATGCAACTACATTACGCGAAGTTATTAGTGTAAACGAACATTTATGGGGTGCTGTGATGTTAGAAGAAGAGAATTGGCACGTGATTATGCCGCGCAAAATCAATGTACTCGACCGTATTGGTGGAGGTGATGGTTTTGTGGGCGGATTACTTTATGCCATTCTGAAAGGCTGGGAACCTGACACATGGCCAAAATTTGGTTGGGCATCGGGTGCATTGGCTACTACTTTCCTTACCGACTACGCACAACCAGCCGACGAAGATATGATTTGGAGTATTTGGGGAGGAAATGCGAGGGTGAAAAGATAAATAGCCCCCTTACCGCCTGAAGGGGGAATTAAGAAAGTATGTTCCAGTATTTTCAATATAGTGATTTTGATAATAGTATGTAACTAAATAAAAAGTGCTTACCAAAAGTCCCCCTTTAGGGGGATTTAGGGGGCTGGAGGTTTTTTATGATTTATTACGAAAAAGGTTCCATAGACATCGAATTTAGTTCTGCGGATTTAAAAGCAGGATTGTTCGAAGCACTCGAAAAAATTGGAAAGAGGCACAAAGTGCTCGCTATTCCGCCGGATTATACGCGTTTGCCAAGTCGAGCCGGTGAATTAACTGAATATGCCTGGCAGTATTACGGTGATGCATTGACAGATGTGCTTCCTGCATTGGGAACACACTCACCCATGACGCCACATCAGATTGAGCATATGTTTGGAACGTTGCCGGCTTCGCTTATTCGTGAACACGATTGGCGTAACGATGTGGTAACAGTGGGTTATGTGCCTGCTGAGTTTGTGAAAGAAGTATCGGGTGGTGCTGTCGATTTTCCGTGGCCTGCTCAGGTGAATAAACTGTTGCTCGAGGGAAATTTTGATTTAATTCTATCCATCGGTCAGGTTGTGCCTCACGAAGTAGTGGGAATGGCCAATTACAACAAGAATATTTTTGTTGGAACAGGTGGTGTAGAAGGTATCAATAAAAGTCATTTTGTGGGCGCTGCTTATGGTATGGAACGCATGATGGGACATGCTGATACACCTGTACGTCGTATTTTTAATTATGCTTCGGATAATTTTACCAATAATTTGCCGATTGTTTATGTGCAAACTGTGGTTGGTTTGGATAAAACCGATGGCAAAGTAAAATGCCGAGGTATGTATATCGGCGACGATTTTGAAGTATTTACCAAAGCAGCAAAACTAGCGTTGCAGGTGAATTTCGATTTGTTGGATAAACCATTGAAAAAAGTGGTTGTATATCTTGATCCAACCGAGTTTAAATCGACGTGGCTCGGTAATAAATCCATTTACCGTACGCGTATGGCTATTGAAGACAATGGCGAACTAATTGTACTTGCTCCGGCACTAAAAGAATTTGGCGAAGACAAGGAAATTGACCGCTTGATTCGGAAATACGGCTACAAAGGAACACCGCATACGCTAAAAATGTGTGACGAAAATGAAGAGTTGCGTAACAACCTCAGCGCTGCAGCTCACCTCATTCACGGTTCGTCTGAAGGTCGTTTCTCGGTAACGTATTGTCCTGGCAAAGGTGCTGAAAACCTGACGCAAGCCGAAATTGAAAGCGTTGGATTCAAGTATGCCGATATTGATGAAATGACAACCAACTACGATCCTGCAAAACTAAAAGATGGATATAATACCATGCCCGATGGAGAGGAAATATTTTATATCTCAAATCCGGCGTTGGGCTTGTGGGCGTTTAAAGATAGATTTAAATATTAAAAAACTGCTCCCTAACCCACTAAAGGGCGAATTATTGCTCCCCCTTTAGGGTGGCGGGGGGCAAGGTTGATTATGAAAATTATTATTGACGATAAAATTCCATACATTCGTGGTGCATTTGAGAATGTAGCCGAAGTTGTTTATTTACCGGGTTCAAAAACAACGCCGGAAATTGTAAAAGATGCAGATGCTATTGTTACACGCACAAGAACAATCTGTAACGAAAAATTATTGGCAGGTTCTTCGGTAAAATTTATTGCCACTGCAACCATTGGTTACGATCATATTGATACGGACTATTGCAATTCAGTGGGAATAAAATGGACAAATGCACCGGGTTGTAATTCCAAATCGGTAGAACAATATATTGCTTCAACCTTGATGGTTTTGGCTGAAAAGAATAATTGGAATTTTTATGAAAAATGTATTGGAGTTGTTGGTGTAGGTAATGTGGGTAGCAAAGTGGCTCGAATTGCTGAAATCTTCGGTATGAAAGTGCTTTTGAATGACCCGCCTCGCGAACGTGTTGAGGGTTCTGAAAAGTTCGTAAGTCTGGAAACAATTCAGCAGCAGGCGGATATAATAACGCTGCATGTTCCGCTGAATATGAAAGGCGAAGATGCAACTTATCATTTGGCAAATTCTGATTTTTTTAAAAAACTAAAACGGAAAACTGTATTGATCAATTCCTGTCGCGGTGAAGTTACTAAAACTGATGCAGTAAAAGATGCTCTGAAATCGGGTGCAATTTCAGCATTTGTGTGCGACTGTTGGGAAAATGAACCTGATATTGATTTGGAATTACTGCAAATGACTGAAATTGCTACACCGCATATTGCAGGTTACTCAAAAGATGGTAAAGCTACCGGAACATTGATGACCGTGCGGGCTATCAGTAACCATTTTGGTTTGGGACCTGAAAACTGGCAGCCAACCGGAGTTGAAGAGCCTGAAAAACCCGTTTTTGAGTTGGATGGTGAAGGATTAAACGAACAGCAAATTATTGCAAAAGCAATCCTTCATACGTATGATATTCGGAACGATGATAAAGCATTCAGAAACAATGTAGATCAATTTGAACAATTGCGGGGCGATTATCCTACACGCAGGGAGTTTCCGGCGTTTACAATTATCGCGAAAAATATTAAAATTGAAACAATCGGAAAATTGAAACAATTGGGATTTAAAGCCCCCTGAATCCCCCACAGGAGGACTTTAAGACCGATTCTCTCAAGTTCTTGAATATAATTGAAAATGAAAAATAAACAAGTATAAAATGTTAAACTAAGCTAACTTAAAGTCCTCCTGTAGGGGATTTAGAGGGCTGGAAATTATTACAATCATGAAACAAAAAGCAGACATTGGATTAATCGGGTTGGCCGTAATGGGCGAAAACCTGGTGTTAAACATGGAAAGCAAGGGTTTTACCGTTGCAGTGTATAATCGTACAGTAGAAAAAGTGGATAAATTTGTGAATGGACGTGGTGCCGGAAAAAACTTTATCGGAGCACATTCCATTGAGGAACTTTGCGATTCGCTGGAAAAACCACGCAAAGTAATGATGCTTGTAAAAGCTGGTCAAGCTGTGGATGATTTTATCGAACAACTTATTCCGCATTTGGAAGAAGGTGATATTATTATCGATGGAGGAAATACACATTTCCCCGATACTATTCGTCGTACAAAGTATGTTGAAAGTAAAGGACTTCTGTACATCGGTACAGGTGTTTCGGGTGGTGAAGAAGGCGCATTGTTAGGTCCTTCGATGATGCCGGGTGGTTCGCCTGCTGCATGGCCTGCTGTGAAAGATATTTTTCAGGCTGTTTCTGCAAAAGTGGAAGGTAACGTTCCTTGCTGCGACTGGGTGGGTGAAGGTGGTGCCGGTCACTTTGTGAAAATGGTGCACAACGGAATTGAATACGGCGATATGCAAATTATCAACGAAGCCTATCAGATTATGAAGGATATGTTGGGTATGAGCGCCGACGAAATGCACGAAGTGTTCAAAGAATGGAACAAAGGCGACCTGGATTCGTACCTGATTGAAATTACTCGCGATATATTAGCTGTAAAAGACGAAGATGGTCTTCCGTTGGTAGATAAAATCCTCGATACAGCTGGTCAGAAAGGTACCGGAAAATGGACAGGTGTTTCCGCTCTCGACCTTGGTGTGCCTCTGACTTTGATTGGCGAATCTGTTTTTGCTCGTTGCTTATCAGCTCAGAAAGACTTACGCGTAAAAGCTTCGAAAGTTATTACCGGACCTGCTATCAACTTTACAGGCGACAAAAAACAAATGATCGACGATTTGAAAGATGCATTGTTCGGAGCAAAAATTATTTCGTACGCTCAGGGTTATCAGTTAATGCGTGAGGCTGCGAAAGAATTCGGCTGGAATCTAAATTATGGTGGTATTGCATTGATGTGGCGTGGAGGATGTATTATCCGTTCTGTATTCTTAGGGGATATCAAAAAAGCATTCGATAAAAATCCTGAATTGGAAAATCTCTTACTCGATCCTTATTTCAAGGAAAAAGTGGAAGCTGCTCAGGCCGGTTGGCGTAGCGTGTGTGCTGCTGCTTTGACAAACGGTATTCCTGCACCTGCATTAACATCAGCACTTTGTTATTTCGATGGTTTCCGTACCGAACGTCTTCCTGCAAACCTGTTGCAAGCACAACGCGATTATTTTGGAGCACATACCTACGAACGTGTGGATAAACCCCGTGGCGAATTCTTCCATACCAACTGGACAGGACGCGGAGGTGAAACTGCTTCTACAACTTACGTAGTTTAACCCCCCAATCACTTAGAGAAGAGTTAAATTCTGCCGCCTTTCGCTTTTTTGAGTGAAAGGCGGTGTTTATTTTATTATAATTACTCCGGCGAATAAAAAGCATACGATTCGTTTGTTAACAAAAAAAATACTACTTTAGCTTCATGAAATCATAAATTTTTAAAGTTTTCAAATAATCAATATGAAACCTTTTCTTTATCGAGTAGCTGAAGTTTTTTATCGAAATCACACCATCGATATCAATAATTTTACTTTTGTTTTTCCTAACCGCCGTGCAGGTCTGTTTTTTCAGAAGTATTTATCGCAACTGATTGATAAACCACTTTTTTCTCCCGACATTATTACTATTAACGATTGTTTTGCAATAGCTTCACCATTACAGCAGGCCGATCGTATCGAAATGCTTTTCCGGTTGTACAATATTTACCAAAAACTCGGTAAAAGCAACGAATCCTTTGATACATTTGCTTTTTGGGGCGAAATGTTACTTGCTGATTTTACCGAGGTTGATCGCTATCTGGTGGATGCTCATGAACTTTTCACCAATGTTACCGAACTCAGAGAAACAGGAGAAATGTTCGATTATATGAGTGAGAATCAGATTAATGCAATAAAACAGTTTTGGAAAGATTTTCAAGCTAATCTTAATAATAATCATCACATTAACGATCAAAAAAGCAATGTTAAGGAATTTATTGAACTATGGAAAGTGTTGTACGATATATATATACAATTTACATCAACTTTGATGGCTGAAAATTCAGGTACGGAAGGTATGATATCTCGTCAGGTGGCTGAACGTTGTCGCAGAAATGAAGATATCACAGAGTGGGTGGGTAAACAGTTTGTATTTGTCGGATTTAACGCCTTAAATCCGTGTGAAAAAGAATTAATGAAATACCTTAAACTACGTGAACAAGCTGATTTTTATTGGGATTACGAAGCATCTTTTCTGCATGATAATGACAATCCTGCATCGAATTACTTTGAAGAAAATACAAAGGTATTTTCTTCAAAATATAAAATTGAGCCGGAAATCATTCCGTTGAACAATAAAAATTTTACACTTATTTCAGTCCCTTCTAGTTCTGGTCAGACGACAGAGATTGCGAATATTTTGAAAGATTTAAATACCCCTGAGGATTTAGACTGGCTTAAAACTGCGATTGTTTTACCCAATGAAAATTTATTACTGCCCGTTTTAAATAATATTCCAGACTTTATTGAAAAAGTGAATGTTACAATGGGCTATCCTTTATCATTGACTCCTTTGTCGGGTTTGGTCGAAAGTTTGTGTGACCTCCAAAAGCGAAAACGAATAAAAGACAACGCAACTGAATTTTATTTCAGAAATGTCAATGCTGTTTTACAACATCAGTATTTTAAAGCTTTATGTCCTGGCGAGGCATCGAATATTCTAAGTAAAATAAATAATGATAAAATTATCTACGTCGATAAAAATGTTTTCAGTGGAAACGAATTACTAAGTTTGGTTTTCAAAGATGTAGCATCAGCTGCAGATTTTCCGCAATATGTTTTGAACGTGTTAGAAATGATGTATTATAAATGGCTGAAAGTTGATGCTGAAACTGATACAACCTTGCCTGTAAGTGGTTTTATCAATTTGTATTTTACAACTATCACGCGCCTGAACGATGTAATGAACAGTAACCGAAGTATCGGAAGCATCAGTTTTGATACAGTAATGCGTATTATCAGGCAAATGATAGCCGGCGTTTCTGTGCCTTTTACCGGCGAACCTTTACAGGGATTGCAAATAATGGGTGTACTAGAAACACGCGGACTCGATTTCGAAAATATTATTATCACATCATTCAACGAAGGCGTATTCCCTGCTACAGGTTATACGCAAAGTTTTATTCCGCATAGCTTGCGTAAAAGTTTTGGAATGCCGGTTTACGAACAAAAGGATGCAATTACTTCCTATAATTTTTATCGCCTTTTGCAGCGGGCTAAAAATATCTATATGATTTATGATGCACGTAGCGAAGGTGTAAATTCCGGTGAAGTAAGTCGATTTGTTTATCAGCTTAAATATCATTACAAAATTAATATTTATCTTCGGAATATCCACTTCGATCTAAGGTTTAACCAACCGGAACGAATAGAAATAAAAAAAACAGATGTTATTCAAGAAAAACTAAGTAGATATTTGAGCGGGAGCACTACAGAATTTGCACTCTCGGCAAGTTCAATCAATAATTATATTAATTGCCCATTGCAGTTTTATTTAGCGAATATCGAAAAATTAAAAGAACCCGAAGAAACGAAAGATATACCGGGTTATAATGAATTTGGCACTGTGTTTCATGCCGTAATGGAATATATTTATGAACCATTTATAGGTCAAATTGTTACGGAGAACACCTTAGAAGCCCTCATTTCGGATATAAATAAACTAAAAAGAACAGTCAACAAAGCCATTGCCATAGACTATCTGAAAAATACAGATTCTGAAAACTATTTACCTGAAGGAAATATGTTACTTATATCGGAAGTTCTGCTCAAATATCTTGTAAATGTGCTTAAAAAAGATATAAAATATGCACCCTTCAGATATATCGATTCCGAAAAGAAATTTTTTATTCAAGCGAGAATTAATAAAGGAACGGTTAACATTAAAGGTTTTATCGATAGGGTTGACGAAAAAGAAGGAACCATCAGAATTATTGATTATAAAACCGGAGCTGAAGAACGAGAATTTAAAAACCTTGCGGATGTTTTCAGTCATGATAACTCAAAACGAAATTCGTATGTACTGCAAACCATGCTTTATGGTTTGTATTACAGTGAAATAGAGCCGGATAAAATTATCGAACCTGGATTGTACTTTATCAGAAATGCTACTAAGGATGATTTCAGCACACAATTAATACACAAGCCGGAAAAAAACAATCCTGTACCGGTTACCGATTTCAATCATTGGAAAGATGAATTCAATAACTATTTAAGTGCTTGTCTCGAAGAAATTTTCGAACCTGAAATTCCGTTCTTTCAAACTTCCGAAATCGAAAATTGTAAATATTGCAGCTTTAAATCGATATGTGGAAGATAAGCAGGGATTTAGTTACGGTTTACGAGTTACAAGTTACGGGTTATGCTTGTCAGATCCTGAAGAATATTAATTTATTTTGGTTAATGAATGAATATATGCTATTGACGATATCAGGAGACAAGCGACTACCAAGTCGCTTGAGTAATTCATGTTTCGAATATGATTTAATATACGGTTGATAATAGGATAAAACACACCATTTAATCAAATACAGATTTATATAACAAGCGATTTTTTTTATGAATTTTCTTTGTGGAACTTTGTGTAAATCTTTGAGAAACTTTGTGTAACAACACATTTTTCTTTACCATAAAAAAACCAAAGTAGGCACAAAATGCACAAAGCTATACAAGTATTTAAAAGGGAATCAATTAATTATAGTAAAATATAATTGCTTGTAAAAGTTGAATTATCAAATAATCAACTCATAATTTATTTACCACTATGTCGTCAAAAATTGAAATCGAACGTAAGTTTTTGGTTCTGCAAAATGACTTTATGGAACAAGCATCAGCCAAACACTCTATTATTCAGGGGTATTTGTGTGCAACTTCTACTTCTACCGTTCGCATTCGGCTTAAAGATAACAGTGGGATCATTACCATCAAAGGGAAAAGCAAAGACGCCGGTTTAAGTCGCTACGAATGGGAACAGGTAATTGATCGGGCAGAAGCAACACAGTTATTAAAGCTGTGTCAGGGCAATCTTATCATTAAAGACCGATACGAAGTACCATCAGGAAATCACATTGTGGAAATAGATGTTTTTTATGGGGAAAATGAAGGACTAATACTTGCCGAAATAGAACTTAAAACTAACGATGAAGTATTTGAAAAGCCTTCTTGGCTTGGAAAGGAAGTTACGGGCGATAGACGATTTTCCAACTCTAATTTGATTTCATATCCTTTCATATATTGGAAAGAAGAAATTGAAAGATGAACTTTTTGTTTACTATTTTGTTTCAAAGTAAATATTACAAATTTGCAAACTGCTTCAAACTTAAACAAAGTTTAAAAACTCATAAAGTAAGGTTTATTTCGGAGTTATTTTGTACATTTGTGCTTTATTAGCGACGCAGAATGAAAAGAAATATATTGTTGTGGTTGTCTGTAACATTGATTTTCAGTTTATATGCACAGAACGAACTATATCTGAAAAAAACCTTTATTTTTAAAACCGACACACTTCCCTACCGTATACTTTACCCCGAAAATTATAACAAATCAGAGAAATATCCGCTCTTTTTGTTTCTGCATGGAGCAGGCGAACGGGGTTCTGATAACAATTTGCAACTTGTACACGGTGCGAAACTTTTTACCGATTCAATCAACCGTAAAGCATTTCCAGCCATTGTGGTATTCCCCCAATGTGTTAAAAATGGTTTTTGGGCTCCGATAAAAGACCGCATGGATGGCTTTGATTTTGGAGACGCCCGAAAACCTACACCTCAAATGCAAATGGTGATACGTTTACTCAATCAGTTGCAGAAAACGGAAGCCGTTGATACAAAACGAATATACGTCGCAGGTCTTTCAATGGGTGGCATGGGCACGTTCGATTTGATTTGCCGTTATCCAAAGAAATTTGCAGCAGCTGTGCCAATTTGCGGCGGAGTAGAAATTAGCAGACTAAAAAAAGCGGTGAAAGTGCCAATACGAATGTATCATGGCGGTGCCGATAATGTAGTATCTACGGAACATTCGCGCAATGCTTATATCGAACTTAAAGCTCGCGGTGCTCAAAACGTTGAATTATTTATCTTTCCGGGGGTTGGTCACGATAGCTGGACCAATGCCTTCGCGCAGGAAGATTTTTTAAAATGGATTTTTTCTCAAAAAAAATAGAAACCAAAGAACAAACAAAAAACAAATTTATATGGCAAAATTTAAAGGTGCGATAGTTGTAAACGTCGAAAGGTGCAAAGGATGTGATTTGTGCGTTGTGGCTTGCCCTTCGGATGTTTTAGCCCTATCGAAAGAAGCAAACAACAAAGGCTATAATTTTTCACATATGGCAAATCCTGAAGCGTGTGTGGGTTGTGCTGCGTGTGCCTATGTCTGTCCTGATGCCTGTATCACTGTTTATAAGGTAAAGGCAGAATAATTAACAAATTACGAATTACAAATTACGATTTTCAATTTTACAGTATCATTATTCGTAAATTTTGATTAAAACGAATTGAAATTTATATTAAGAATAAAACAAAAGTATGAAACAACATAATGAAGAAGTAACCCTTATGAAAGGGAATGAGGCTATCGCGCATGCAGCTGTACGTTGCGGTTGCGATGGTTATTTTGGCTATCCCATAACGCCTCAATCTGAAATTCTCGAAACGCTTACCGAACTTGAACCATGGAAAACCACCGGAATGGTCGTATTACAGGCAGAGAGTGAAGTCGCATCTATCAATATGGTATATGGTGCTGCGGGTTGTGGTAAACGTGCCATGACAACTTCATCAAGTCCTGGTGTTAGCTTGATGCAGGAAGGAATATCTTATTTGGTAGGTTCTGAATTGCCTGCAGTAATTGTGAACGTAATGCGTGGCGGTCCTGGTCTGGGTACAATACAACCAAGCCAGTCCGATTATTTTCAGGCTGTAAAAGGTGGTGGTCACGGCGATTATAAAATGATTACGCTTGCGCCTGCTTCAGTTCAGGAAATGGCCGATTTTACGGTACTCTCCTTCGATTTAGCATTCAAATATCGAAATCCGGTGATGATTTTAGCTGATGGTATTGTGGGACAAATGATGGAAAAAGTAGTTTTGCCCCCATTTACGCCTCGCAAAACAGAAGAGGAAATCAGAAAAGAGTGTCCTTGGGCAACATTGGGTAAACCTGCCGACCGTGGACCTAATTATATTACTTCATTAGCGCTTCGCTCCGAAGAAATGGAGGAAATAAACCTTCGGATTCAGGCTCGTTATCGCGAAATGGAAAAGCACGAAGTGCGTTATGAGGAAGTTATGTGCAACGATGCTGAATATATTTTTGTAGCCTTTGGAATTACAGCCCGTATCTGCCAGAAAACAGTAGATCTTGCACGTGCTGAAGGGATAAAAGCCGGTTTGTTTCGTCCCATAACATTGTATCCTTTCCCTACTGAAGTAATTAAATCGCATGTGCCTAACGTAAAAGGATTTATGTCGGTTGAATTGAATGCCGGCCAAATGGTGGAAGATGTCAGACTTGCCGTGGAAGGTGGCACTAAAGTAGAATTTTTTGGCAAAATGGGTGGTATTGTTCCTTCACCCTCCGAAGTGCTGAATGCATTGAAAGAAAAACTTGTGAACAAATAATTTAAAATAATAAAAAATGAATATAACCGATATAATAAATCCCGCAAACTTGGTTACTCAAAAAACCAAGGTTATGAATGATACCCCTATGCATTACTGCCCGGGATGCAGTCATGGCGTTGTGCATAAAATTATTGGCGAAGTAATTGAAGAAATGGACATCCAGGATAAAGCCATTGGTGTGGCTCCGGTAGGGTGTGCCGTTTTTGCTTATAAATATCTCGATATCGATTGGCAACAAGCTGCTCATGGACGTGCTCCTGCTTTGGCTACTGCTATCAAACGCTTATTACCAGATCGTTATGTGTTTACCTATCAGGGCGATGGCGACCTTGCTGCCATTGGAACTGCCGAAACCATTCATGCCTGCAATCGCGGAGAGAACATTGCTATTATCTTTATCAATAATGGTATTTACGGTATGACGGGTGGTCAAATGGCGCCTACTACCCTCGAAGGAATGAAATCTACTACTTCGCCCCAAGGTAGAGAAATTGCTGTCAGCGGTCATCCCCTCGATATTACAACTGTATTGGCACAATTGCCCGGCACTTGTTATGTAACACGTACTGCTGTGCATACAGTGGCAGGTGTACGCAAAACTAAGAAAGCAATACGTAAAGCTTTGGAAAACTGTAACTTAAATAAAGGTGCTTCTATTGTGGAGGTGGTTTCTACGTGCAGTTCGGGTTGGAGACTGACTCCTGCACAATCCAATGACTGGATGGTAGAAAATATGTTCCCGCATTATCCGTTGGGAGATATTAAAGATATTTAAAATGATAAATTTATAATTTTGAAGCTATGACAGAAGAAATCATAATATCAGGTTTTGGGGGACAGGGAGTTTTGTCAATGGGCAAGATACTGGCTTATTCAGGATTAATGCAGGGACAGGAAGTTAGTTGGATGCCTTCGTATGGGCCTGAACAACGCGGTGGAACTGCAAATGTTACCGTTATTTTAAGCGACGAACGTGTAAGTTCACCAGTTTTAAATGCTTACGACACGGCAGTATTACTCAATCAGCCTTCTATTGATAAGTTCGAAAGTCACGTGAAACCCGGTGGTACCCTCATTTTCGATGGCAACGGTATTCATCGTTTCCCCTCACGTACCGATATAAATATCTATCGTATCGATGCGACGGAATACGCTTATGCCAATAATGAAGTGAAAGTTTTTAATATGATCGTGTTGGGTGGATTGCTCAAAGTAAGACCAATTGTGAAGATTGAAAATGTGCTGAAAGGTCTGAAAAAATCACTTCCCACACGCCATCATCACCTTATACCCATGAACGAAAAAGCCCTCGAAAAAGGTATGGCTTTGATTAAAAAGGTAAATTGAAAAACGCTTATTTAAGAACTAAACTCCCCGAATGCAAAATGCCTTCGAGGAGTTTGTTAAATATACACCTTTAATAGTTTATCTGCCTTTTCTTTCATTTTTTCTACTATCATTTCTTCTATTTGCTTTGGCACTTCGATTTTCATTTTGCATTTTTCATCAAACTGCTGGCTAAGGATAGCTATGTTATGCTTTTTGATAATGTGCATAACATCGTTCAGGACAGGGTAATTAAAATTAAGTATGTAGATGGAAGTTACTTCTTTTTCTACAATCGTTGCATTTTGCAGTGCATTGGCGGCAGCCTCTTTATATGCAATGATTAAACCTCCAGTTCCGAGTAAAATTCCTCCAAAATATCTTACTACTACCACTAGAATATTGGTGAGGTTCAGGGAGTTGATTTGTCCCAATATGGGGCGGCCGGCAGTACCTAAAGGTTCTCCATCGTCGTTAACCCTGAAATCGGTTCGTTCAGCACCAAGCATATACGCATAACACAAATGACGCGCATCGTAATATTTTTTTCTGAAATTTTTCAAGATCTCTTTTATTTCATCAACATCGCTTACAGGTATGGCGAAAGCCAGAAACTTACTGCCTTTTTCGCGGTAAATACCTTCGGAAGGGGAGGATATGGTTTTGTAAGTAAACATTTTTAATAGAACAAAGTAAAAAAAGATAGACGAAAGACGAAAGACGACAGAAAAATGAAATTAAAAGTAAATTCTAATTATTTGATTTTGCTATTTGTAATAATTTTTGGCAAAAATAGCAAAATTATACACTGAAAAGAAACATTAAAACGCTGAAATTTGATTTTATTATTTTTCGGATAGTTTATTGAATCCCAATTTTTTATTTGACCCTAAAAGAACTGATGCTTATTTTTTATATCGAATTGCTTGAGCAATTATTTAAAAACACTTATATTTGCAGCCGATTTGAAAATGCCTTTTTAGCTCAGCTGGTAGAGCAATTCATTCGTAATGAATAGGTCTGGGGTTCGAGTCCCCAAAAAGGCTCAATAAAAAAAACGTGAGCCCGAAAGAGTTCACGTTTTTTTTATTTATTGAGCTTTGGTTCAATTAAATTCTGTTTATGGAAGCGAATTTAATCTTCAAATCATTCTGTTTGTTAATTAAAGCTTTCTACTCTATTCTTTTCGCTTCTTGCTTCCTGCTACTGATTAATCAATTTTTCCACCTGATCCCAATTCACCACATTCCAGAATGCTTTCACATAATCAGCACGTTTTTGTTGATATTTGAGGTAATAAGCATGTTCCCAAACATCGAGCGCTAAAACAACAGTTCCGGCTGGTAATTTCATTAAATCCATGAGTGAATTGTCCTGATTGGGAGTAGAGAACATTTTGAGTTTTCCATCTTCTCCCTTGATAAGCCAGGCCCAACCCGAACCAAAACGTGACATAGCAACGTTTTCAAAAGCAGCTTTAAATTTATTCACGCTGCCATAATTTGTTGTTAAAAACTCTTCAAGTTTGGGCGACATTTTGCTTTTGTCGGGCGAAGTCAGTATCGACCAGAAGAAAGTGTGATTGTAATGTCCACCACCATTGTTTCTGATGGTTGTTTGAACATCAGCCGGTAAAGTGCTAAGGGTTTTTAAAATCTGTTCAATTGTTTTACCTTTAAGTTGTGGTGCTTTTTCAATGGCTTTATTCAAATTGTTGATGTAAGCTGCATGATGTGCAGAGTAATGAATGCGCATTGTTACACTGTCGATAAAGGGTTCCAATGCACTGTAACTGTAGTTAAGCTTTGGAAGTGAAAACTGTCCGAAAGCAAGCGTAACGCTAGCCAGCCAAAAAGCTGTAATAAAAAGAAACTGTTTCATAATAAATACTTTAGAATTTTTTTTAGTGTTTTGATTTGTATAACGATTTGTTTGTTAAAATTGTTCGGTTTCGGACTTCAAAGTAAATAAACAATATGTTTTAAATTTGATTTTTTCATTGTATTTAACATTCTATCTGTACTTTTTAAAAAAAAATGCCGTTAATGAATACAGTGTTTTAATTAATGGTGTGTTTTTCAGGTTGTAAATAATAAGTATATTTGCAATTGATTTATTTAGCATATTTCAAACATTAAAAAAACAGTTTATGATAGATTACATCAAGGGTGAAATTATAGAACTAACTCCGGCGTATGCTGTAATTGAAACCGCAGGTATAGGCTATTCTATAAATATAACCCTACCAACATATACTGTTTTAAACGGGAAGTCGGAAGCCAAACTATATGTTTACGAGGCAATACGTGAAGATGCGCACTTGTTGTATGGTTTTACAGCACAGGACGAACGGCAGCTTTTTCTTTTACTGATTACTGTTTCGGGCATAGGACCCAACACAGCACGTATGATTTTATCGTCGTATTCAGTTCATGAGATCCAGGAGTTTATTGCTACCGGAAATACCAGTGCATTAAGTAGCGTGAAAGGCATAGGAAGCAAAACTGCACAAAGAATTATTGTGGATTTAAAAGATAAAATATTTAAATCGACTGCCGGAGCAATTTCGGGGTACAGTGCACTAACAGTTCAAAATAATGAACTTAAATACGAGGCAGTTAGCGCACTTGTAATGCTTGGCTTTTTACAGGCAGCTTCGGTAAAAGCAGTCGATAAAGTTATGAAAGAACAACCAAACCTTAAAGTTGAACAAATTATTAAACTGGCTCTCAAATTGTTGTAATCTAAACCCATTAAATTTAACTGAGTTTTAACACAGGGCATCATTCAGCGTTTATGATATATTCAAAGAAATTAATTCCGTTCATCTTAGTTTTTTTTCTGATTATTGGATCAGTTTATCCGTTTATTTCAGTGAATAATGGTTTTAATGCCAATTTTCAGCCTTCTACTACTTCAACTTCTGAAGCTGACACTGTTTCAACAAAATCAAATAAAACTCCAAAAATTAAAAAATACACACAGAATTCTGAACAAGAAGTGTCAGAGAAATTTCCATTCGATGCTCCCAATCCGACGAATGTAAAAAGAGTGGTAGAACTTGACCCACGAACCAGCAATTATGTTTTCAGAACGTATGTAGGCGACATGGAAATTTCGACACCACTTTCGATGACTTCGAAAGAATACGAAGCGTGGTCGTTGAAAAAAGAAATGGCTGATTATTGGAAAGAAATCGGATCGAAACAAGTGAAGGAAAATGAGGAGAAGTTTTCGATTACGGATATGAAATTCAATATCGGCCCTGCTGATAAAGTTTTTGGTCCCGGCGGTGTACAGGTGCGTACACAAGGTTCTGCTGAATTGATTTTCGGAATTAAAACCAATAAACTCGACAACCCGGCACTTACCGAACGAATGCGCAAAAGCACTATATTTGATTTCGATGAAAAAATTCAACTCAATGTAACCGGTTCCGTCGGTGATAAGGTAAATTTCGGTCTGAATTATAATACCGAATCCACCTTCGATTTCGACCAGAAACTTGTAAAACTTGCTTATAAAGGCAAGGAGGACGATATTATAAAAAATATTCAAGCCGGTAATGTGAGTATGCAACTCAACAGTTCGCTTATCACCGGTAGTACAGCACTTTTCGGTATTAAAACCGATTTGCAGTTTGGTAAACTTTCTGTTTCCGCCATTGCATCGCAACAGGAATCTGAAACAAAAACAGTAAGTTCCAAAGGTGGGTCCCAAACAACAAAATTTGAAATTAACATTGATAATTACGATGAAAACCGACATTTCTTCTTAAGTCATTATTTCAGAGATAATTATGAGTCAGCAATGGCAAATCTGCCATTAATATCCTCAGGTATCACCATCAACCGCGTCGAAGTGTGGATAACCAATAAGCGTGCAAACTACGATCAGGCACGTAACATTATCGCCTTTATGGATCTGGGTGAAGCGCAACGTATCGACAATAATCACTGGCAACGTGTATCACCGTATAACTTACCCCAAAACCAGGCAAATAATCTTTATGCTGAAGTAGGAGCTTTACCAAATGTACGCGATATTCAACAATCGAATGCTGTTTTGTCCTCTAATTTAAGTAGTTTCGGAATTGTTGGGGGTGAAGATTACGAAAAAATTGAAAGTGCACGACGCCTTGAACCTTCTGAATATACTCTGAATCCAAATCTTGGAATAATTTCACTTAAATCAGCTTTATACCCCGACGAAGTGCTGGGGGTAGCTTTTGAATATACCTATGGTGGAAAAGTTTATCAAGTAGGGGAATTTTCAACTGATAATGTGCAGGCTCCCAATGCATTGATGGTAAAATTGCTGAAAGGAACCGCTTTAAGTCCTCAACTTGCCTTATGGGACTTGATGCTGAAAAATGTTTATTCGCTGGGTGCCATGCAAATTCAACCCGATAATTTTCTGCTGAACATTGTATACCGCAACGATTCAATTGGTACCGACTTGCAATATATCACCGAAGGAGACATTAAAAATCAATTGTTATTGCGGGTAATGAACCTCGATAGACTTGATGTGAAAAACAACAGCAATCCGGATGGTAAATTTGACTTTATCGAAGGATACACTGCATTTTCTTCCTCAGGCAGAATAATTTTTCCGGTTCTGGAGCCTTTTGGTTCACATTTGAGAAAAATGATCGGAAATCCTGCCATTGCTGATAAATATGTTTTTCAGGAATTATATGATTCTACCCTTGTTGTAGCACAGGAACTGAGTGAAAAAAATAAATTCCGAATCGTTGGTGAATACAAAGCTTCAAGTGGTTCTGAAATCAGACTCAATGCAATGAATGTGCCGCGAGGATCTGTTACCGTAACTGCCGGTGGAGCTACCCTAACTGAAAATGTGGATTATACAGTGGATTACACCATGGGAACGGTTACAATTTTAAATCAATCGATTTTAGAGTCGGGAACCAATATTGATGTAAAATTGGAAAATCAGTCCATGTTCAGTATGCAGCGTAAATCGTTGGTTGGCACACACCTGGAGTATGAATTCAGTAAAGATTTTACATTGGGCGGTACCATTATGCATTTGTCCGAAATGCCTCTTACAACCAAGGTAAATACTGGTAATGAGCCTATTGCCAATACAATCTGGGGATTGAATACAGCATGGCGAGGAGAATCGCAGTGGCTTACAAATATGATTGATAAACTTCCTTTTGTGAACGCAACTCAACCTTCGACCTTTGCCGTAAATGCTGAGTTTGCACAACTTATTCCCGGACATCATAAAGTTGTGGGTAAGGCAGGTTATGCTTACCTCGACGATTTCGAATCGACCAAAACCACTATTGATATCCATTATCCAGTAAATTGGTATTTAGCAAGTACACCCTACAACCCTGCCAATAATTCACTTTTTCCGGAAGCAGCACTCACCAATAATCTCGATTATGGTAAAAACCGTGCTTTACTAAACTGGTATTATGTTGACCCACTGTTAAATCAAAACGTATCGGCTACCCCGCCAAACTTGCGTAATAATGTAGAATCGCAATCGAATCATTACACACGAAATGTGTTTATCCCTGAAATTTTCCCAAATCGCGAAACACCTTCGAACCTTACAACCCGCATGACCATAATGAATCTTTCGTATTATCCGCGTGAAAGAGGTCCTTATAACCTCGATGCCAATAATATCGACAGTGATGGTTATCTGTTGTTTCCCGAAAAACGATGGGGTGGAATTATGCGTAAATTAGATGTAACCGATTTCGAAACCGCAAATATTGAATATATCGAATTTTGGATGATGGATCCCTTCATTTATAATAAGAACGATAAAGGGGGCGACTTGTATTTTAATTTGGGCGACATAAGTGAAGATATTTTGAAAGATGGGAAAAAAGCATTTGAACACGGCTTGCCCATTGACAATGATATCACAAAAACCGACATAACAGTTTGGGGGAAAGTTCCCAAAATTCAATCGACAGTAACAGCTTTTGATAATACTGCGGGTGCTCGTACCAAGCAGGATGTGGGGCTGAATGGATTAACAACTGAAGAAGAAAAAGATTTTCCCGGATACAGAGATTATCTTGATAAACTAAAGGCAAAATTGAATCCTCTGGCAAGGCAAAAAATGGAAAACGATCCATTTTCTCCATTGAACGACCCTGCAGGGGATAATTATCAATTCTATCGTGGAACTGTTTATGATGATCAGAATGCCGATATTCTTACCCGTTACAAACGTTACAATGGCACAGAAGGAAACTCGCCCGATGCAACAAGCGTAGGCGAACGATTTGCAACTACTGCCACTTCGCTTCCTGATATCGAAGATCTTAATAATGATAATACACTCAATGAGTACGAGAAATATTTTCAGTACAAGGTAAGTATCCGACCTCAGAACATGAATGTTGGAACAAACTATATTACAGATAAAATAGTATCGAATGTTAAACTCGAAAATGGAAATGTTGAACCCGTTACATGGTATCAGTTTAAAATTCCAATTCGTGAATTTGATGATAAAATCGGATCAATCCGTAATTTTAAATCCATACGTTTTATTCGTATGTTCCTGACTGATTTCGAAAAAGAAACTCATTTGCGTTTTGCAACGCTCGATTTAGTGCGCGGTGAATGGCGTTCTTACTCAAAAAATTTAATGCCAATCGGAAAAACCGCTCCTACCGAAGGTAAACTCGATGTATTGGCAGTAAATATCGAAGAAAATGCTGATAAAGTACCTGTTAACTATGTATTGCCTCCGGGTATAACTCGTGAAGTTGATCCGGGTCAACCGCAGTTGCTGCAACAAAATGAGCAATCGATGGTTATGCGGGTTACAAACCTTTCACCCGGCGATGCAAAAGCTGTGTATAAAAACACTTCGTTCGATATGCGCCAATACAAGCGTCTCCAAATGTTTGTACATGCCGAAAAACTTCCCGATGATGTAAATGCCCTCAACGATTATGAATTGAGTTGTTTTGTGCGCATTGGCACCGACATGGTAAATAATTATTACGAATACGAAATACCGCTTAGGTTAACGCCGCAAGGAATTTACAGCTCTGAAAGTGAAACGGACAGGGCAACTGTGTGGTATCCTGAAAATATGTTCGATTTCAGTTTCAGCAAACTTACAAGTGCTAAACTACGCCGAAATCGCGATAAAGGAAGTTCTTCAGGAGTTTCGAATCTTACACCATATACTATTTACGATGAAGATAAACCACTGAATAAAATCACGGTGGTCGGCAATCCAACCATTTCGGATGTTCAGAATATCATGATTGGAGTTCGGAATATATCGAATAATGTGAAAGCGGGTGAAATTTGGGTAAATGAATTGCGCATGACCGAATTCAACGAAGATGGAGGTTGGGCTGCAATGGCAAATGCCTCGCTGGGGTTGTCGGATATTGGTAAAGTTAATTTCTCAGGACGAATGGAAACTAGCGGTTACGGAAGCATTGAAAGTAACGTTATGGATCGACGAATGGACGATATGTACCAGATGAATTTTTCAACATCGCTGGAACTTGGAAGATTCCTGCCTGAAAAAGCGCAGATACAGTTGCCCGCTTATTTCTCTTATACTAACGAAACAGTTACTCCCAAATATAATCCGTTGGATAAAGATGTGCTGATGACCGAAGCTCTTGAAAATCTGAATACTGCAGATGAAAGAGATTCATTGAATTTGCTTGCTCAGGTCGTACAAACAACCAAAAGTTTCAATATCTCATCGGCTCGAGTGAATATAAAGAGCAAAAAACCTCAATTCTACGATCCTGCCAACCTGAGTTTCAGTTATTCATTCAACGAAACAAACCAACATACTTCCGAAGTTGAAAAAAACATGAACAAACAACAGCGGGGTTCTTTGAATTACAATTTCTCGTTTCAACCACAGCCATTCGAGCCTTTTAAAAACGTAAAAGCATTCAGTAACCCGGCTTTTGCTATCATTAAAGACTTCAATATTAATTATATGCCTCAGTCATTGAGTTTCAGCACCGATATGAATCGCCAGTTCTCACAAACCAAACTGCGCGATTTTAATAACTATGCGGTTGCTGGAGTAGGACAGACTGTTGATTTGACATTCAGCAAAGATTTTATGTGGAATCGTCAGTTCGATATTAAATATGACTTAACTAAATCTTTGCGATTTAGTTTGCAAACAGCTATGAATGCAAATATCGAAGAAGCATATTTTACTCCTGAAATTGGGAAAGAATATTACGAAAAATGGCGCGATACAATTATGCAAAGTATCAGAAAACTTGGTAATCCTTTCACATATCAACAGGTATTTACAGCTTCATGGACAGTACCCATCAATAAAATTCCTTTGTTTGATTGGGTAACAGCAAATGCATCATACAATTCAACTTATAGCTGGAATCGCACAGCGCGTATTAAAGGTGCTGCAGATATTGGCAATGTAGCTTCGAGCATGGGTGCGTGGCAGGGAGATGCCAGTCTGAATTTCGAAACTTTATACAATAAGTCGAAATATCTGAAAGACGTAAACCGTCGGTATGGAAATCAGCCTCCTATGCCTTCACGTTTTCAGCCTAAAACGTTTAAACAAAAGTTAAACCTAAAGCGAAATACTGCTGATACGCTCAAACATCGGCTTGCATCTGAAAAAATTGAAATTACTTTTACCGATAGAAATGGAAAACCTTTGAAGATTCCATATAAAATTGTGGATAATACTTCTGTGGTGCTTACTCCGCGCGTAAATCTCGACAGTATTAACATGACTATACTGACTGTCGATCCGAACGCGCGTTCAATTGGACAAAAAGTTATGGATGTTACTGCCAGAGTAGCTATGATGGCACGTCGTGCATCAGTTACATATCGTCAGACAAGCAGCATGGTGATTCCCGGATTTTTTCCAAAACCCGGTTTTATGGGACAGGAAAATATCGGTAACGGCATTTATGCTCCAGGTTTTGGCTTTGCTTTCGGATTCCACGATAATAATACTATACAGAAAGCAATTGATAATGATTGGCTCTTTATGAGCGATTCTATTGTAAATCCTGCTACAACTGCCTTTACTTCCGATTTCGATATCAAAGCTTCTTTAGAACCGATTCCGGGATTAAAAGTAGATTTAAACGGAAAACGCTACATTGCTTCTAATACTACAGTGCAGTATATGTTCGAAGGTATGCCCCAAACGTTTACCGGAAGTTATAACATTACTCAGGTAGCAATCGCCACAGCATTTAAAGGTATAAAAAGCGCTGAAGAAAATTATGCATCCGAACCTTTTAACAAGTTTCTTGAGAACCGTGCAATTATAGCCGGTCGCCTTAATGCACAGTTAAAAGGAACGAATTATCCAACTACAGGATTTTTCAGTGAAATTCCGAATGTAGCAGGCAAAGAATATAATTCCACGCTTGGTTCTTACGGACTCAATTCTGCCGATGTGCTCATACCCGCATTTTTGGCAGCCTACACCGGAAAAGATCCCACAACTATGAGCACAAGTCCTTTCCTGTCACTGCTCAGCATTTTACCTAACTGGCGTATCAGCTACGATGGACTTTCGCGCATTCCATGGGTTAAAAACAATTTCCGCTCGATAAGTATATCGCATGCTTATACAAGTCGATACAGTATTAATTCATACACTTCCTATTCAACCTGGGTGGCACTTGGCAGTGGTTCTGAAATGGGTTATGTGCGCGATGTGCAAACAAGTAATCCGATTCCTTCGTCTCCATACGATATTTCGGGCGTTGTGCTTAACGAACAGTTCAGTCCGCTTATTGGAATAAATGCCGCGCTCAAAAACAGCATGACTACCAAACTGGAATATCGAAAACAACGAAACTTAGCGCTGAATTTAGCAAGCACACAATTGATTGATGCCTCAACCGATGAGTTTGTACTGGGAGTAGGATATTTAATTAAAGATTTCGATGTAATTCTGAAATTGAAAACCGATCAGCAATCGCGTATTAAAAACGATTTAAAATTAAATATGGATATCTCTTACAAAGATATTAAATCGCTTTTACGTAAAGTAGAAGAGAATCTGACACAAGCTTCGAGTGGAAACCGACTGTTCACAATGAAGATAATTGCTGACTATGTTTTCAGCTCAAAAGTAAACATTCAGCTTTTCTACGACCGGCAAATGAGTACACCGCTCATTTCTTCAACGTTCCCTGTTTCGTCAACTAACTTCGGTGTAAGCTTTAAGTTTATGTTGACAAGGTAATATATTTTAAAAGTAAATTGTGAAATTAGTTTTTGTTAAATCGAGAAACAAAAAAACATTCATTGAATAAATGTTTAGTTAGGATTGAAAAAATAAAGTTTCCGGAGTATTGATTTTATAATCAGTGCTCCGTAGTTTTTTTTAACAGGATAAAGTTGTCAGAATTACAGCAGAAATTTTTTTAAACTGATAACAAAACGAATAATATAATTATATTCGTTTTATTGTAAGATGTTTTATAATCAATTGAAAAACAAGGCTTAAACTGAAATATACTTATAAATGTCATTGCAGAGTCTGATAATTTTAATCAGTTTATAAAATCAGTTTTATTTGGAGTAGCAGTTGGCGATGCATTAGGTGTACCTGTCGAATTCAGTAGCAGAGAATCTATTCGCAATAATCCGGTAACGGACATGATAGGCTATGGAACCTATAGTTTGCCACCCGGAACCTGGTCCGACGATAGTTCACTCACTTTCTGCCTTGCTGAAGCATTGACAAAGGATTTTGTTTAAACTTAATTGGAAATAACTTTCTACACTGGGAGCGAGAGAATTACTGGACTGCCTGTGGAGATGTTTTCGATATAGGAATTGCAACGAAACATGCAATTAACCGAATAGTCAACGGTGTGAAACCTGAACTTGCAGGAGAAACCGATGAAAAAATGAATGGGAATGGCTCCTTAATGCGCATTTTGCCCTTAGTTTTTTACTTGATCGATAAACCACTAAAAGAACGATTTGAAATCACAAGATTAGTTTCATCCATTACCCACAGACATATCCGATCAGTTATTGCCTGTTTTTATTATCTTGAATTTGCCCGAAAAATTATACAGGGTGAAGAAAAATTCGAAATTTATAAAAGCCTTCAAACTAAAATATTTTCTTTTCTTGTTGCAGAATCAATTCAAACTGATCAAATTTCTATTTTTGATAGATTATTTAAACAAAATATCTTTGAACTGAACGAAGATAACATTTTCAGTAGCGGTTATGTTTTAGATACACTTGAAGCTGCTATTTGGTGTTTGTTGACTACAAACAGTTTCTCTAAAGCAGTTTTGAAAGCAGTAAATCTTGGTAATGATACGGACAATACGGGAGCAGTAACCGGTGGTCTTGCCGGATTGCTCTACGGAATTAATAACATTCCCGAAAAGTGGTTACATCAAATAGCCAGGTTCGACGAAATAGAAGATCTGGCAAACCGATTAAGTATCAGGATTATCAGTTAATTACATTTTATCTGTAACACTGATTAAACCCACTTATTTTTTTATTTCATTAATATCCCTGAAACTCCCTCAAAAGGTGTTAATTATATTAAATAACAAATGAAAAGATATTCATATATTCATAAATGTTTTTACTTTTGCAACAAATAAATTATAGAAACAATATGAAAAAAATTATTTTATTCATAATCAGTATAGTTATTGCTGTCAGTACACATGCTCAAATATTCGAGACTGTAAAATGGAGCTTTGAAGTTAAGAATATCACTAAAAATTCTGCGGATGTTACATTTAAAGCTACGATTGATAAAGGCTGGCATTTATATGGAACGAATATTCCAAAAGATGGACCACGACCTACCAGTTTTGTTTTCGAAAAATTAGATGGAGCTAAAAAAGAAGGAGAACTTAAAGCGCTTTCGAAACTGATTGAATCGTACGATCCGAATTTTGAAATGAAACTGAACTGGTATGCCAACGAAGCTGTTTTTGTTCAGAAAATATCATTTGACGATATTTCAAAAGTTTACATTTCATGTTATGTTGAATTTATGGCATGTAACGACGAAAGTTGTTTGCCTCCTGCGCGTGAAGAATTCGAGTTTGGTCAATCCAATTCTAAAGAAAATACAACCATTGATAACAAAACAGTAAAAAAGATTGAAACTACTCAGGTTGTTGACACAACAGTTACTGAAATTCAACAGATGTCAAATGAAAGTAACGTTGTAGATTTATGGACACCGGTGATTAGTGAACTTCGCGCTTTTGGAGACGATATTGCCGGATCAAAAGGATCGATGGCATTATTAGTGATCTTTCTTGCCGGTTTAGTCGGGGGATTTTTAGCACTTTTCACACCTTGTGTATGGCCAATCATTCCCATGACTGTTAGTTTCTTTCTGAAGCGTTCCGAAAACAAATCGAAAGGCAGGCGGGATGCTTTTCTCTACGGATTAGCAATCATTATTATTTATGTTACTCTCGGTATATTGATAACCCTCATTTTTGGGGCAAGTGCACTTAACAGTATGTCAACCAATGCGGTGTTTAATCTGTTGTTTTTTGCTTTGCTTGTAGTTTTTGCCATTTCATTTTTCGGAGCTTTCGAAATTACGCTTCCTGCTTCATGGTCAACAAAACTCGATGCCAAAGCTGATTCAACAGCAGGTTTTATCAGTATTTTATTTATGGCTTTCACGCTTGTACTGGTTTCATTTTCATGCACAGGTCCCATTATTGGAACTTTACTTGTTGAAGTATCAACGTCGGGTTCGTTACTTGCACCTGCAGTTGGTATGCTTGGTTTTGCAGTAGCGCTTGCAGTGCCGTTTACTTTATTTGCAATATTCCCATCGTGGTTAAAAACACTCCCCAAGTCGGGTGGATGGCTCAACAAAGTTAAAGTTGTGCTTGCTTTCCTTGAACTGGCTTTGGCATTGAAATTTTTATCCGTAGCCGACCTGGCTTATGGCTGGCGCATACTCGACAGGGAAGTCTTTCTCGCTCTTTGGATTGTAATATTTGCACTGTTAGGTTTTTACCTTCTTGGGAAAATTCGTTTTCCGCACGACGATGAAACTAAACATACGTCAGTTTTAGGAACTTTTTTGGCAATAATTTCACTTTCGTTTGCATTGTATATGGTTCCCGGATTGTGGGGAGCCCCGCTCAAAGCTATCAGTGCATTCTCACCTCCGCTATATACACAGGATTTTAATTTATATAAAAACGAAGTGCATGCCGCGTTTGACGATTATGATATCGGAATGGCTTATGCAGCACAAAAAGGCATGCCGGTGGTTGTTGATTTTTCTGGTTACGGTTGTGTAAATTGCCGTAAAATGGAAGCTTCTGTTTGGACTCACCCGAAAGTGAAAGATTTACTGGAAAAGGAATTTGTGCTTATAACACTTTTTGTAGATGACAAAAAAGAATTACCTGAGCCATTCCAAATAGAAGAAAATGGAAAAACAAGAACCATCAGAACCATTGGTGATAAATGGAGCTATCTGCAGCGTGTAAAATTCGGAGCAAATGCACAACCTTTTTATGTGATGCTTGATAACGATGGAAAGCCTCTTAATAAAGCATATACTTTCGATGAAAATCCCCAAAATTTTATTGAATGGCTCGAAAAGGGAACAAAATAAAAATGCTGTATTTTTGTCGGGAAGTTTGTTTTAGTAAATAATCGAAACTGACAATATGCCACCCTGAAACTGCCAAAACCAGTTTCGGGGTGCTTTGGCAAAATTATTGTTATAATGCCGCGTAGTTAATTTTACCAAAAGTTAATAACAAAATTTGAAAAATGAAAAAACAAAAAGAAAAAGCAGAAAATATAGCTTCTGAATCAATTGAAAATCAGCAGGAAATAACTTCAGTTTCAACTGAAAACAATTCTGAAAATCAATCCCAAGAAACTGCTGAGCAGGAGGCAGATAAAATTGCAGTTGATTTTGAACAGATGACACAAAAATGTGCTGAACTGAACGATAAAAATCTGCGTTTGATGGCTGAGTTTGACAATTATCGTAAACGTACTCTAAAAGAACGTTCTGAATTGATAAAAACAGCTAGTGAAAGTGTACTCGTAAACATGCTGCCATTGATTGACGATTTTGAACGTGCACTTTCAGTTATTAAATCAGCGGAAGATATTGATGCTTTAAGAGAAGGAATTGAGCTGATTTATTCAAAATTTATAGTGTTTCTGATGCAAAATGGTGTGAAAGTTATTCCTACAGAAAATGAAGTTTTCAACACCGATTTACACGAAGCCGTTACAACATTTCCTGCACCATCAGAAGAGATGAAAGGTAAAATTATTGAGTGTGTTTCAAAAGGTTACACGATGAACGAGAAAGTAATTCGATTTGCGAAAGTTGTAGTTGGAGAATAAATGAGTTAAAAGTTGAGAGTTGAAAATTTGTATGTTCAAACCTGTAATCGATTGGCTATTGTTGAAAAGATAACGAAACACAAAACACGAAACACAAAATATTAACATGTCGAAAAGAGATTACTACGAAATATTAGGAGTATCAAAAACTGCCACAGCCGACGAAATTAAAAAAGCATACCGCAAAAAAGCGATAGAATATCACCCTGATAAAAATCCGGGAAATAAGGAGGCTGAAGAGAAATTTAAGGAAGCTGCTGAAGCGTATGAAGTTTTGAGTGATCCTCAGAAGCGTCAGCGTTACGACCAATTTGGTCATGCAGGATTGGGTGGCGCAGCCGGTGGTGGTTTTGGCGGAGGTGGAATGACTATGGAAGATATTTTTTCACATTTTGGTGATATCTTCGGTGGACATTTTGGAGGTTTCGGAGGTTTTAGTGGATTTGGTGGAACGTCGGGTAGGGGAGGACAAAGAGTCCGCAGAGGTTCTGATCTTAGAGTAAAAGTTAAACTGAATCTTGCCGAAATTGCAACCGGTGTAGAAAAAAAACTAAAAGTAAAGAAAGCTGTTTCTTGCAAATATTGTAATGGAACGGGTGCAGCCAGTGGCTCACATTCAGTAACCTGTACAACCTGTCATGGTTCAGGAAGAGTTACTTCAGTTCAGCAGACTATACTTGGCCGTATGCAAACTCAGTCAGAGTGCCCCACATGCCATGGCGAAGGTAAAATTATAAAGGATAAATGTACATATTGTGGTGGTGAGGGAATATTAAGAGAAGATGAAATTATCAGTGTTAATATACCAGCTGGTGTGATGGAAGGAATGCAACTTTCAGTGAGTGGAAAAGGTAATGCAGCTCCACGCGGTGGTGTTAACGGTGATTTGCTGGTGCTAATTGAAGAAGAAGCACACCCTGAACTAATACGGGATGAAAACGATTTAGTTTATAATTTACTCTTAACTATGCCAATGGCTGTTTTGGGTGGCTCTGTTGAAGTACCAACAGTAGATGGAAAAGTTAAAGTAAATATTGCACCGGGCACACAACCAGGTAAAGTTCTACGCTTGCGCGGAAAAGGACTTCCAAGTGTAAACCGTTACGGAACCGGTGATTTACTGGTAAATGTGGGTGTTTACATTCCTGAAAACTTAAACAGAGAAGAAAGAAGTTTAATAGAAAAACTTGAAAAATCGCCAAATGTAAAACCGAATTCATCGGCTTCCCGCGATTTCTTTTCCCGATTCAGAAATATGTTTGAATAAAAAAATTCCGGTGTTTAACACCGGAATTTTTTTATAATATAATTCTTATTGAAGATTTTCTTCGATTAGCCTGATTTTTTCTTCAAGTAATTTTGCTTCTTCTTTTAAAGCTTCAATTTTTCGCTCCATATCTTTTATCAAACCACCTCCTTTTTTGGATGTAGAAGTGAAAAAGCCTATGTTATTTTCGTACGTAGAAATTTCAGCTTTTAAATGCTCGTAACTTTTTACTAATTTCTCACGTTCCCTCATAAGTTTGTTTTCACCTTTCGTAGTCATATCTTTTAAGTTGTTTTTAAAAGATTCTAACCTACGTTGCGATGCATCAACATTCAATTTTTCAAATTGCTTGTCGATAGCTGCTCTGTATTCTTTGTGAATTTTGTCTTTTTCACGGAAAGGAACATGTCCTATACTGTTCCATGTTGTGATATAATCTCTCAACGTTTGCAGAGCTTCTTCAGGATTCGTTTTAGTGTCTATCGCTTCAATCTTTTTAATCAGTTCTTTTTTCTGATTTAAATTTCCTGCTTCAGTCGAATGTTGACTGTCAGCATTTTTATTTTTTTCATTAAAAAAATGATCACATGCTGTAATAAATCTTTTCCAGAGTTCATCTGATATTTTTTTTGAAGCCTGACCAGTTTTTTTCCATTCTTTCTGAAGCTGAATAAGTTTTTCGGTAGTTTCTTTCCAGTCGGTACTATCTTTCAGTTGTTCTGCAATCTCACACAATTCTTTTTTCTTTTCAGTATTGGCAGCAATTTCGGCTCTTATCGATTTATAAAAGGCTGCTTTTTTTTCGAAAAATGTATCACAAGCTTTGCGGTATCGTTCAAAAATTTTTTGATTCACTTTTCTGGGCGCAAAACCTGTTCCACGCCATTCTTCTTGCAAATTTAGTACATCCTGGGTTACTTTTTCCCAAGCTTTACTATTCGTTACTTTTTCATATTCAATAGCTTCGAGTTTTTCACAAATTTCGTTTTTAATTTTCAGGTTCTGATCTTCAATTTTTCTGATACCTTCGAAATGTGCCTGATGCTTTTTGTTAATTACAGCTGAAGCAGCTTTAAATCGATTCCAAATTTGTTCACGTAAATCGCGTGATACTGGTCCTGTTTCGTGCCATTCGTCATGTAGCTTCTGCAATTCAGTAAATGCGGTAACTACATTTTCTTCTTCTGTAAGTTTTTCGGCTGCCTCACATAAGAGTGTTTTTGTTTCCAGATTTTTTTTGAAATCGTATTCTCTTAACTCATTGTTTATTTTTATTAGATCCCAAAATGCCTCCTGATAATTGTTATATTGTTTCCAAATTGTAGTTGCAACTGAAGCCGGAACCTGCCCGATTGCCTTCCATTCTTTCTGCAATTCTCTGAATCGGCTTATATGTGACGAAACATCATCATTGCTTTCAACCATTTGTTTAAGTTCTTCAATAATTTGAAGTTTGCGCGTATAGTTTTTTTCTTTTTCAATTTCGAGCTGATTTGTCAAAGCAGCTTTGAGGCTTTTATATTCGATAAGTAAAGTTTTGAAGGTCTCTTCTGATTCATCAATTACAGGTGTAAACACTTCGGAAATGTCATTTTCTTCATAAAATACTTTACGTTGTTCATCGTGTTCAGCTTTTACTTTCTTGTAAAATTGTTGCCTTAGTTCTTCTACTTCATTTTTTACAACTTCAACATCTTTTTCCAGTAATTTTTTTAACAGCTCTACCATTTCAGCTTTGGTCAGCTTATTTACTAAATTTGATGCAGTTGCAGTTTCTGTTGGCGTTTCTGAATTTTCTTCAGGTAATGATTCCTCTGATGTTATTTTATCAGATGAAATTTTTTGTGAAATAATTTCAGTAGCTTCTGAAATCTCTGGATTTACATTTATAACTTCAGTATCTAAAATAGTTTCAGTTATTTCAGTTACATCAGTTATTATAACTTCAGGCTCATTTTTCAGTTCGAGTGGATCCATTTTCTCTGTATTGAGTTTTTACTTTTTGTTTGACAAAACAACTCTATTTAATTGAATTTTTTTTTGTTATGTTGATAATCAAGACACAAAAATAATGATTTTTTTTAGATATTTTAATTTTTGCTGATTTTTGAATGTAAATAATTGAATTTCTTTCTTTCTGTGTAAATACTTTCTATCATCTTTGATTATTGAAAAATTCTTTATATTCAAAATAAAATCATCTAATTTTTAATTTTAAAATTGGGATATTACAAATTCCGATGAATTACATAAGTATTTGCCTGTTGTGCCGGATTAATTTGTATGTCAGGAATTGTTACATGTGCCGGACGAGTAACAATAAATTCAAGCGCATCGGCAATATCTTCTGCTACAAGTGGTGTCAGTCCTGCATACACAGCCTTTGCTTTTTCTTCATTGCCATGATAACGTACAATAGAAAATTCTGTTTCAACAAGTCCTGGTGAAATAGTGCTGACACGAATACCGTGTTTTACCAAATCGATGCGCATACCTTTGCTTATGGCATTTACTGCATGTTTTGTGGCGCAGTAAACACTTCCGTTCGGATATACTTCAATACCGGCTATTGAAGAAATATTTACTATTAATCCTCCTTTTCGCGAAATCATTCCGGGAACAATAAGCTTAGAGATATAAAATAGTCCTTTAATATTTGTATCAATCATTCGTTCAAAGTCATCTTCGAGGCTTTCGTCAAATGGAGTAGCACCTGCAGCAAGTCCGGCATTGTTTACTAACACATCGATAGTAGAGAATTTTTCCGGAATTGAAATTATGGCATCCTGACATGCTTTTTTATCACGCACATCGAAACTAAGCGGCAAAACTTCCGTTTGGTATTTTTCAGTCAGTTCATTTGCCAGTTTTAATAATCTGTCGGTACGTCGTCCTGTTATAATCAGTTTAAAGCCAAGTTTTGCCATGCGGTGTGCAAATGCGTATCCAAAGCCCGATGTAGTTCCGGTTATGAGTGCTGTTTTCATTTTTTATTTGTTAAGAGTTATAAGACACTAAGTTTTTAAAGTTCATAAAGTTGAAAGTTTATAAAGTTTAAATTTAGAAAACAAGTAATTAAGAAAGGATTAATTTCATTTTACATTTCTTCATTTTACTCATAACTCCAAAATTATGCTAACTGTTTAAATCAAGTTTATGCCCCATGCGTAACTTCTTTGTTTTCATGTAAAAAGCATTATGTTGATTGGGTTCAATAATCAGCGGAACATTTTCAACTATGGTTAGTCCGTAAGCTTCAAGACCGATACGTTTAACAGGATTGTTCGACATTAATCTGATTTTTCGTACACCAAGTTGACGTAAAATTTGTGCTCCTACACCATAATCTCTTTCGTCGGCGTTAAAACCCAAGTGTAAGTTAGCATCCACTGTATCAAGACCTTCTTCCTGCAGCTTGTAAGCTTTAATTTTGTTCATAAGCCCAATACCTCTTCCTTCCTGATTCATATAAACGATTACGCCTTTTCCTTCTTTTTCGATAATTGACATTGCTTTATGAAGTTGTTCGCCGCACTCACAACGCATCGAGCCAAAAATATCGCCGGTAACGCAGGATGAATGAACACGAACCAGTACACTTTCATCCTCAGTCCATTCACCTTTGATAAGCGCAACATGTTCCAATCCGTTTGACAATTGTTTGAAAGGAATTAATTTAAATTCTCCGTAATGTGTAGGCATAAAAACTTTTACACCTTTTTCAACTAACGATTCTGATTTTAACCGATATGAAATTAAATCTTTAATTGATACAATCTTTAATCCGAATTTTTCTGCAATTACCATTAAGTCAGGTAAACGAGCCATTGAACCGTCATCATTCATAATTTCGATGAGAACTGCCGCAGGATACATTCCGGCAAGACGTGCAAGGTCTATGGCAGCTTCGGTATGTCCTGCACGACGTAAAACGCCTTTAGTGCGTGCTCTCAGTGGGAAAACATGTCCGGGACGACCGAAAGTTTCGGGTTTTGAAGCTGGGTCGGCAAGTGCCTGTAATGTAGCTGCGCGGTCAACAGCAGAAACACCGGTAGAACATCCTTCAAGTTTATCAATGCTTACAGTAAATGGAGTTGCATGAAAAGAGGTGTTTTTTTCAACCTGCATTTCCAGTTCCAGTTCATCGCAGCGTTCTTCGGTTATTGGAGCACAAAGCACGCCTCGTCCGTATTTGGTCATAAAATTAACCATTTCAGGTGTGATGTTTTGTGCTGCGCAAATAAAATCACCTTCATTTTCTCGGTCTTCATCATCAACTACAATGATAATTTTTCCGTTTTTTATTTCCTCAATAGCTTCTTCTATTGTGTTTAGTTTAGTGTCCATGTATTTTTTGTTTTTTAAATTTCTTCGTAAATATCTGTTTTTTTCAGAATTTTTGTTTGAATGTAAAATTTGATTTTTTTATAAATTCTAGTATATTCTTCCTGATTGAATAAAGTAGCATCAACAGCAGCTTTGTAAGTGAGAAAAATTCCGATTGGTAATAAAACCGCTGAACTTAGCCACATGCCTTCAAAAGCTGTCCAAAGATTTTCTCTGGCCATTTTAAATCCGGTGTTATCAATAATATAATAAAAAATAAACATAAGGACCGAAATTACAACCGGTGCTCCTAAACCACCTTTGCGAATGATAGCTCCGAGTGGCGCACCAATAAAAAAGAAAATCAGACAAGCGAACGAAAGTGTAAATTTCCTATGCCATTCAATTTTATGACGTGTTACATAAAAACTCGATTCACCCAGCAAAACATTATTATATTGAACCTGGCTGTTCATTTCATTCGCTCTTTGTAATGCAGATGCAATAGCACGGCTTTTTTCATCAAGACTCATTGTCTGGTAAAGAGAATCAGGGTGATAACTTTTTACCTGAATATTTTCATTCACTTCAAGTGAACGGTTCGAAGCGTATTCTCTGCCAAAATAACGGTTACTGACCATATCATTTGCTAATTCACCTGCCCTGACATCCACAATTTTATTTACAGAATCAATTGAGGCTGCTAATTGTTTAACGTTTTTACTAACATATTGATCGTCGAGAATCGATTCGTCAAGTCTCGAAAATTCTGAATCAAACTCAATAAGAATTTCTTTTCGCGAAAAAACTTCTCGTCTGTATGGAACACTTTCAGAAGAATTACTTATTTTTTGTTTTTTCAAATTCTCAAAACTTTCACCGCTCATAAGTATAAGCAATAAATACTTGTTATCAGCAGTAAAATTTATCAGTCCGGAATCAGCCACCATTACCGTGGCATTGTTGAATCCATTTGAAAAATCATAAATCATTAAATCTTTGAGTAATCGATCATTTTTTTCTCTTACGTAAAGATTGTAACCATTAATTCCGGTGTAAAATTCACCCGTAGGAATTTCAAGTTCAGGAGATTTCTGTTTAAGCGAAAAAATTAGCGTCCAAAGTTTTTTTTGAGATATGGGCAATACTGTGTTTGAAAAATAAAATGCACCAATACTTACCAGGGCAATAAAAATGATAAGAGGTCTGATAATTCTGAACAGAGAAATACCAGATGCCTTCATGGCGGTAAGTTCAAAATTTTCGCCAAGGTTACCAAATGTCATCAGCGATGCCAGCAAAATAGCTAATGGCAATGACAGAGGTACAAGTGAAAAAATGGCATAAATAAAAAATTCTGCTAATACATTCCATCCAATGCCTTTCCCTACGAGATCTTCAAAATGTTTCCATAAAAACTGCATAAGCAAAATAAAAAGGCAAATCATGAAAGTCATGATTAGCAGTAAAATGAATCGCTTAAACAGATATATATCGATTTTTTTAAGCATTTCAGAAAAAGTAAAACTTCATTTGTAAGTTGTATTATGTTGAATAATAAAACATTAAGTTTTAAAAAAGAAGTAATAGTATTCAAAAATTTTAGCATGCAAAGTTACTTCAAAAATCTTAATCTACAGGAATTTAAACTGCCAATATTTTTTAAAATGATATATATTAAAATAAACAAGGACTGCCAAACAAAATTATTGTGGCAATCCTCTTAAAATTAGTATTATATGAATTACAATTTAAATTGTAGATAAACTTAGTTATAATTTATCTTTTGTTTATGTTGATTACTTGATTTACAATCCGGTTTTTCTACGCAGATTTTCTATTTGATGATCCCATAGCAGTTTGGCATCCTCAACTTCGCTTTCTTCAGCAAAATCAGTAACTATCAGACCTATATCGCCGGTGATTGGTTGGCTTTCAATACGCATTTCAAAAAAATAATCTGTATTTGCATCTTCTTTCCATTGCATTCTGATAAAAGAATTTTGTTTAGTTTGAACTACAATAGCTGTTTCAGTATTTTTTTCCCAGATAAAAGAATAAATATTGTCTGATACCAGTACGTTATCAGCAAACCATTCAGCAAGGCCAAGAGGGGTGCTTACAAGATTCCAAAGAACAGGCAAAGAACCTTTTTTAAATAAATATTCAAGTGTGAACTTTTCCTTCTTCATATATATGAAGTATTTCGATATTTTAACATTAATATTAATAAACTGATATTTCAGTCAGAGCGTTTAAATTCACTAATATAGTCCAATATTTTGATTGGAAAAAGCAGAATATGATTTAAAAAGCCTGACTTGTAATGAATTTTTGGCAATATACAAAATACACTTGTAACTATAAAAAAAGAACAGTTAAATTAATCTTTTTTAATCGGGTTTGTTAAATAAACTGCTTTTTTCAAAACATAGCGGAAGTAATTGTTTGACGCTTCCAATAACCTGAACTTTTTCTGAACCATAAAGAATTACAGTAATATCCTTTTCAAATCGTTGTTCGGTTTCAAGCAAAACTTGTCGGCAAGCGCCACAGGGTGTTACAGGATTTTTTAGTAAACTTCCCTGTGCGAAGGCTGCGATAGCTATGGCTTTAACCGGTACATCAGGAGCTTGAGCATTGGCGAAAAACATTGCAGTACGTTCAGCACACAATCCCGAAGGATAAGCTGAATTTTCCTGATTGCTGGCAGCAAAAATTTCTTTATTGTCGAGTAAAACTGCAGCTCCTACATGAAATCGTGAATAGGGAGCCCAAGCTTTGGGAAGTTGTTCAATAGCTTTATTAACAATTTGATGGTATTCTTCAGGAAGTTCATCAATAGTGTATTCATATACTACAGTTTCAATTATTTTTTTTTGCATAAAGTTTTACAGTTTTATCATGAATAGAATTGTACGCTTTTTTTGAGCTCCAAATTTTATTAATCCTTTCAACAAAAATATAAAATAATATTCTTATTTCCATTTTTTTGGAGAATAAGTTTTAAATTTGCAAAGGTAAACATAAAAAAATATCCACATGAAAAAAGTGATTCTCTCAGTTTTTAGTCTATTTATTTTGATATTTTACTGTCAGCAACTGTATTCGCAAACCATAAATAAAACTTATGTCGAATATATTGAAAAATACGCTCAATTGGCACAGAAGCAACAATCGCAGTACGGAATTCCTGCAAGCATAATTCTTGCTCAAGGTTTACTCGAATCTTCGGCTGGTAAAAGTTGGCTTGCTCTGAATGCTAACAATCACTTTGGTATTAAATGTTCAGAATGGAAAGGAGAATCAGTTTCATATACTGATGATAAAAAGAACGAATGTTTTCGTAAGTATAGCAGTGTTATCGATTCATATCAGGATCATTCCGAGTTCATAAAAAACCGTCCGCGTTACGCTTCTCTTTTCGGATTAAGCCGCACCGATTACGAAGGTTGGGCTCACGGTTTAAAAAAAGCCGGTTATGCCACCGATGATACTTACGCTTATAAACTCATTTCATTAATTGATAATTACGAATTACATAAATACGATATTGAACAAAATCCTAATGAATTAATTATTGAAAATAATAAACCATTAGTACAGGAAAAGGGTTCAATGGGATATGTTGATCCTTATTTGAAACATACAATTATGAAAAATAATAATGTACGTTATGTTGTGGCTGTTGCAGGTGACACTTGGGGCAGTATTGCCGATGAATTTAATATGAATGAAAACAGAATATTGAAATTTAACGACGTACAGCCCGGTGCAATTTTACAACCCGGAGAAAAGGTATATCTGCAAACCAAAAAGAGGATAGCAGAAAAAAAATACCCGCTTCACGAAGTGAAGGAAGGTGAAACCATGTATCTTATTTCACAGGAATATGGCATTCTGCTCCGTAATTTATACGATATTAACGGTATGTCATACAATCAGGGACCAAGAGTTGGTCAGGTTTTGAAACTACGTAACTAACTTTGAATTTTTAAAATTTTCAATGCGTCGCCGTAATACCGAATTACTTTCAACTGTAATCGATCAGGTACTTCGAACAAACAAACTCGATCGTAAACTTGCCGAAAAGCATATACTCGATGCATGGCCCAAGGTGCTAGGAGAGTCAGTAATGCATTACACTACTAAACTTGAGATAAAAAGAGGTGTCTTGTATGTTTCACTTAGTTCGGCAGTTTTACGTCATGAATTATTTCTTTCGGGCAATGAGATAAAGGAGTCTCTCAATAAATATGCAGGCACAAAAGTAATTTCAGATATAATATTCTGTTAATAAAGTTATTATATTTATTAGCATGGAACTAGAGAATTTACTCCAAAATCCCGATGCTTTAAGGAACGCTGATAAACTTGCTGATGAAATAATTTTTAAGCCGGAAATATTCGAAAGATTATTTGAACTTATCTTTACTGAAAATAAAACAATTGTATGGCGAGCTGCATGGATCTGTGATAAAATTAGTCGTAAAAAACCCGAATTCTTCACCCAGAAACACATACAAAAAATTATTAAAGTTTTACCTTCCGAGAAACACAAAGGCACTTTAAGGGGGCTACTCAGTATTTTCTTAAATTTATACAAAGGCTGGCAACTCGATACGAATATTTTAACTCTTTTTTTTGATCTTATGATATCGGTCAAGGCTGATGTATCACATCAGGTTCTCTCAATGAAAATTATAGCCCGTTTGTGCGAAAACGAGCCTGCATTTGTACCCGAATTTCAGGCATATCTCGAATTTTTATCCCCTAATGATTATACACCAGGATTTAATTCATGTAGAAAAAATACATTAAAGTGTTTGAAAAAGAAACAATTAGAATTTAATACTTAATCCGGTTCAGGAAAAGATGCACACTTTTAAGATAAAAGTGCTATTTTTGCAGATGGTTTGAAAACCATCAAACTAAAAAATTTTTTACATTTAAGATTTAATTCAACTAAAAAACGAATTATGACATTAAAGAAAAACATCCTGGCATTACGCCAGAAAAAAG
>CAZDSY010000003.1:0-35228 GCA_964508285.1 uncultured Paludibacter sp.
TAATATATTTGATAATCAAATTTTTGAAAGTAATGATATTAAAGAATTAAATGATTTTAAAATAGTAATTTAAAAAATTTTTATATATTGAAAAAACATAACTTCTAATTATTATGAACGAACAAAAAGAAATGAAGGAAGTAAACTTACTTCAGCTCCTGTCAATTTTTTTTCAGTGGATAAAAAGAACTTTTATTAACCTGTTAAATATTACAGGAAAATCGTTGCAATTACTTTACAGTTATAAGTGGGCAACAATTTTTGTAATAATTCTGAGTCTGGCTGCAGGACTTTATTTATCTCGTCCATCCGCAAAAAAATATAAAGCTGAAGCTATGGCTATAATACATGGAAGCGAAGCGCAGACAGTGAAGGAAATTTGCAAACAACTTGAACAAACTATTGCAACTAATGATAATCTGTCTCTCACTACAAAAATGGGTCTACCGGATAGTATTTCGAAGAATATAATTTCAATTCGCACATTTGATGTTATCGATTATCTTGCCGATGGAACTGCTGATAAGATAGATTTTAAGCAAACTCATTCATTGGATGATACAATGAATGTGAAAATGAAGGATAGAGTGTACATTCAGATCAAAACAATAAATATTTCTCAAGTGCCTATTTTTCAGGAGTATTTAAAAAAATATTTTGCTGCAAATCCAATTTTGGCATCTCAGTTCGAAGCACAAAAAAATTCATTACTTGACCAGATAAAAATTTGTGATGCCGAGCTACAACGTATCGATAGTTTAGCTAAAGTTATGTATTTTAAATCTGAAAAGGACCAAATTAATTTTGAAAATAACAAACTGCTTGTTGGGGAAAGTCGTAAACAACTTTTTTACGGTGAATTACTAGAAATTAATAGCCGAAAAGGATGGGCTGAAAATAAACTTGCCGAATGTGTAAGCCCTGTTGATTTTCCATCAAATTTTGTTGTTATTGCGAATCCGGTTAATAATCGGATAAAATATACAGTACTCGCTTTAGCGGTCGGTGTTGTTCTGTCGCTGCTTTTAGCTTTGTTTTTAAGTAACTTACGCAAAATAATTAATTATCTCGAGAATAAATAAAGAAGCTTAATTCCTATATTTTAAAAAAACTTTTCATGTATTTTGCATGAAAAGTTTTTTTGTTTTTAAAATCATAATATAATTTCCGGATAAAGTATTTTTACTATTTCATCGATGATACTTTTTAGGTTAGCGTAGTTTTCTATTGATTTTTTCTTAAGATTACTTATTTTGCAACTGCTTATTATATTTCTAAACGGTTTATACCAACCATAAAAAGCAATTTTTCCTAAAATAAACTGCAATGGAATTATAAACAAAAAAATCCAGAAATTTAATCCGACAGTTAATGTAATAACGGCACTTTGCAAAATGTAAAACAGAGGGAAGCTAATTATTGAAGTAGCATAATTTACAGAACTGAAATAACCTGTATATTCTACTCGAGCAATTTTCCTTACTAATAAAGGAGTATAATAAGCCATAGCATTGAGTACATACCCTAATGTAAAAACAGGAAAAAGTAATGCTAATCTCAATAAGTTGAAGAATTCATTTTTTCTGACTGAATATAAGTTTCTTATGTCAGTAAATTTTATGTTTAAGTTTTTT
This sequence comes from uncultured Paludibacter sp., assembly GCA_964508285.1. Taxonomy (GTDB): domain Bacteria; phylum Bacteroidota; class Bacteroidia; order Bacteroidales; family Paludibacteraceae; genus Paludibacter. The sequence goes on from CAZDSY010000003.1 coordinate 1,635, forward strand.
GATATTTGATTGTATCGCTCGCACAATTCTTTAAGATTTTCAGTTATTTTCTCATCCTCTTTTTCGTACTGTACAAGTTTTTCGGCAATTTTCTTTCGGAGTTCAAATTTCTTAACAGGATTTTTTTCTAAATGATTCTTTGCCGAAATGCTTTCAGTCGCAACATTAAAAAGAGTTTCAAAGCAAGCATAATTTTCTTTTGAATCAATATGTACTGTTAATTCAATCAAAGAATTACGCAGTTTGATTCTGAGTTCGTTAGCGGTTTTTGCAGGATTTTCTGTATAGGCTTGCTTGTAACTTTTTACACTTATAGGTTTACCAATATTTATTATCAGATTTTCTCCGAAATTTATTAAATCATCATAATCTAACCCAATCGGAACTATGAAAATTTCAGCATCTGTTTCTTCCTGAGCAGAAAATGCCACCCGAAATAAACCTTTTACAAGTGGACGCACATTTCGTTCAATTTCCTGATTACCTTCAGGCATGATACATAAATTGTGATTTTGTTTGAGAATCTCTTTGCAAGTTTCAAAAATTTCGGCATTCTTTCCCAAATTCTCAAAACCATCCCGAATTCGAAATGCCGGTAGAATTTTGACAAAATTCAAAAATTTTGTTATCGTTTTATTTTTGAATACATCGGCTCTGGCAAGATAAATGGTCGATTTATCATATTGAAATATCAGCGACATTGCCAATGGGTCCATTAGTGCATTTAAATGGTTTGGAGCAAAAATAATGGGAGCATTCTCAGGTAAATTTTCTTTGCCTGTAATTGTAATTTCATCGAAAAATTCTCTGAAAGTATAATATACATACCTTCTTAATATCCGATAACCGAATGGTAATTCATAAATTTTTCTTTTAGATTGACTTTTCAGCATGGTGAAAATAACTTTTTTATAAAAAAGGTGGAAATTTACAGTTTTCCATAAATTAACTTTTACAAAAATATAATTTTTTGAGAACTATTCATTACATCTTTTTAAGTGTTGAGAAAAAACTGTTTTTTACAAATACTCTGTTTAATTGAAAAGTTCACATTTCAGTAATTAAATGGTTATAAACTGAAAAATGTTACTTATATCTACAAAACATTTTTTTAAATTGATACATTCAAATTAAGCAGTTATCTTTGTTTTTTGTTTTAGCCACTTTTTAAAAAATATTAATCATGAAACTAACCAACAATATCATTGCTCTAATGCTTGTTTTAATTGCAGTTACAACTGCATGTAGCACACGAAACGATAACGAGCCGGAGATTAAATTTAAGACCACCAAAGGTACGATAGTAGTGAAACTTTATCCCGAAACTCCATTGCATAGAGATAATTTTGTAAAACTTGTGGAATCGGGTTATTACAATGGAGTGCTTTTTCATCGTGTAATCCGCGATTTTATGGTTCAGGCTGGCGATCCCGCTTCGCGAAATGCAAGGAAGAATCAGATGCTTGGTTCGGGAGATGTGCCCTACACAATACCTGCTGAAATAGTTTATCCGAAATATTTTCACAAAAAAGGTGCTCTTGCTGCAGCCCGTCAGAGTGACGATATTAATCCTGAAAGAGCATCATCGGGTGCTCAATTTTATCTGGTGCAGGGAAAATTTTTTACTGATGCACAACTCGATACCCTTGAAATGAAACGAAAAACAAAATATGTTCAGCAATTTTTTGATAAATCTTGGGAAGTGATTTCGAAAAATCTATCTGAAAAGAAAATAAAACTTAACAATCTTCAAATAGCTCATTTACGCGATTCACTCCTTAAAGATGCTGAAAAAAAGGTTGAAGTTGAAAAGAAATTTACTTTTAATGCAGAACAACGCCAAAGCTATAAAACTGTTGGTGGAACACCACATCTTGATGGTGAATATACTGTTTTTGGCGAAGTTATTAAAGGTTTGGAAATAGTTAGTAATATTTCGGTTGTTAAAACTGGTAAACTTGACAGGCCGATAGATAATGTACGTATATTGAGCGCTACTCGCATTAAATGAGCTTTTTCTGGTTCTTAATTTTTTTAATTGAGGGAAATACAGGTTTTTATTTAAAGAAATTTTTCAATAATAAGGCGTCATTTTTCAATTAAACAGTGTTTTATACCGATAAAAAGTAGTAATTTTGCACCCTGTTTTGAATTAATTCTATTTATAATTATTATGGCTGAAAATAAATTAAACTTACTGTCTGATTTTCCCGAAGTTACACGTGAACAATGGATGGAAAAAATAAAGGCAGACCTCAAGGGAGCAGATTTTGAGAAGAAACTCGTATGGAAAACCAACGAAGGCTTCAATGTTATGCCTTTTTATATAGCTGATGACATAATCGACCTGAAAACTTCTGAAGTTACTCCGGGTAAATTCCCCTATGTTCGCGGCACAAAAGTAGATAACAATTGGTACATTCGGCAGGAAATTTTAGTTAATGACCCGAAAAGTGCAAACAATAAAGCTCTTGATATTCTGAACAAGGGTGTAGATTCAATCAATTTTATTATTCGTAAAAACGATGTTACACCTACCTTTATAAGTGCTTTACTTGAAAACATTGCTGCCGACTGTGTTGAATTGAATTTTTGTGTTGGTTATCAGCAGTCAGCAAATTTATTAAAAATACTTACTGCATATTTCAACGAAAAAGCTTACGATGTTAAAAAACTCCATGGATCGGTAAACTGGGATGGTATTAACTCAATGCTTATTTGTGGCGACGATTTTAAAAAACAAGAGTTAGTAAATCTTGCTAAAGAAACTTTCGATGCAGCTGCAAATTTACCTTTTTATCGTGTAATCGGAGTAAATGCAATTACGCTAACAAACGCAGGTGCATTTATTTCCACTGAACTCGGTTATGCTCTTGCCTGGGGAAATGAGTATCTTTCTTCATTAATTGATGCAGGTTGCGAACCTTCAGTGGTAGCAAAAAAAATTAAATTCAATTTCGGAGTTGGCAATAATTATTTCATGGAAATTGCCAAATTCAGAGCGGCACGTTTACTTTGGGCAAAAATAGTTGATGCATATCAGCCACGATGTCTGAAAACCAACTGTCAGCATACTGTAAATGGTATTTGTAAATGTGCTGCCAAAATGCGTATTCACGCTCAAACTACAATATTCAATAAAACAGTTTTCGATCCCAATGTAAATATGCTTCGTACACAAACTGAAGCGATGAGCGCTGTGTTGGGCGGCGTAAATTCACTCACTGTTTTACCTTATGATGCAACTTTTAAAACATCTGATGAATTTTCAGAACGTATTGCACGTAATCAACAACTCTTATTAAAAGAAGAATCGCACTTCGACAAAGTAGCCGACCCGGCTGCCGGTTCGTATTATATCGAAACACTTACTAATAAAATAGCTGAACAAGCATGGAAAATTTTTGTTGATGTTGAAGATAATGGCGGATTTTTCAATGCTGTGAAATCAGCTACGGTACAGAAAACTGTAAAGGAAACTGCTGCAGCCCGTTTGAAAGCGGTATCTTCACGTAGAGAAATTTTATTGGGTACCAATCAGTTCCCTAATTTTAATGAAATTAGCCGGAAAACTGCAAGTACACCTTTAATAAACGCTTGTGGTTGCGAATCAGCAAAAATTGAAACTCTACCACCACTCAGAGCAGCTCAGGAATTTGAAGAACTGAGATTTGAAACTCAGGCAGCAGAGAAACGTCCTGTGGCATTTATGCTTACCATTGGAAATTTAGCAATGCGTTTAGCCCGTGCACAATTCTCATGCAATTTCTTTGCTTGTGCCGGTTACGAAGTTGTTGATAATTTAGGTTTTAAAACTGTAGAAGAAGGTGTAGCAGCCGCCGAAAAAGCAGGTGCTGATATAATTGTTCTTTGCTCAAGCGACGATGAATATGCCGAACTTGCTCCTGCTGCATTTAATGCATCAAAAGATAAAGCTATTTTGGTGGTTGCCGGCGCTCCTGCTTGTATTGATGAGCTTAAAAGTGCAGGTATCGAACATTTTATTAATGTAAAATCCAACGTGCTTGAAACGCTTAAATCTTTTAATAAAAAATTGGGTGTAACTAATTAAAATTATTGCATATGAACAAATGGGTTTTAGCTACACGACCATGGTCGTTTCCGGCATCGGCAATGCCTGCATTGCTTGCTATTTCCTTTGTGTTTTTTCAGAAAGTTAATTTCGATAACGTTTCATGGGTGTTAGGTGTACTTGCACTTATGGGAGCGGTATGTTTTCAAATTGCAGGAAATCTGATAGGCGATTATTTCGATTATAAATATAAAGTTGATCGTAAAGAAACTTTCGGGTCGAGCAGACTTCTTGTTGACGGAGTTTTTCAACCTCAAACAATTTATAAATTCGGAATTTCAGCTTTAATTGCAGGAATACTTTTAGGACTCATATTGATGTACTTTTCGGGTATTCAACTGCTTTGGATTGGTTTAGCAGGTGCGCTTGGAACCTATTTTTATTATCGTTTGAAATTTATTGCATTAGGCGATTTACTCATTTTTATAATCTACGGACCACTTATCGGGCTTGGAACAGCTTATGTTATGACCGGAATTTTATGTTATGAATTGCTTTTGATTGAAATTCCTGTGGCATTTTTGGTGGTAAACATTTTACATGCCAACAATACCCGTGACATACGCGACGATGGAAAGGCAAACATTAAAACTCAGGCGATGTTACTTGGTATAAAAGGTTCAAAAATCCAATATATCGTACTTGCTTTGGGAGCATATATTGCAGTAGCTATTATGGTTGCATTCGGTGTGCTTCATTCTTTAACTCTTTCAGTGTTTTTGTCGATTCCTTTAGCGCTTAAAAATATTAAGCAAATACAACAGGCTGAGATTGAAAAACCCGAGAATATAAAAATGCTTGATGCTACTTCAGCACAGCTGGTTATGATTTTCACTTTATTGTTTTCGTTGTCAAATTTCATTGCATATTACTTGTGAAAAAGATAATTATTCCTGTAATAGTTGCTGTACTTTTCTGGTTCGTGATGTTTTCACCATGGACTAAAGATTTTGTGAATTTCTGGATTACCATGGGATTTGCAGGTACAACACTTGTGTTAATGAGCGCGTTTTTAGGAAAAAACTTCAAGCAGCAATTTTCTCTGAACACAAAAGATATTCTTATTGGATTAGCATCGGCAGTAATATTATACCTGATTTTTCTTCTTGGTGAATATTTATCCACACAATGGTTTGATTTTGCCCGCGTACAGGTTGACAATATCTACTCCATGAAAGAAGGAGAAAGTAAAGTGTTTTTGAGCTTATTGCTTTTATTACTTGTTGGACCTGCTGAAGAAATTTTCTGGCGTGGACATGTGCAACGGTTACTTGGAGAGAAATACAGTGAATGGACAGCATTTTTTGTAACAACACTTATTTATACATTGGTACATATTTGGTCGTTCAATTTTATGCTGATAATGGCGGCAATGGTTTGCGGAGCATTCTGGGGCTTGATTTATAAATACAATAAAAATTTAGTAACACTCATAATTTCACACGCGGTGTGGGATGTGTCGGTGTTTATTTTGTTTCCAATTTAGTAGTTGCAAATTTCCCCGTAACGAGAATTTTTGGGAATGATTTATTTGAATTAATTAATAACAAAACATATTAAAAGCCTCCCTTTCGGGGAGGTTTGGAGGGGCTTATGAAACCTGATTTTAAAAATATCGATATTAAAAATATCGCAACGACTACAAACGCTGCTCAGGCAGCAAATAACTGGTTAACACCTGAGCAAATTCCGGTAAAAACGTTTTATACCAAAGAAGACATTGCCGGCATGGAGCATTTGAATTATGCCGCCGGTCTTCCTCCTTTTTTGAGAGGTCCTTACAGTGTGATGTACGCCATGCAACCGTGGACAATACGACAGTATGCCGGATTTTCCACTGCAGAAGAATCGAATGCATTTTATCGTCGTAATTTGGCATCCGGTCAAAAGGGACTTTCTGTAGCTTTCGACTTGGCAACTCACCGTGGTTATGATGCTGATCATGAACGTGTTGTTGGTGACGTTGGCAAGGCAGGTGTGTCGATTTGCTCTGTTGAAGATATGAAAGTATTGTTCGATGGTATTCCGTTGAATAAAATGTCGGTTTCGATGACCATGAACGGTGCGGTATTGCCAATTCTTGCATTTTATATCAATGCAGGTTTGGAGCAAGGTGCTAAACTCGAAGAAATGGCCGGAACGATTCAAAACGATATTCTCAAAGAATTCATGGTGCGTAACACTTATATTTATCCACCTAAGTTCTCTATGAAAATTATTGCTGATATTTTCGAATATACTTCGAAAAATATGCCTAAGTTCAACTCAATATCCATTTCGGGTTACCACATGCAGGAAGCAGGTGCAACTGCCGATATTGAGTTAGCTTATACTCTTGCCGATGGTTTGGAATATCTTCGTGCCGGTGTAAATGCAGGTATGGATATCGATTCGTTCGCACCGCGTTTGTCGTTCTTCTGGGCAATTGGAATGAATCACTTTATGGAAATCGCCAAGATGCGTGCTGCACGTTTACTTTGGGCAAAAATCGTTAAACAATTCAACCCAAAAAATCCCAAATCGCTGGCATTGCGCACACACTCGCAAACTTCCGGTTGGTCACTGACTGAGCAAGATCCTTTCAACAATGTGGGACGTACCTGTATTGAAGCAATGGGAGCAGCTCTTGGGCATACTCAATCATTACATACGAATGCATTGGACGAAGCAATTGCATTGCCAACCGATTTTTCTGCTCGTATTGCACGTAATACTCAGATTTATATCCAACAGGAAACTGAAATTTGTCGTGAAGTGGATCCTTGGGCGGGTTCATATTATGTTGAGACTTTAACGAAGGAACTTGCTGAAAAAGCATGGGCGTTGATTGAAGAAGTTGAAAAATTAGGCGGGATGGCTGCAGCCATCGAAACCGGTATTCCAAAAATGCGTATCGAAGAAGCTGCTGCACGTGCTCAGGCACGTATCGACTCAGGTAGCCAGGTAATTGTGGGGGTAAACAAATATCGATTGGAAAAAGAAGATCCGATTGATATTCTTGAAGTTGACAATACTGCTGTTCGTATGCAACAAATCGAACGTTTGAAACAATTGCGCGCAAACCGTAACGAAGAAGATGTTCAAAAAGCGTTGGCTGCCATTACAGAATGTGCCCGTACAGGAAAAGGAAACTTATTGGAATTAGCTGTTGAAGCTGCCCGTGTGCGTGCTTCATTAGGTGAAATATCAGACGCCTGCGAAGCAGTTGCAGGTCGTTATAAAGCAACTATTAGAACAATTTCAGGCGTGTATTCATCAGAAACTAAAAACGATGCAAATTTCCAGCGTGCTTGCGAGCTTACCGAGAAATTTGCCCAAAAAGAAGGCCGTCGTCCGCGAATTATGATAGCTAAGATGGGACAGGACGGACACGATCGCGGCGCAAAAGTCGTAGCAACAGGTTATGCCGATTGCGGATTCGATGTGGACATGGGACCATTGTTCCAGACTCCAGCCGAAGCAGCAAAACAAGCTGTAGAAAACGATGTGAACGTATTAGGCGTTTCTTCATTAGCTGCAGGACACAAAACATTGGTTCCTCAGGTTATCCAAGAATTGAAAAAACTCGGTCGCGAAGATATTATTGTTATTGCAGGTGGAGTTATTCCTGCGCAGGATTATGATTTTCTGTACAAAGCAGGTGTTGCAGCTATCTTTGGTCCTGGTAGTCCGGTTGCTAAAGCAGCTTGTACGATTATGGAGATATTGTTGGAGGATTAAAATCTGCTCCCTAACCCCTTGAAGAGGGAATAAGAAAGAAAAACGGACTTGCCCTGATTTTGAGGTGAGTCCGTTTTGTTTGTTGAATTGAATTATAAAAAACATAATAGCCGAATTGTTTTAACTCAAACAGCACAAAACCATGAGGCATTTGTAAGTGCAAAGAATTGGTCAAATTCAAATACTCTACCATTAAATCAATAATGATGCATTAATAAAAATAGCGTACATTTGCGCGAAAATTTTTTGGAAGCCAAATTGTTTTCAAAGAAGAAATGAATAAACATGAACCTAAAAGACGAATAATTCATTACCTGTAAAAATACTATAAGAAAATATGAAACTGAAATTTCTATTACTTGCTTTAGCCACGTGCGGCACAATGACGATTGGTGCGCAGAACTACACAACCGGTAATCCGGCAGATGAAACCAATTACGGATACTTGAAGAATTATCTGCCACTTAAGCAATATATTAATTATGGACAGTATCCTAATTTCAAGCTGGGAATTGCCATCGGTGCCAATGATTACTTGAACAACAGCACAGTTAAGGCGGTTACAAATGGCTATTTCACGGAGACTGTTGCTGGCAATGAAATGAAGATGTCAAGCTGTGTGAGTAGCAACGGAAGCATGAATTTCAGTACCGTTACTAATTTTGTAAATACGGCAGCCGAAGCAGGTGTAAATGTTTACGGACATACGCTTGCATGGCATTCACAACAGCCTGTAGGCTATCTGAACGGCTTGATCAAGGATCTGCCCCCGCTACCTATCGAAGGTAGTGACACGACTGTTTGGACCTTGCTTAAATCAAAGGACTTCACACAGGACAAGAGCATAGGTTGGACAGCAGACAAAACAACCTATGGCTTTACTACATCTTTCGTTAGTGATGGTCTTCAGGTGCATACCACCAAGAAGGTCAACTCGTGGGAAGTTCAGTACATCGTTATGGATAACATCCCCACTGTTCAGGGCGTAACCTACAAAATGACTATCACCGTAAAAGGATCGGCTGCCGGAAATATTCACAGCAAACTTGGAAACTGGAACGGCGGAGCAAGTGCGGAAATACCATTCACAACGGAATGGAAAGATGTGGTTGTCAACTATACCAGCACACTCGATAACAGTTTTCTGCTTTTCCAACACGGAGACTTCGTAGGTGACATCTGGATTAAGAATATCAAGTTCGAAAAGTCCGTACAAGGAAAGAAAGCTACCCGTAACTGTATCGTGATGAATGCCACCGCAAAGAATGCGAATGTATGGGATAACCAGTTCTGGATTAAGTTAGGCAGTTTCAATAAGGGTGACGCCTATGAGTTCTCTGCCGAAGTGCGTGCAGACAATGTATCCAAGGCATCAACTCAAATACATAACTCGCCGGGCAGTTATGTAAACTGGCAGGCTATTGGTGATGTCAACTTTACAACGGAATGGAAGACGGTGACCAAAACAGGATTATTTGCTGCCGCCGGACAATCCATCGCTTTTAACCTCAACGAATTTACAGGTGCCAACGCATACTATTTCGACAATATCAGTTTAAAAGTCAATGGAGTGGAACGTGTGATAAACGGAAATTTGGATGGAACCGATGTGTCATCGTTTGCATGGAGGCGCTTAGGCGAAAGCGTTGTTACGCCTATCATTTCTACCTTACAATACATTCAGTTACCTCAGAGCATTCCATTGTCCGCTAAGGTCAAACATGATACATTAGTTTTTGCCATGGATAGATGGATTGGTGGTATGATGGCTGCTTGCGGCGGTAACGTAAAAGCCTGGGATGTGGTCAATGAAGCTATTTCAGGAAGCGATTCCAACGGTGATGGTGTGTATGACCTCCAGCATAACAATGGCGATGACAGCAATTTCTTCTGGCAGGATTACATGGGTGATTTGGAATATACACGTCAGGCAGTACGTTTAGCTCGTCTGCATTATGCCAATTCAATGGTTTCTAAAGGTGGCGATGATGGTAAACTGATGCTGTTTGTAAATGACTACAATCTGGAAAGTGACTGGGACAGCAACGGCAAACTGAAATCGCTCATTAAGTGGATAGAACGTTGGGAAGCCGATGGTGTTACAAAAATAGATGGTATCGGCTCACAGATGCACATATCGTGCTATATGAACGACGCTACCCAAAACAGCAAGAAGAATGCTATTGAGAATAGTTTCAGGCTTATGGCGGCTACGGGTAAACTGGTTCGTATCAGCGAACTGGATATGGGTATGGTAGATGCCAGCGGTAACGACGTGCCAACAGCCAATGTAACAGAAGAAATGCATCATCGCATGGCAGCTCTTTATGAATGGATTGTGAAGAAATACCTCGAAATAATTCCGGCTAACCAACAGTGGGGCATTTGCCAATGGTGTGCGACCGATGCTCCGACAAACAGTGGCTGGCGTGCAAACTCGCCTGTAGGACTTTGGACGCTCGACTGGTATCGTAAGCATGCCTATGCCGGTTTTGCGCGGGGCCTGGGAGCACCTCAAAACCCATCAGCTGTTGACCTCATCCTGAACGATTCAATCAAGCCGGATTCATCCCCCATTTACGATATTTATGGTCGCTATGTAGGCAATGATTTCGAGTTACTCCCTTCTGACGTTTATATCCAAAAAGGCAAAAAGTACCTGAAACGCTGATCGTTAAATTAGGATTGACTATTTAGTCATTTACCATTTACTATTAAAAGAAGACGGACTTGTTATGAGGTAAGTCCGTTTTTTTCTTTGCAATGATTAAAAATTACCAATTTAATTTCAACTGAAACATTTTATCTAAAAAATGCATCAGAAAAATATATTTTAAAAATCAAAATTGATTTTTTAAAATAATTATTTGCATAAATATGTAAATTTATATGATTTTATAATTACTGCTATCAGAGAAAGTATTAACTTTGTGCCTTTAGTATGTTTAAATTAAGGATATAAAAGAAAACCCACTTTCATTCATTTTGAAAAATTCTATTTTTGTAATAACATCTGTAATTGTATTCATTTTTTGTTTAAGTAGCTCTCGCTTATTTGCTCAGCAAAAAAATATCGAATCACCTGAAAATTTCTCTGAATTGCTTGATGTTGATTCTATCATTCCGAAAATTGAGTCTCAATTTAACATTAAAATTTATTATCAGCCTGAATGGTTTGCGAATAAAAAGGTAAGAACTTCTTTGCTTCAACTGCCATTAATACAGTGTGTTGAAGTTTTAAGCCGAACTGCAAATCTCAATTGTCTTTCATTAAATGATGAGAATTATGTTTTTGTTCCCGTAGAAATTCGGAATTATTCTGACAGATTGGACAAAAAGGGAGTAATTCTGATAGGTGAACCGAACAGTAGCGGAGAAAATGATCAGGTTGAAATATCGGGGAAAATTCTTGATTTTAAAACAGGAAAACCGCTTGATGCGGCAAGACTTACCATTGATAAACTGAACCTGAACACAATTTCGGATAGAAACGGAAATTACAAACTCTCATTAATTCCCGGAGATTATGATTTGCGAATTAATTTTGTAGGATATGACGAGGATTTCAGAAAAATAAGAGTGTACGGAAAGGGTATTGTGAATTTTGAAATTTCGGAACAGATTATCCGACTTCAGGAAATTACAGTTTCTGACAAGGCTCCCGGAGTTAATCTGATTAAGGCTCAAATGAGCACAATCAATCTGAATGCAAAAAATATTAAGGAGTTGCCTTCATTTCTGGGTGTAAAGGATGTTTTAAAAGGTGTAACTTTATTGCCCGGAATTCAATCGACAGGTGAATTTGGAACAGGTTTTTTTGTGCGCGGTGGAAGTGCCGATCAGAATCTGATACTTATTGAAAATGTTCCCATTTTTAATTCATCGCATTTATTCGGACTTGTATCGGCAATTAATTCCGATGCAATTTCGTCGGTTAATCTGTTAAAAGCCGGTATTCCTGCCGGTTATGGTGAACGAGCATCATCAGTAATGGATATTCAGATGAAAAGCAATACTGAAAAATTCTCGGGAAAAGGCGGAATTGGTTTAATTGATTCAAGATTGAATTTTGAAATTCCGTTGTTTAACAATAATGTAAATCTGCTGTTTGGTGGTCGTTCATCCTATTCAAACTGGCTGCTTCATGCAATTCCCGATGCCGAATTAAAAAATAGTTCGGCTAACTTCTATGATGTAAATGTACTTTTAAAAATAAAACTATCGCAAAGAGATAACTTGTCGTTTTTCGCTTATCACAGCAATGATGCGTTTAGTTTTATAAAAAACTCACCATACAATTATAATAATACAATTGCTTCGTTGAAATACTCGCATAATTTCAGCGATAAATTGCATTTGCTGTTTACCACCGGATACAGTAATTACCGGAATGATATTACTTCACTTGATTCGCTTAAACCTAAAGAGGCATATAAAATTTCGTCAACCATTGATTATAATAATGCCAAAATTAATTTTACGTGGTTGGCAGATAAAAAAAATACTTTTGATTTTGGTTTAAACAGCGTTTTGTACAGATTGCAGCCGGGTAAACTTACTCCATACCAATCGGAATCGTTGGTAAATTCGCAGGAAGTAACCAAACAACAGGGAATTGAAACATCGGCATATATAAGCGATAATATAGAGTTTTCGCCAAAATTAAACGCAGAAGCAGGTTTTCGTTTCAGTTTATACTCTGCTTTTGGTCCGGGAAAATCTTATGTGTTTGAGCCAAATGCAGCTAAAACTTTCGAAAATATTATCGATACATTGTTTTATAATAAAAACGAAGTTCTGAAAAGATATTGGAGCGTTGAACCAAGGTTCTCGGTGCGTTATTCAATCGACGAATCAAGTTCGTTAAAGCTAAGTTACAACAGAATGAGTCAGGTCATAAATTTAGTTTCAAACACTGCTGTAATGTCGCCAACTGATGTTTACAACCTGAGTAATCCGAATATCAAACCTCTAATAAACAATCAGATTGCGGCAGGATATTATCGAAATCTGAAAAATAATTCCATTGAAACTTCGGTGGAAATATATTATAAGAAATCGGATAATATTGTAGAATTTCGTAATGGCGCATCCATTTTGCTAAACGATGCACTTGAAACAGATTTGCTGAATGCACAGGGTTACAGTTATGGTATAGAATTTTATCTGAAAAAAAATACCGGAAAACTTACAGGTTGGATGAGCTATACCTATTCAAGAGCTTTCAGAAAAACCACAAGTAATTTTGTCGAAGATCAAATAAACAGAAATCAGGTATTCTCATCACCTTTTGATATACCACATAATTTTATTGTTAATGCAAATTATCATTTAACGCGACGTTGGAGACTTTCTGGTGTGTTTAATTACAATACAGGTAAACCTATTACACTGCCCGAACTGAAGTATGATTACAATGGACGGCAATATGTTTATTACTCCGACAGAAATAAATATCGATTGCCTGATTACCATCGTTTTGATTTAGCAATTACTTATGATGAGTCCCTGCGTTTTAAACAAAAGTGGAAAGGTAGCTGGACATTCTCAATTTTAAATTTTTACGGACATAAAAATGCCTATACGGTTTTTTATAAATCTGCATCGCAAATTGAATCAAAGTTTTACCGTTCTTTCAATTTGTACAAAATGTATATTATCGAAAAACCTGTGCCTACTTTTACTTATAATTTTACTTTTTGAGGATGAAGCAAATTAAATACTTACAATATATTTTAGTTTTATTGGTTCTGCCTTTTTACCAGTGCACCGAAGTTTATTATCCTGAAATAAGTTCCGATACCGAAGCATTGGTAGTAGAAGGTTTGATAACCCAGGAAGCCGGACCTTACAGCGTAAAACTAACCATGGCTAAACCACTACGGTTCGACTCAACCGGCTTAAACGCTTATGCAGTTCGTTTGGCTAAGGTTACCATTACCGAAAATGATAAAACGCGTTACACACTTCTCGAAGATTCGCCGGGAGTTTACACAACACCTGCAAATTTCAGAGCAATCATCGGAAATTATTATAAATTGAGTGTTCAAACCAAAGATGGTTTTAGTTATGTTTCAAATTCTGAAAAACTGCTTCCACCGCAAACTGTTGATTCAATTAAATCGGTAACAGTAACACAAAATTATGTGAACGCGAAAATGGAGGAAGTTGCTGTAAGAGGAGCGGAAGTTCGGGCTGATTTATTTTCATCGGTTACAAATGAGTCTGAAATGCCATCGTGCAGGTTTAGTAGTGTGCTTACTTATCAGTATTGGTGGACGTATCGCGACAGAGATATTAACGGAAACGAAATTATGGCTTATCACTGGGTTAATTTCGGATGGAAAAACTATGTTCTCAATTCTTTTGATAATATAACCGATGAGAAAAAGCCATCGACAAGTCCGGTGATTAAAAATCATCTTTTGTGCTTTATTCCTTATGAACCCGAAGCGTACAATTTAATGTTTTCTGATCCGAAAGTAATCTTTTACGTACGAATGAAGCAGTTTACTTTGACTCATGATTCGTACCGATTTTATTTAAGCGCAAAAAATCAGTTGTCAGCTACCGGGAAATTATTCGATCCGATTAATTCGCAATTGTATGGTAATATGCGATGCGATAATAATAAAGATAGAATTGTATTGGGTTTATTTGAAGTTTCGTCGGTTACACAACATTCTTTTGTGGTGGAACTTAGCAACTGGAAACGAACTGCAAAGGTAAGATATGCCGATTATGTGGAAATTCCTAAAAACGATGATTTCCTTTACAGAGACTGGGATGAAATGAGCGCTCCGCCTGCCAATGATCCAACTTACATTCCAATACCTTTGCCGGGTTGGTGGAACCATAATTTATATTAATTCATGATAATGATTTTCAAAAAAATATTGTTGTTACAATTGTTCGGCTTGATGTCGATATGTATTTCGCCGGCAAATGGAGTTGGTGAATCAGCATATTTACACACCGACAGAAGTGTTTATATTACCGGCGAAACAGTTTATTTTAAATTTTATTTGATAAATTCTGAAACGCTAAAGTTGTCGGAACTAAGTAAAGTCGGTTATGTTGTTTTGCGTTCTGAAAAATCGGAATCGGTAATTAAGCTCAGAGTTAATCTGGATAAAGGCACAGGAATGGGTAGTTTCGAATTGCCTGATACTTTGTATTCGGGAATTTATCAGTTCACAGCTTTTACCCGTTTTATGCGAAACAAGGGAGAACAATCTTTTTTCAGAAAAGAAATTACAGTTATCAACCGGCATGATAAGTTGTATGAATTTAAATCATTAAGTTTTAATAAATCTACTATTTCTGATACTGTTTCTGAAAATAACAACATTAAAATTCAATTAGATAAGGAAACATACAAAAAAAGACAAAAGGTAACGATTAGTTTTAGCAATTTGAGCGCTAATGCAAATGTATCGGTATCAGTAAGTGAAAATACACCGGTTCCAATTCCATACATTTCATTGAATAATGCTTTTAAAACCATAAAATCAGATAAAAATGAATTTAGTTCGAAAAGATATTTTTCGCCTGAATTCAAAGGGAAAACTTTAAGTGGAGTTGTTACTGACATTCAAACTGATTCCGTGGTAGGGAATGCTGTTGTGTTATTGTCGTGCATTGATTCAGTTGCAAATTTACAATATGCCGTAACAAACCCCCAAGGTATTTTTCAGTTTTTGCTGAGCGATTATTATACTGACAGAGAATTGTTTGTTACAATTTTGAAAAATTCTGAAACTCCGAACTGTAAAATAAAAGTTTTTGATGATTTTAAAATTGAATCTCCCGCCAATTTGAATTTAAGTTCGTTAAACTGGCAATTCGATGAGTATTTTTTTAAAACTCAGAATATGGTTTTTATAAATAAAACTTATAATACCGATGCGCGAATAAAAATTCAGGAAAGCAAAAATATTGAGCATCTCTCGCCAAAATTTCATCATACAAAGGTTAAAACTATTATTCCGGCCGAATACGAACCTTTAAATGATTTTTTGGAAATAGCTGTTGAGCTATTACCTCATGTAAAAATATTCAAAGATAAAACCGGTTATAACGCATTAGTTTATAATAGCTTCTTGAATCGTTATTATATGCGTCCTCCTGCAATTTTTCTCGATGGAGTTTTTGTCGATAATATTGAAAAAATAATCGGATTAGGAACTGATAAAATCAATAAAATAGAAATTATTGATGAAGAAAGAGCTTTTGGCGATTTGATTTTTGGTGGTTTGGTTTCAATTTTTTCGAAAACTTATGCGATGGAAAAAAGTAAAACGGAGTCTCCTTCGTTACGTATTTTTAATGAATCCGATCATAAAGGTTTTGTGAGTACAGCTTTAAATTCAGGTTTTATTACAAGTAAGCACATTCCATTGTTTAAACCGCTACTATACTGGAATGCCGATTTAAATCTTTATAAAAACAAGGAAAAGGAGATTAGTTTTTATACTTCAGATTTAACAGGAAGTTATACGATAAGAGTTGAAGGAATTTCGGAAAATGGTTCAACTATAAGTAGTTCAAAAATTTTTAGTGTTGAAAAATAAACAATGAAATCCGATATGAATAAATATATACTTTTCCTTTTTTGTATTGTTAATTCAATCTTTTTAAGCGGACAGAATAAAATTGTCAATATAATTCCGGCTATCGACACGATTTTTACTCCAAAATTGACCGGCAGTTTTTTTATCGAACCCAAACAATTTATCGGAGAACAATTTTATAATAATGAGTGGATTGAAGGCGATATATTACTTGCATCGGGCAATGAAATAAAGAATGAGTTATTGAAATATAATGGTGTTTACGATGAATTAATCTGGTTAAATCAAAAAAACTTCAGCGCTTTCAAAGTTGATAAATATCTTGTTAAAGAATTTCGTATTCGGAATAAAATGAACGAAAAGGTTCGTTTCAAGCAGTTTTATCATGCAATTGCCGATAACGATTCTACGGAAAGTTTTTTTGCCGAGGTAATTACCGAAGGAGATTTATCGTTGTATATACAGCATAAAATTGCAGTGAAAAGTCCCGATTATATTGTTGTGAATAATATCCGTAAAAAGTACGAAACATTACTTTATACTCCGATATATTATTTGAAGTTGGATAATGGTAAGCTTTTGAAACTCATACAGCCCGGTAAAAAGTCTTTTTTGAAATTGTTTCCGGAACAACAAAAATCTATCAAGAAAATTATTGTTGCCGAACATCTTAATATAAAACATCAGGAGGATTTCATTCAACTGGTTAAGCTGATGAACAAACAAAATATTTTAGATAATCAGTAAATTTGATATAATTTGAAAAACAAGTTGAGATAAACCAAACAACAACAAAGCCATTTTGCAATTTGCAAAATGGCTTTGTTAGTAATTTTCATTTCAATCTGAATTACTTTGGCTGCCAATAGCACATTTTAGGTGATTCTATTGCGCCTTCGGTTTTCAATTGTTTCATGGCTTTATCCACTTCTTTGCGGTCGAGTCCGGTAAGTTCAACAAGTTTGCCTGCATTTACAGGCACTCCGGCATTTTTCATTGCTTCGAGTACTTTTTCTTTTGCTTCCATATCTTGATTAATTAAGTTATAATTCGAGCGAAAATAATCAATTTGTTTCTATTACTGAATATTTTTTCTTACTTTTTTCAGAAATGCCTGCATCAGTTCTGTATCTTTATTTTCGATAATCTCGAGCAATGTTTTCAGTTCAGCGCGAATATTCTCAATTTGTTGGGGTGAATAAGGATTAAACAGTATTTCTGATAGAAGATAATCATCCTCTCCTAAAAGTCCTTTCGCGATATCCATGTGACGTTTAAAAGTTGTACCCGGCGCTTCCTGAGGCTTCATTACCGATGCAAAAACCAGCGTGGAAGCAAACGGAATGGAAAGTGAATAGGCAATAGTGCGGTCGTGTTCATCAAAAGTATATTCAAAAATGTTTAACCTTAACGAACCGTATAAATCCTTGAAAAATGCCTTTCCCATGTGATCTGATTCCGAAATGATAATGGCACTTTGCGAACTCAAATTGTCGAGCGTGGCAAAAGTTGGGCCGAACATAGGATGGGTAGAAACATACCGCATACCGGTACTTTCATAATATTCCTGTAAGCCGGTTTTTACCGAAGCAATATCAGAAATAATACAAGTTGAGGGTAAATAAGGCAGTACATTCTGAAACGCTTCGATGGTGTATTTCAGTGTTACACAATTTATTACCAGTTCCGGAGCAAACTCCTGAATTTCTTCGTATTTTGTGAGGCGTAGTGTATTGAAAACAAAGCGTAATTTTCGAGCATCGGTATCGAAAAGCGCCACCTCGTGCTGAAAGCACATTACATCGGTTAAAAATGTGCCCATTTTGCCGGCACCAAGTATTAGTATTTTCATTTGATTTATTTGACACCTAACCCCAAATGGGGAATATTGTGCTGATTTGATTTTTTAAATACTTATAAAACTCATGTGATTATAAAGTTTTTTTCAAACATGAGTGTTTAATTAAATTCAAAACAATAAAAAGAAGAGCCTATTAAGACTCTTCGTATCTACTTGTAATTTTTGCTAGCAAAATTACAAAAATATTATTGTTTATTTCCGAATCTGATTTTTTTGATTTTTTATTGAACCAAAACTGTAATTTTTTCGGCAATTTTCAATGCTGTGCTTAGCGTTGACAAATCTGTATTCAGACTTCCATCTTTTCCTGAATAATGACTGTGACCAATGGCTTTCATTACATATTCTGTTTTATTATTTGTATCAATATCAGCACAATAAACTAAAGCCGGCTGGCTTGAAGTTTTATATTCTTTGTCGTCGGGGTATCGGTTATTATGCCAGTAATCATTCCAGTCCCACGATTGGTTCAGTTCGAGCATAACTTTATATTTTCCTTTTAGCGGTTTTTCGGTAATAAAAGTCATGACAAACGAATTTTGCGGGGTTGCTCCCGTGCGTGCATCCAACTCAGGATTTTTTGGAGTAGGTAAAAATGTTCCGTTTTCATTTTTTATCCCTCGCTGATGTGCCCAATAAGGGAGTGCAGCTGGTCGTTGTATTTCACCCGGCATCCAGCGGCCTGTGCTGCGGTTGCCGTGCTCGAATACTCCTCTTCCAATACTTTGCGAAACATATAGTGTTTGCAAAAATTTGCCGTTCTCGTCAGCAAGCCAAATTGCAAACAAGGGATGATTGTGGTTTTTACCTTTATCGAATTTAAGCGTGATAACGGAGCAATTATCATTAGCTCCATAAATAAAATTATCAATAGGTTGTTGTTTTTTTTGCGCTGATATTGCACTAACCGCAAAAATTAATGACAATGCTATAATCTTTGTTTTCATAAAAATAATTTTGATTTGATAGTATCTTTTTTTTGAATGTGTTTTTTTAAAAAGAAAAAATTGAAGCTTTAAAAATTTTCATGAATGAATTTCCTAATTTCTCAATTTTACATTTTACATTTTTCAATTTTACTTATATCTTTACTATTAAACCAATTGTTGGTAAAATTGTTCCCCCAAATGTTTCAATAACTCTTAGTCCCTGTTTATTCGGGTCTCCATTCGGATCTGGAATGATACTTCCATCAGGGTTACGGTTGATATAAATCGGAGGACTTTGACTTTTAAAGTTATACACATTTTGAATATCGGTGTATAAATTTAGAGCCCATTTTTTAAAGAAAAATTCTTTGTCTATACGTACATCTAACTGATGACTGTTCGCCAACCGAAGCGAGTTAAAATTATTATAATCAATATAAGGCTGATTTGTTATATTCCAAGCAGCACGGTTTTTTGATAATTCCTCATCAATTGGAGAATAGGGTGCGCCACCAACAAAACGCCAACGTGTAGCCAGATTCCAGTTTGCTCCAAATTTGTAATTTGCTATAAAGTTAAACAAATGTTTTGTATCCCACGACGATGGTCTGTAAATTCCGTTTTTATCAGTAAACTCACTGCGAAAGAAAGTGTAAGTGGATGTCAGGTTCAGATTGTTCCATTCCAGAATTTTTGTAAGAAATTCAATGCCGTATGCACGTCCTTTTCCGGTTGAAACTATTTTTTCATCGCCTACCTGACCGTAGTCGGCTCCTTTACTGGCAATGCTCACTCCTTCGGATACCGACATAGGATACTGATCGTAAAGTTTATAAAAACCTTCTACCGTAAATCTTATTTTCTGAACCGGTCGATATTCAAATCCCACAATAAAATGATTCGATATCACGTATTTCAAATCTTCGGTTTTGTTCACCAGTACACCTTTGGTGGAATCGCGGAATCCAAGCGTTGTGTAAGCTGGTTGAGCTGCATATCTCCCTATGTTGGCATTGAAATCCCATTTGTCAGTAATAACATACGATGCTGATAAACGCGGAGATATCTGATTAAGCGGGTTGGCCATATTTTTATTAAAATTATTTCCTACCATACTTAATCCCAAAGATAATTTTAATCGATTATCGAGATACTCATCCGACGCCTGAGCAAAAACCTGATAGCCCCAAAGATTCAATTCGGTGAAATAATTCAGTTCATTTACACGATTATTGAAAAACAAACGTCGGAATGTTTCGTTTGTATAATGTGAGTATCGCAATCCTCCTCCAACTTTAATTTTAACCGGTAAATAAGGGTAGTCACGCTCAAATCGAAGTTTATTTTCAGCTTCGTCCGAAAGATAATCAGAAACTTTTTCTTTCGATTCATCATTATCATTATATTTAAAGTTCGCGTTTCGGAGCATGTTTCTGCTCAATACCCAATTGTCAATAAATCCATCACCAAAGTGTCTGTAAACAGTTCCAACCGTATAATTCCATTGGCGGTAAATGGGTAAATAGCTCAGAAGATATTTTTGCGCTTCGGTGCCTGTTTCCTGTAATCCGGTATTCAATGTCAGATTGTCTATAGCTCCGATTCCTATGAAGCTAATCTCGTTCTTTTTGTCGATTTCATATTTATATTTTACCTGAAAATCGTTGTATGTAGGTAAAAATGGTAACCCGATAAGTTGAAATAAAAACTGAAGGTACGACTGACGAGCTGAAACTATAAAAGTGGATTTATTCCCTATCGGACCATCGATGGTCAAAGCAGCGTCTGAAGCACCTACCGAAAGTTTTGTTCTGATCTTGTCTTTGCTTCCATCTTTTTGGCGAATTTCCATCACCGAACTCAATGCGTTAGTACGATTGGCAGGGAAGGCTCCGGTGTAAAAATTTATTTCGCGAACAAAATCAGGATTTATCACACCAATAGCACCTCCCGATGAACCTTGTGTTGAAAAGTGATTTATCACCGGAATTTCTACTCCATCGAGATAAAAAACGTTTTCCGACGGCCCACCTCCTCGTACGATCAAATCGTTGCGGTTTGGATCAGTGGCCCCAACTCCGGGCAACAATTGTACAACTTTTGATACGTCACGATTGGCACCTGCGCTCTTTTCTATTTCCTGAACGCCAACCGAAATGACAGAAATTGGACTTTCGATACGTTTCAGATTTAGATTTTGTCGAACCGTTACTTCCTGTATTGCAAGTGCTGCTTCGGGTAATGCCACATCTAAAAAAGTTGTCTGATTTCCCTGCACCTGAATTTCGGCCGAAACTGTAGTTTCAAAACCTACTGAACTCACTACTAATCTGTAAAAACCCGGCTTGATACCTGTAAAAATATAGTTTCCATCAAGGTCAGATGTTGAACCAATGTCAGTTCCCTGAAGTAAAATGGTTGCAAACTCAAGTGGTTCATTACTTCGGGCATTAGTAATTTTTCCTTTAATTATACCATTTTGTGCTATACTAAGTAAACTCGCTGATATTAAAAACAAGAAAAATATAAATCGTTTCATAAATTATTTGATTTGTTATTTATTTTGATTGTTTTTTAAATAAAGATTTAATTTGTACTATTATGAACAAAAATAGAACAAAAATGTTCATATTATAAAATATATTTTTTGAAAATATTTTCAGTTTCAATAAAATTGTTCCAATATGAAATCAAAAGACATTCTTGTACAGCTAATTGAATATCTCTCGGCGTATGAAAACGAATGTAATAATTCGGAAATTAAGATGACAATAAATGATTTTATCAGTTTTCTAAATTTTAAATTTCAACCCGAGAGTACAAAAAGAGATGAAATAAGCGGAGGTAAAGATGAATGGCGTAATGAATTTTATAATTTAAACAGTAATTCAACCGATATCAGTATTCTTGTGGCTGTTATGTATCGGTATGCAAAAGGATATGTAAAAAAAGCAATGAAAGATAGTTTAATGAAAACCGCTGATGAGTTTTCGTTTCTTATTACACTGTTGACATACGAAAGTATGACAAAAATTGAATTGATAAATTCACAGATAATGGAAAAAACGTCGGGTAATGAAATAATTAACCGTTTAATAAAACTTGGATTAGTTACCCAGGAAACTAATTTAGAAGATAAACGTAGTATTCGAATTCGTATTTCTCCTTTAGGCAAAGCCGAATTATTTAAAATTTTGCCCAAAATGCAAATGGTTTCTGAAATTATTGCCGGAAATCTAAATGAGAATGAAAGATATGCACTTTCATTTATTCTACGTAAACTTGATAGATTTCACAACGAAATATTTCATAATAAACGAAAATCTGATTTGGAAGAATTGTTGACCGAAAATAAATCGTTTAAACTAAACTGAATAATTTAAAAGAGTTGATAAATATTCTATTGTTGAAAATCTGATGTTTTCATATTTAATGAGTTTGAATCTGGCATATTTTAATGAAGATTATATTGCATACAAAACTAAGCAAACGATTATGAATAATTTTCTATTCTAATGAACTTCTATCTATTGATTAGACAACCTTAATTTTGTTATTTTGCAAACTGAAAAATCTTTTTTTTTGGAAGCAAATACAAAATTATTATCATGAAAAAATTTCTTTCCTTTTTTCTTCTTTTTCTTCTTTTTTTACCATTTTCATTTAGCCAGCGGTTCATGGAGAAACTCGACCGGAGTGTAGTTGCTCAAAAAGTATCGAATGGTGTATATATTAATTGGCGCATTCCGTCCGAAGAATGGTATAATACAGCGTATAAACTTTACAGAGATGGAACATTAATTTATACCACTACCACAACTGGTGCTTCGAATTATTTAGATGCAAGCGGAACTGTAAATTCTAAATATTCCGTTTCTGCTATTCGAAACGGTGTAGAATCTGCTCAGTCAGCTCAAACGAGTGTTATCAGCAAGAATTATATTGAAATTCCATTGCGCGACTTGAAAAAACTTGGTAAAAATGGTTATTTGCCTAATGATGCTACAGCTGCCGACCTCGACGGTGATGGACAGTACGAGATAATTTTAAAAAGATTAAAAAAAGATTGGTCGCAGGAGTGTACTGATTACACCTACTTCGAAGCATATAAAATTGATGGAACTTTTATGTGGGCAATTGATGTAGGTCCGAATATCACGATGGACGTCGAAATTAATATTGCTGCATTTGATTTTGATGGCGATGGCAAAGCCGAAGTCTTTATGCGTTCGTCCGATGGAACAATTTTTGGCCTCGATGTTAATAATCAAGGGGGTGTTTCGGTAGGAGATCGCGATGGCGATGGATACATAAATTATCGTTTAGCCCCGTTCAATGGTATCGGAGGCGATGGTTTTATGAATGCAGGTCCTGAATACCTTTCGTTGATTGATGGAATGACCGGTAAAGAACTCGACTGGGCTCCTTTTATTGCACGTGGAAATTCAAATGACTGGGGCGATGGTTATGGACACCGAGCGAATAAATTCTTTTTTGGAGCCCCTTATCTTGATGGAAAGAAACCAAGTTTATTTATTGGACGAGGTATTTATACCCAGACAAAAATGCAGACTTATGATGTGGTAAACAAAAAATTGGTAAAACGTTGGTTTTGGGAGTCGGGTTTATCAGGTACGTTACTGCAAGGGAAATATGACGATTCACCAAAAAGTTACTTTGGACAGGGATACCATAATTATACTATAGCCGATGTGGACGATGATGGCAAAGATGAAATTAACTGGGGTTCGATGACAGTGGACGATGATGGCAAACCTTTGTATTCCACTGAATTGGGTCATGGCGATGCACAACATTACGGCGATTTCGATCCATATCGGAAGGGACAGGAAATGTTTGCTTGCAACGAAACTAAACCAGGAACCAATTTACGCGATGCAAAAAATGGAAAATTACTTTACCGAAAAGTTGCTGCCAGCGATGTCGGTCGAGCCGGTGCAGGTAATATTTCTGATGCATACAGAGGTGCCGAAATCTGGGGTAGCGGCGTTGGACTTTCTGCGACCGACAGGGTTGAATTATCGCATTTTGGTGTAGCCGAAAACTATTGTGTGTACTGGGATGGCGATTTATTGCAGGAAATACTTGACCATGCATTTAATACTTCAACAGGCACCGGACCGGGCAAAATCACTAAATTTAACAGTATGGGTAATATTTCAACATTACTCACTGCCGAAGCTTATTCATGCAATTATACCAAAGGCACACCATGTTTGCAAGCAGATATACTGGGCGACTGGCGCGAAGAAGCTATATGGTGGCGACCCGACAGTCTTGCTCTTCGTATCTACATCACTCCTTATCAAACAAATTACCGCATTTATTCGCTGATGCACGATCATCAATATCGTCAAGCTATTTGTTGGCAAATGTGCGGTTATAATCAGCCACCGCATACAAGTTTTTATTTGGGTGGCGATTTTCCCGTGCCTATTCCTGCAAAATCCACCAATGGAAAATTAGTTCTGAAAGGGAGCTCAGATAATTGGAATATTTCAAATGCCAATTTTATAGATGGTGATAATGGAGTTGGGGTGATAAGTGGTAATGCAGTTCCGGTTGCTTTTTCAAACGGTAAAAGTGTATTGTTCGATGAAAGTAGCGCCAATAAAAATATCGTTCTGAACGAAAATCTGCAACCTGAGCTGCTGATGATTTCTGGAAATGATAATTATACAATATCGGGAAACGGAAGTTTAAGTGGTGCTATGATACTTGATAAAACCGGAGAAGGCACATTGACAATTAACGGAAATCATTCCTACACCGGAAAAACTGATATTTGGGAAGGAATTCTTGTCTATAACGGTAAACTGAATAATTCACCTGTTACTGTTCGCCGTCATGCCGGATTTAGTGGAAAAACACATATTGGAAACAATTTATCTACAGAATACAATGCTTCGGTTTATCCGGGTGGCATAAACAAGGCTGATACAATGAAAATTGATGGAAATCTTACTCTTGCAAATGGAGCTAAACTTGTTTTCGATTTATCCGATAACCCTACAATCGCAGATAAACAAGCTAAAAGATCCGACAAAACAAATGACTTTTTACAGATTGACGGAACGCTAAATATTGCCACAGGTTCAATAATTGCAATTAACGAAATTGCCGATTCAATTTCGGAAGGGAAATATCTTTTGTTGACTGCTCAGAATTTAACCGGTAGTGTAGCCGGAATAAAAATTCAGGGAACAGGCGGACGGTCGGTTTCGTTAAATTACGATGTCGATACCAAAGAGCTTTTCCTGATTTTAGTAGGTACACGCAGTGCATCGGCTGTAGTTTGGACCGGTAAAACCAGCAATGTGTGGAATGTAGCCAAAACTGCCAATTGGAGCATCGATGGCTACGATGATATTTTTGTGAACAACGATAGTGTAAACTTTGACGATACTGCATTAAACAGAAGCATAAGTTTATCGGATAGTGTTTTTGTTTCTGCCATAAGTGTAAATAATTCAGCATCCCGTACATACACAATTTCAGGCTCAGGAAGTATTAATGGGACAGCATCGTTGGTTAAAAATGGTGCCGGCACGCTTAATTTAAATACCCGTAATTCATTTTCAGGAAAAGTGATTGTGAACGAAGGCACGCTTTCGATGCAATATGCGCCTTCTTCTATCAATAACGGAGGCATTGGTAAAAATATTACTAATCCGACTTATCTCGTTTTACGAGACAGTGCTATTCTTCAGATTACAACCGCCAACGAACAAACTAACCGAGGTCTTACAGTAGAAGGTCAAGCGGGCGGTTTGCTCCATGTTCCGGCAAATATTTATTGGGATGGAACGATTACAGGATCGAAACTTACCAAAACCGGATCAGCTACGTTATATTTGGGTAGTAACAATCCAAACCTGAATGAAACAGTCCTACGTCAGGGAACGCTCAGACTCAATTCAAATGAATCGGTAGCGTACGGTCCGGGTAAGAAAATTACAATTCTTGGAGGCACTCTCGATACAAAAAACGATATCAATGCATATTTAACAAGCAATCATAATTTTGAAATTCCTGAAGGAAGTACTGCAAATATCAATGCTGCTGCCCGATGTGAATACAATGGTACAATGACTGGAGGTGGTACTGTTAATTGGCGTACCGATTATATTAGAGCATTTATAAATGGAAACTGGTCGGCTTTTACCGGGAAACTTAATTTAATCAAGAATACAGCCAATTCTTCGTACGACGATATTTTTATTGTAAACAGCAGTTATGGTTATCCTAATGCTACTGTTGATATAGCATCCGGTGTTGTTATGTGTTACAAAAATGGTACATCCAACAATGGTACTGCCACTATTCGGATTGGTTTGCTAACAGGTGCCGGTTCGTTTTATAATGCCGGTCTCGAAGTAGGTTCAAATAATGTTAGTGGTTCGTTTAGCGGCGTTATCAGTGGACAAACAAGCGTTAAAAAAGTCGGTTCGGCGTTATGGATTTTATCGGGGGCTAACACATATACTGGATCAACCATAGTTTCATCTGGTACGTTAAACCTTACGGGGGGTATAAGTACGGGAACTGTAACAGTTCAGAATAATGCCATTATGTATCATAACGGTACGAATGCAGGAAATATAACGATACAGCAAGGTGGTACACTTTTCCTTAGCGGAATTTGCAGCGGTAATGTTGCCAATAGTGGTGTTTTAAGAGGTTCAGGAAAAATCAATTCGAGTCTTTCACTTACTTCAACTTCTCTAACAAGTCCCGGTAATAACTCTGTGGGCACAATTACTGTTGGTGGAAATGTGGTTATGTCGGGCGATGCCACTCTGGATATGCAAATTTCAGGAACTTCTGCCGCAGATAAACTTGCAATTACCGGAACAATGAATTGTAGCGGAATTCTTAATGTCTCCATTCTTTCGGGTGTGCCCGTAGCAGGCAGTGAATACCAACTATTTTCGGCGTTAACCATCAGTGGGTCATTTACTGCAATCAACCTTCCCGAAATTGATCAAAGTCTTGAGTGGGATTTAGCGGATTTGTACACTTCCGGAATTATAAGAGCAAAACTGAAAACCGGTGTAGTTACTCCAAACTTACGACTCGGATTGAAACAAAATCCAACTTCCGGAATATTTCATATTTATACTGATGCTTCTTTGAACGATGCAGTTATAATGGTTTCTGATATGCATGGGCGTTTAGTTTACGAAAGCAAACAAAACCTGAATGAAACCTACACTGAAATCAATCTCGAAAAAATGCCTTCCGGTATTTATTTATTAAGGCTACAATCAAATGAAGGAAAAACAGATGTGTTGAAATTGATAAAGAATTAATAAATATTTATTTTATAATAATTTGCGCATGCTTTACAGAAAATCGTAAAGTATGCGTTTTTTTGCTGTGTATAGCACACGTTTGGGGAACAGTAATATTTTTTACATGACAATAAAAATATATATTTATGATTTAAAATCAATTAGAATGCTGATTTAACGGATGAAAACAGGTTTTATTCTCTTATTTGAAGTGAGAATTTCAGTGACAAATCTCAATTTTATGTTGCTTGCTATATTTAATACTTAAAAGTACGTTTTTTTAATTAAGAAAAGCTTTATTCTTCTAAATCCGTGAAATATGCAATTAATTTTTTGTCATCTACTTTGTCGTAATAAATATTTTTTGAAAATTAAATGTTGAGTTTTAGTTCGCAAGATAAATGTTTTCAATACTTATAAAGGAACTACAAAAAACTTCAAATTTTATCACTTCACTTTCCCCGGATTTTTAGCCACATAATCTTTCCATCCGGAATAGTTTTTTTCGGATGTTGGACGACCTAATTGCAAAAAATGACAATATGCTGCAGCCAGTCCATCGGTAGCATCCAACTGTGGTAGCATGTTTTCGGCAGGAATGTTTAAGAAACGGCGCAACATTTCCGCCACTTGTATCTTCGATGCATTCCCGTTTCCCGTTATGGCCATTTTTATTTTCAATGGGGCATATTCTGTTATAGGCACTTCGCGATATAGTGCTGCCGACATAGCAACGCCCTGTGCCCTCCCTAACTTGAGCATCGATTGCACGTTTTTACCGAAAAATGGCGCTTCAATGGCAAGTACATCAGGGTGAAACTCATCGATAATTGAAAGAGTACGCGCAAAAATGCGTTGCAGTTTAAGATAATGGTCTTTGTATTTTTTCAGATCGAGTACGCCCATAGCCAAAAGTTCGGTTTTATTTCCTTCCACTTTAAGAATACCATAGCCCATTACTGTAGTTCCCGGGTCTATTCCAAGTATGATTTGTTCTTTCGCTTTCATAAATCAACTACTTCGAGTACGGTTGAAAAAAACAAAACTTCGGTACCGAATTTCTTTCTGCACTCTGATTCAAATCGTCGTCCATACTCGTTTTGCCACATCAATAAGTCGTCCAAAGCGCCGATTTTAAACTGAAGACTGTACGAACTTCCTCCGGTTTCGTCGTGTAGCATAACTTTTACTAATTGAGGAGTTGTAAATTTGCCTGATTGCAGCATGTATGGAATATGCTCCGTTTTTATCCAATTAACCCATTCATCATAATAACCGGGTGATATTTGATAAGTTGTATTAAAAATTAGCATCCTTTGTGTCGTTTTCTTATTGCAAAATTTTAAGCAAAAGTAAGCATTATTTCTAAAAACTTGTGTATCTTTGCACCGCAATTTCAAAATCAAAACTTTGGGGGTTTAGCTCATCTGGCTAGAGCGCGACACTGGCAGTGTCGAGGTGACCGGTTCGAGTCCGGTAATCTCCACAAGTTATTGATTATTATAGGCATACTGATAAATTTCAGCGTGCCTTTTTTGTTTTAATGGACTTGAGAACCATTACAATTTTTTTGTAAAAATGAATAATTAGTGATTAAAATATGAATAAATATCTATTATTTGGATATTTATTGAATGACATTGCAGTATTAGTTTATTGGATGTAAATTCGGAACGGAATTTGTATTTGATTTTGAAAATAAACCAAACTTAAAAATCAATCGTCATGAAAAAGTTCAGAATTTTAATAGCTATATTTCTTCTGCTATCAGTTATCTCTTTTTTTTCAGCTTGTACTGTATACAATTCCGGCACAACAGAAACACTTTATTACGATAATCCTCAATGGGCACCCGATTATTATTCAGGCGTTAGGTATTATTACTTACCCGACATTGAAGTATATTACGATTTATCGCTTCGTGAATTTGTATATTTAAGCAATGGACGATGGATGTATTCGCGAGTTTTGCCCCCGGTGTATTCCTATTACGATTTGTATTCCGGATTTGTGGTGGTACTTAATCGGGATGTTTATCGTCCTTGGATGCATCATCAATTCTATGTGTCCAACTATCCGCGCTATTATTACCACGATTATTACGACAGAAGTAATTTTCCCTATGTGCGTGGCTATAACGAAAATATCCGAAGCGCAATTTACTGGAAAGAGCACGAACGAAAAAGAGCCCGCGAATGGAATGATGAAAATCTACGCAAAAACAGAAATTTCAAATATTCTTCTGAAGATCGCCGTCAGCAGGAAATATTCAATCAGCAAAACCGCAGAACAAATTCTTCGGGAGTTGACACTGGAGTTAACCGAACAGGCAGACAAAATCCTACAACCAGCGAAAACTCAGGTCGTCAGCAGCAAGAAACCGGCTCAGTAGTAAACCGTCAGACAGGCCGAGTTACTCCTCATAGCGAGTCAACTACACCTGTAAGAACTGAAACATCGCCAACTACAAATCGAACCGGAACTACTCCGCGCACTGAATCTACTTCAGGTAATCGCACCGGAACGACAACCCGAGCTGAAAATTCGCCTTCAACCGGCACAAGCACACGTACAGAAGCAACAACCCGTCAGCAGCAAAATCCTCCTGCCAATGGTGCTGAACGACAGGCAAATCAAACCAATTATTATGGTAGATCCATAGGTCAGTCGGTAAAAGTGGAAAAACAAATGCGCGAACCGGCTACAAATTCAAGAAATACTGAAAGCAATATCCAAAACTCTGCTGGCAGTCGGAATGAACAAAGTACGCAGCGTAGATAAATCAAAAAAAAACAATTTAAAAAAAACTGACCGGTAAATTATCGGTCAGTTTTTTGTTGCAATTATTTTATGCAAAGTCAGTTACTGTGTATATCACTGTTAAAATGTTTTTCGAAAGTGTAATTGATTTTCTAAGGCTGCGATATTAAAAAAACAGTGTAAATTATATCAACAATTAGTAATAAAATTGCTTCCCAACGGTCAAGTTTTTTCTTTTTACCCGTAAACATGGCCGCAAATAGCAATAGTGTTCCTCCTATGAGTAAGTAAATATCTGTATTGAAAGTACTTTTATATGTAACCGGATTTATAATAGAACTTACACCGAGAATCAGAAAAATATTGAAAATATTCGAACCGATAATATTTCCAACGGCAATATCGTTATTCTTTTTGATGGCTGCTACTACCGATGTGGCAAGTTCAGGAAGTGATGTTCCTGCTGCAATAATTGTTAGTCCAATGATTTTTTCGCTGATGCCAAATTCCTGGGCAAGTAGAATTGCATTGTCAACCACCAAACGACCTCCTGCAATTAGACATGCCAGACCGATAATGATTAAAAACAATATTTTTTTACCTGAAGTTGCCTCCTGATGTACTTCTGTAGCAAGTTTATCTGTTTTTAACTGACGATATATGTAATAAAGAAATGCTCCGAACAAAATTAACAAAACAATTCCATCGAATCGAGATATTACATTTACGCCTCCAAAAAAGTTATCATTAGCAAGAAAAAATAAAACGATAACCGCTGCGAGTGAAAAAGGAATTTCTCTCCAAACAGTATTCGAATGAACAATCAGAGGTGTAATAAGTCCTGAAATTCCGAGTATTATAAATAAATTAAAAATATTGCTACCTATAACATTCCCAAGTACTATATCGCTATGGTTTTGGAGAGAAGCTACGGTGTTTACAACTAATTCGGGCGCTGAAGTTCCAAAAGCTACAATAGTAAGCCCAATTGTTAAATCTGATACTTTGTATTTTCTGGCTAAAGTCGAGGATCCATTAACTAACCAATCGGCACCTTTAACCAGAATTACAAATCCGATAACCAATAATAAAATTTGAAGTAGCATGAAAAAGTTTTTTGTTGTTGATAAATCAAAATCCAATTCCTATATGAATGCCTGCTCCTATATGAACATCCTCTCCGTCCCAACCAATTCCTACTACGGGTCCAAAATGTATTATTTTGTAAATAAACTCGTAGGTTGTTTCGAAATGTGCAGATAAATGTGCCGGGTTTTCATGGGAAGCTAAAGTAATTCCGGGCGAAAACATTAAATTCAGCTTGCTTAATGGACGGTAATTAGCAATTATACCAATAGAGTTATGACTGTGATCGTCTAATATTTTTTCATATCCAAGCCCGATACCAAATCTTGTTCCGTTAAAATTATACACATAATGCGCATGAAATCCCGGAGCAAAAGATTTTTCCCCCGGAAAGTAAATTAAAGTGCTGCCAATGGCAATTTCACTTTTATGATGAGAGCAATCGTGTTCATGATCATGATCATGCTTGTTTAAATCCTGAGCTTTAATGTTGATGCTAAATATAAATGTGAATAATAAAATACAATTTTTGATTTTCATTTTTTTGTTGATTTTTATGCTGCAAAATTAACCAAATTTATTGTTTTACTGAAATGAAAAAATCCTGATATCTTTTGATACGATAGCAGGATTATAAATTAATTAGGGTCTGCTGTAAAACTAATAAAAAATTGGAACGCAGACGGCACGTACCGACTCGGCGGTATTAGCGGATTTGGCGAATGATCGCTGATAAATATTAATCGGATTTAATACGAATTTTTCGATAAATCGAAACGGATATGCAGTAATAGGTTTAAAATCTGTTGTTTTCGACGAAAACACAATCAAAAAAAATCCGTAAATTTTTTTTTAATTTGCCAATATCAACCAAATCCGCTAAATCAGCGTTCCAATTTTTATCGGTAATGCATTATTTTTTCTGATTTTATTCAATTTTCTCTGCATTAAACAATTGTAATAGTATCTCTATAAGGCATTATAGCAATTCATTAATGGTTTTTCAGAAGACCCTAAACAAAACTATAGAAAACATTACAATTTTATGGTAACCGAAGCTAAAATATTTATTCCTGCCTGAGGGAAATAGCGCGATTCGTTCATTCTTTTACCATCAAGGTAATAGGTGTACCAGGTATATGCATTCGATGCGTATTGTTCGTTAAATATATTATTTACAAGTAGTTGTATATCCATTCCCCGAAATGGTTTTACATTTATCGTGTATTTTAAGTTTAAATTGTTTACAAAGTACGGATCGATGGAGCGTTCTTTTGAACTTGTATTATCAAAATATTGTCTGCCCACAAACGAAGAAGTAAAACTTGTTTCGAAATTTTTGAAATTTACAGTAAAAACATTATTTGCTACAACCGATGGCGAATATGCAATATCTGTAGTGCCAAGGTAGTTGTTTTTTGTGCCTGTCCAATTCCAGTCTGCATCGTAAATGTCAACATCCTGCTCGGTGAAATTCAAAATTTTATTCTGGCTGAAAGCAGCATTTGCCGCCCATGTTAAATTGTTGGTAACTTTGGCTGAGGCTGATACTTCAATACCTGCGCGGTAACTCTCAGGAATATTAGTAGTTAATAGCTCGCCAATTTCGCTGATTTTACCCGTAAGTATCAGCTGATTTTTATAATACATGTGATATAGGTTAACATTAGCACTGAAAATTTTTGAGTTATAGCGATATCCGATTTCGGTATCAAAAAGAGTTTCATTTGTTGGTAAAGGTTCATTTGCACCACGTTCAGTGTAATTATTACGGTTTGGTTCGCGATTAGCTATTGAGTGAGAAGCATAGATATCTTGCTCATCATTTAATTTATATGTAATTCCAATTTTTGGATTAAGGAACAGAAAATGCTGTTCTAAATCTATATTACGCATTGCTTTTATTGCTGCATCATACTTATCATCGATTCCTTTCATTTTGTAACCAATGTACCGAAGTTGAATATCGGCAGTAGTAAACAAATTTTCCAAAGCAGCCCAATTTAATTTTGTATAGATATTTGCATCATCTTTCAAACCAAAACTTCTGTACCATTCTTTACTCAGGTCATGATTATTTGCATTACGAATCCAGATTACTTTACCGAAATGGTTGCCATAATAACGGTTGGCTGCACCGCCAATAGAAAAATTGTACGTTTTCGAAGCATAATTCAAAGCATAAGTCAATCCGTAAAAATAATTGTCGAGCCATTTCTGACGCACTAAATCAGTTCGTTTGAGTGGTTTTCCTGCG
>CAZDSY010000003.1:35328-39022 GCA_964508285.1 uncultured Paludibacter sp.
ATTGTCGAGCCATTTCTGACGCACTAAATCAGTTCGTTTGAGTGGTTTTCCTGCGATTGTATCAGGTATCAAACCATATTCTTCGTATTTTCGTGCAGTTTTGTATTCTTCGTAATAACCAATACCCCGTGTGTAATGTGCTGCAGCATTCAGACTTAGTTTCGGTGTAATTTCCTGTAGCCAATGTAATTGGTAGTGTGTTTGATTATAGTTATCGGTCTGGTTATCATAATATTGGGTTTTTCCTTCATTGTCAGTATATTTTCCAAGTTCGTTATAGGTACGGTTTGTTTTCATGATTTCAGCATCAACGCCGTTCCAGGCTTGATAAGTTTTTTCACGCCCGCCAAAGGTAATAAAACGCAAAGTGCTTTTTTCACCGAAATACCCTGCCGAAAAGTAGTACGATTGCATATTTACCCATGCGCGGTCGATATAACCATCGGATGTTACGTTTGATAAACGTGCGTCGGCGGCAAATTTGTTTTGCATAAGTCCGGTGCCTGCTTTAAGTGTATTCTTGTTCGTATTAAACGAGCCTAAAGTCGAACTGATTTCAGCATACGGATTAGAATTTAAACCCTCTGTTTGCATATTAATGCTTGCTCCAAATGCCGCAGCTCCATTTGTTGATGTACCTACACCCCGTTGAATTTGAATTGAAGAAACCGATGAAGCAAAATCGGGCATGTTCACAAAAAATGTTCCGTGCGACTCAGCATCGTTCAGCGGAATGCCGTTTACGGTAATATTTGTGCGGTTAGCATCTGTTCCGCGAATGCGAAAACCGGTATAACCAATACCTGTTCCTGCATCGGAAGTGGATATAAACGAGGGTGTTAAAGACAGTAGATAAGGAATATCCTGACCCAGATTGCGTATGGCAATTTCTTCTTTTTTTACATCGGTGTAGGTTACTGCCGATCGATCGTTTGCTTTAATAGAGGTTACTGTAATTTCGCCAATTTCAAAAGATTTTCTTTGCAGTTTGACCTCAATATTTTTATTTGCTGAAGTGTAAATTGTTTGGCTTTCGTAACCGATGTATGAAATTTCGACTGCATATCGTTTGTTAGGAATATTTTCGAAATTGAAACTTCCTTTTGCATCGGTTGTTCTTCCTAACGAAACAGATGGAATAAAAACTGTGGCACCCTGAAGCGGCGTTCCGCTTTCGTCGGTTACTTTACCACGAATAAAACTTTGAGCAAATGTTGCTGCTGATAAAAACAGTAGCGATGAAATGAAAAATTGTCTCATAACAAAAATGAATTAAAAATTGGTTGATAAATAATTGGTTTTGTTGTGAGAGCCTGAAAAAACGGATGATTTGTTCTTTTTCCCTTCGCGGAATTACCCGTGCAGGTTCAAAGGGTATGATCTCAGCCCGAAATATTAAGGCACCCCAATTAAAAATGTGAGTAAAAATCCCGATGTAAAAACCGGTTTTTTGTTTCGATTGCAAAAATACAAAATTTCTACGTTTTAATGAACATTTTGTTCATCCCTTTTTTTATTTCGATAATGCTTTAATTTTTTTTAAATTTGTAGCATAACTTTAAATTCGCTAAAAAAGAATGGTAAAAGGAGTCAAACACAAATTTTTTGTATTGTTTTTTTTCTTATTCTCGCTCGTTCTTTATTCTCAATCCCTCAAGATAAACACTTATACAGCATTTATTTCAGGTAACAGGAATGCCTTGCTTTACGAGCTGAAAATTCACGAAACTCAGAAATTATCAAACATTAATTTAAAAATTGAACGAATAGAACTTTACTATGTTTACACAGGTTTTTTACTGGCTGATAAAAACTATCCAGAAGCATCGAAATACATTCGAAAAGGCGAAATACTTATAGATGATATTTTAAAATTTGAACCTGAAAATGCATCAGCTTTGGCTTTCAAAGGTTCTTTTACCGGGTTTAAAATTCCTATAAACCGTTTGAAAATTTTTCAACTTGGAAACGAAAGTTTCCGTTATCTACATTTGGCATATCAGTACGACCCCGATAATTTACAGGTATTGACCGACCTAGGTAGTGCACTTTTTTTCACCCCGCGTATTTTTGGTGGGGATAAAATGCTTGCTATTCAGTATTTTGAAAAGGCTGTAAAAATTATTGAAAGTGCACAAAATACTTCATATAACTGGAAATATATGAATGTTCTAACATTATTGGCGAGTAGTTATGAGAAAACCAATCAGCTAAAAAAAGCAGATGTTACATACCGGAAAATATTAAAAATCGAACCCAATTACTTAAGAGTTAAAGATTTGCTATATCCTGCTTTTTTAAAATCAAAAAATAATCCATAAACAATTTATATTTAAATTAAAAAGTTTATAAAGCGGTTATTCCCAAATTTATTTATAGCTTTGGCAATGGTTGTCTTGATCTTTTCTTAGTAATGCAAGTATGTCATTAAAATATCTCATATTAATATCGTTGTTTTTTGATATCATTAGTATAAATGCATCTATACAAGGCATTAATTACCGCAGTTTGGTTAAAACGTATGCCGATGGCAGTTGGTCGGGTTGGGGTACAGAGATTGCTAAAGCCGAAAAATCACTACCGAATGATACTGAATCGAAGCTTGTTCTTATCAATCTTTATTTTGGTTATGTTGGGCATTTTATCGATGGTGGAAACTATGATATTGCATTTGAATATATACATAAAGCAGAAAAGCTTATTCATCAGATACTTGCGGTAGAGCCTTCCAATGTTACCGCTCTTTCGTATAAAGGTGCTTTCTTGGCTTTTAGAGTTGCAACTAACCGTATAAAATATTTCTCAGCTGCCCTCGAAGGTTTATCACTTATTTATAAAGCTTACGATATGGACAAAAACAATCTCATTGCGATAATAAATAAAGCAAGTGCATTGTATTTTCTGCCTCAGGTTTTTGGTGGTAACAAGGCTGAAACCATTCATTTGTTAAATTATGCTTGTTTGTTAATGGAGAAATCAGGTGATACAGTCGATAATTGGATGTACTTTTACACACTGATTTTTATTGGACGCAGCAATGAGAAAACCGGTAAACTTATCGAAGCAAAGCACGCTTTTGAAAAAATTCTTCACCTCGAACCTGAATTCAAATGGGTTAAAAACGATTTATATCCTGCTGTATTAAAAGCTATTAGCGGAAATTGATTTTTTCAGATAGCTTTTTCTTTCCTTTTGGCAAGCCCTGATATCATTTTTTTCAATTAATTTTTTTTGTAATACTATAAATATTTCGCCAAGTCCAAATATTTAAAAAAATATAATTTTTTTGCAAAAATATATCGCAAGCGATATAAATACATTACTTTTGTATCGTAAGCGATATAAAATTTAATTTCTTAAATATTAATAAAATTATGACACAAAATTTTTATGATTTCAAAGCAGTAACGCTACAAGGAAAAGAAATTAGTATGGATGCGTACAAAGGGAAAGTAGTAATAGTAGTAAACACAGCCAGTAAATGCGGACTTACCCCACAATACGAGGGGTTGGAAAAACTTTACCGAGAATATAAAGACAAAGGTTTAGTTATTCTCGGTTTCCCCTGCAATCAGTTTGCCAATCAGGAGCCGGGCACCGAAAAAGAAATTGCTGAAGGCTGTTTGATAAATTATGGTGTTTCATTTCCCATGTTTGCAAAAATAAATGTGAATGGGAGTGAAGCGCATCCGCT
>CAZDSY010000003.1:39122-46452 GCA_964508285.1 uncultured Paludibacter sp.
TATAAAACAGATTATATTATAATGAATTACGAACAGTTAAAACTCGAGAATCAGCTTTGTTTTCCGTTTTATGCGGTATCAAGGTTAATTATTCGTGCCTATCAGGATGACCTTGACAGGTTGGGTATTACTTATCCGCAATATCTTGTTCTTATGGTGCTGTGGGAACATCAAACCCTTACAGTGAACGAAATAGGAGAGAAGCTCATTTTGAATACCAATACAATTACGCCACTTCTTAAACGGATGGAGGCACTGGGATTAATTGAACGAATTCCTTCCGATAAAGACCAGAGAAAAGTGATTGTTTCGTTGAGTGAAAAGGGAAAAATGTTACGTGAAGATGCTGCGAATATTCCTTACAACCTTATTAAAAAGCTTGGTATTGAACCCGAAAAGGTAGATGTGAATGAAATGAACGAAATGAAAAGTAAACTGAATGATTTGGTTAAATTGCTCAAAAATATATAAATCAAATAATTATGTATAAAAAAATAGTATCCATCCTCCTTTTGTCAATATTGATAACAAGTGCATATTCACGGGGAGAAAAAACTGTGCACGATTTCAGAATGAAAACCATTCGCGGAAAAGAAGTAAAACTAAAAGAATACAAAGGAAAAGTTTTGCTGATAGTGAATACAGCCAGTAAATGCGGACTTACACCTCAGTATGCTGGCTTGGAAGAACTATATCGAAAATACGCCGAAAAAGGTTTTGTGGTACTTGGGTTTCCTTGTAATCAGTTCTTAGGGCAGGAGCCGGGTACTGCCGAAGAGATAGAAAAATTTTGTACAAGTAAATATGATGTAACATTTCCGCTTTTCGAAAAACTGGAAGTTAACGGTGAAAATGCGCATTCACTTTATCAGTTTCTAAAAAATACCCTACCACTTGAAGGGAAGAACGATATCCGTTGGAATTTTGAAAAATTTTTGATTGATGCTAACGGAGTGCCGGTAAAACGATACGCTCCCAAAACAAAACCCGTTGAACTTGAAAAAGATATTGTAGAATTATTGGAAAAATAATCTTTTAGTAAAAATAGACTAATATCTAGATTTCAAAAAAAAATCCCTGTTTCGAAAATCAGGGATTTTTTTTAATTCAATCAGAAAAATAAGTTGTATTTGCTAATTCGTTAACCTAAATCTTGTGTATGAATTTCATTATTTTTTCAATACCTCCACAAGTTTTCTGATATGTTCAGGAGTGGTGCCACAGCAACCCCCAATAACATTTGCTCCTGCTTTAGCAAGTTTTTTTGCATGACCGGCCATGATTTCGGGTGTTTCAGGAAAAACGGTACAGGTTCCCTGAAGTATAGGTAAACCTGCATTGGCATGAATAAGCACAGGTATTTCTTTGTCAACACTTCTGATTTTTTCGGTTATGTTTATCATACCTTCAATACCATTACTGCAGTTCGCGCCTAAAACATCAACTCCCACAGCTTTAAGTGCTTCTACCATTTCTGTAGGTGAAACTCCCATCATAGTTTTATACTCGTCATTAGCCAATCTATCGAAAGTCATAGTACAGATTACTATACAACTTGTGTTTTCTTTAGCAGCTTTTACGGCAATTTCAGCTTCATCGAGCGCTGTCATTGTTTCAATTATAATTGCATCAGCACCACCGTTAGCCAATGCAACAGCTTGTTCTTTAAACGCTTCATAAAGCTCTTCTTCGCTTACATCGCCCATTATCAGCATTTTTCCTGTTGGCCCGATGGAACCCAGCACGTATTTATTGTCACCTGCTGCTAATTTCGATAACCGCGCTGCCTCATAATTGAGTTCGTAAACTTTTTCGGCAAGTCCGTAAGCCTCAAGTTTAAAACGATTCCCCCCAAAACTATTCGTTTCTACCATATCAGCTCCTGCTGCGATATAACTGGCAGCAATTTCTGTTACAACTTCAGGGTGAGCGACATTCCAAAGTTCAGGACATTCGCCGGGTTTCAAACCTTTTGCCTGCAAAAAAGTTCCCCAAGCTCCATCGGACACAAGTGTTCCTCCATGTAAAATTTTTTGAATAAGTGATGGCCTCATTTTCTGAATACCTTAAAATTATTGGATAATTTTTTGGCAAATATATACAATTATGTTTGATTATTTTTTTATTCATTTTTATTTTCTACCTGATTAATATATCTAAAAATCAATCGATCACGAATTTAAAAAAAAATATTCCGGTTAATTTTTTATGATTGTAAATTATGGAAAAATTTCTTTAATTCACAGGAATTTATTAACTTTACAAAGTCTTTAAGAATTAATCTAAAATAATAAAATTCAATACTTTAAAAACAATTCAGGTATGGAAAGTACCGTGATTAAATTTGCAATGGGAACTTGTGGGATAGCATCGGGTACACAAGAAGTTCTTGATTATTTCGAAAGTGAACTTACCCGACTTAATTATCCTGCACAACTTGTAAAAACCGGATGTATGGGGCATTGTTATGCCGAACCAACCATTACCATAGCTCTGCCAAATCAGGAGCCAATAATGTTTGGTAATGTAAATCAGGAAAGGGCACGAAATATTATCGACCATTTTCTTATCAAAGGAGAGAAAGTGGAAGGAATAATTCCCCCTGAAGCTGATTTTAGCCGCAAGCAATATCATATCGCTTTGGCAAATTGCGGCAAAATAGATCCGGAAAATATTCAGGATTACATCGACCGAGAAGGCTATAAAGCCCTTATCAAGTGTTTAACTACTATGAAGCCCGACAAGATTATTGGTGAAATTAAAGCTTCAGGTTTACGCGGTAGGGGCGGAGGCGGATTTCATACCGGTCAGAAATGGGAAAATACGCGGAAGTCAAAAGGAACGCAAAAATATGTTGTTTGCAATGCCGACGAAGGTGATCCGGGTGCATTTATGGATCGTTCGGTAATGGAAGGTGATCCACATTCGGTAATAGAAGCTATGATTATCTGTGGATACAGTGTAGGTGCTACTAAAGGTTTGGTTTACATACGTGCTGAATATCCGCTTGCAATTAGCCGTCTT
The DNA here is from genome assembly GCA_964508285.1 of uncultured Paludibacter sp. Taxonomy (GTDB): domain Bacteria; phylum Bacteroidota; class Bacteroidia; order Bacteroidales; family Paludibacteraceae; genus Paludibacter. The sequence continues at coordinate 42,147 of CAZDSY010000003.1, forward strand.
AAAACTGCTATTGCTCAGGCTCGTGAACAAGGTTTCTTGAGTAGTAATATATTACAGTCAGGTTTTGAATTCGATATTGAAATTCGATACGGAGCCGGTGCTTTTGTTTGCGGTGAAGAAACTGCATTGATTCATTCCATGGAAGGAAATCGTGGTGAACCAACTTTTAAACCTCCATATCCATCCCGAAACGGTTACATGGGTCAACCTACATGTGTAAATAATGTTGAAACTTTTGCAAATGTACCTGCAATAATACGCAATGGAGCGGAATGGTTTGCTTCAATTGGTACAGAAACATCTAAAGGAACAAAAGTGTTTGCACTTGCCGGAAAGATAAAACGTACAGGTTTGATTGAAGTGCCTATGGGTACTACACTGCGTGAAATAATTTTCGATATTGGAGGTGGAATGAAAGGTGGAAAGAAATTTAAAGCTGTTCAGACAGGAGGACCGTCCGGAGGTTGTCTTAGTGAGGAATATCTTGATACACCTATTGATTATGAACATTTACTTGAAGCAGGTTCCATGATGGGGTCAGGAGGGATGATTGTCCTCGATGAGGATGATTGTATGGTTTCGATGGCAAAATTTTATCTTGAATTTTCAATTGATGAATCTTGTGGAAAATGCGCTCCTTGTCGTATCGGTAATAAACGATTACATGAAATACTTGATAAAATTACTCAAGGAAAAGCTGATATGATGGATTTGCAGAAAATTAAAGATCTTTCCATGGTGATAAAAGACACATCACTCTGTGGCTTGGGTCAAACTTCACCAAATCCGGTATTGTCAACTATCAAACAATTTGAAGATGAATATTTGGCACACATTAGCATGAAACAATGTCCCGCCAAACAGTGTAAAGACCTCATTCATTATGTAATACTCCCCGATAAATGTACAGGTTGTACGGTATGTTACCGAAATTGTCCTGTAGAAGCAATTTATGGTGATAAAGGGCAGATTCACAATATTCTCGACAGTCAGTGTATAAAGTGTGGTATTTGTTTCAATAAATGTAAATTCGATGCTATTATTATAAGTTAAGAACTTAAGAATTTATTTAATACAAATACATTTAAAAGATTAAAGTAAAATAATAAACCATGAAAATTAATTTAAATATCGATAATAAAGCATATACTGTTCCTCGTGGACTTACTATACTGGAAGCAGCTCACAAAGTGGGAATAGAAATTCCGACTTTGTGTCACATGAAATTGCATGATGTTAATATTGAAAACAAACCTGCAGGATGCCGTATATGTGTGGTAGAAGTAGCAGGACGCAAAAATCTTGTACCTGCATGTTGCTCCGAAGCTGAAGATGGAATGCAAATAAAAACACATTCGCTAAGAGTGATAAATGCCCGAAGAACGGTAATGGAACTCATTCTGTCCAATCATCCAGCCGAATGTTTAACTTGTACAAAATCGGGTGTATGCGATTTACAGACGCTTGCAGATAGGCTTGGTATACGTGAAATTCATTATACGGGAGAAAAAACGATTTTACGTAAAGGAAATTCTCCTGCTATTGCACGTGATCCGAATAAATGTATTCTTTGTCGTAGGTGTGAAATGATGTGTAATAACGTGCAAACAGTTGGTTGCCTGTCGGCGGTTAACCGTGGTTTTAAATCTGTAGTTACACCCGCATACGACCGTGACCTTATACAATCTGTATGTACATTCTGTGGTCAGTGTGTGGCAGTTTGTCCTACAGGTGCACTTACTGAAATTGACGAAACAGCCAAAGTGGTGCGCGCATTGTCTGATCCCCAAAAAACAGTCATTGTACAAACTGCACCCGCTGTGCGTGCTGCATTGGGTGAAGAATTCGGGAATGCTCCAGGTACTCTCATCACAGGGAAAATGGTTGCAGCGTTGCGAAGGCTTGGTTTTCATTATGTTTTCGATACCGATTTTGCTGCCGACCTTACAATTATGGAAGAAGGTACGGAACTTTTACGCCGATTGAAAGAACATCTTGCAGGAAATCCTGATGTAAAATTGCCAATTTTAACTTCATGTTGCCCAGCTTGGGTTAACTTTTTCGAGTTTCAGTTTCCTGATTTACTCGACATACCTTCTACAGCGCGGTCGCCACAGCAAATGTTTGGTTCAGTGGCAAAAACATATTTTGCAGATCAGCTGAAAATTGATAGGCACGATTTGGTGGTAGTGTCAATCATGCCTTGTGTGGCAAAAAAATACGAACGTCAACGTTCCGAATTTCAACAAAACGGAAATCCTGATGTGGACATTGTTCTTACTACACGTGAATTAGCCCGACTCATTAAACTATGTAACATCGATCTGAATTCGCTCGAAGATGAAGATTTTGATCACCCACTTGGCGAATCGACCGGTGCTGCTGTATTGTTTGGTACCACTGGAGGGGTAATTGAAGCTGCAGTGCGTACTGCGTATGAAATGCACACTGGAAAGTCACTTGATAAAATTGATTTCGAAGAATTGCGCGGGATGGATGGAATTCGTGAAGCTATCATTGATTTCGGTGGTTTGCCATTGCGTATTGGTATTGCTCACGGGCTTGGAAATGCACGGAAATTACTTAATGAAATACGTTCAGGAAACAGTCATTTTCATGCAATTGAAATTATGTCGTGCCCGGGAGGTTGCATTGGCGGTGGCGGTCAACCTTATCACCACGGGAATATTGAAATACTTAAGAATCGCCAAATAGCTATTTATTCCGAAGATCAATCAAAAACTATCCGTAAATCGCACGAAAATCCGCATATCATTTCATTATATAAGAATTTTTTGGGCGCACCCATGAGCAATTTAGCTCACCTGCTTTTACATACACATTATTTTGATAAAAAAGAATAAAATATTATGATAGCACTTTCAGAAACAACAAAGAATTTCATACACGAAGTGTGTAAAAAATATCGTAACGATGAGCATGAGCTTATCAATGTTTTGCACGAAACGCAAGATGCGCTCGGTTATTTGCCTATCGAAGTGCAACATGCCATAGCTTCTGAACTCGATATTTCGGATGCAAAAGTTTATGGCGTAGTAACTTTTTATTCGTTCTTTACGATGCTTCCCCGCGGAAAATTTGATATTTCAATTTGCATGGGTACGGCTTGCTATGTAAAAGGTAACGAATTAATTTTAGATGAATTCAAACGTCGCCTTAATATAAACGTGGGCGAAACTACTCGCGATGGAATATTTACCCTTTCTACTTTAAGATGTGTGGGAGCTTGTTCGCTTGCACCAGTAGTCTCAGTGGGTAATAAGGTTTTTGGAAACGTTACACCATTACAGGTGAAAAAAATTATTGACGAGTATGTTGAAAAAGCTGAAGAGTTAAGTTAAATGTCATATAAAATTTAAACAACGGATTAGTTCATGGTGAACTATCCGTTGTTTTGAATTACTTATTAAACAATTATTAGATGCTTGTTCGACACAGATGGTAGTAGAGTGATAAAAATATACTTATAATAAATTTTAAAAACAAAAAATTTATAAAATGAGAATGCATAAAAACTAAAGATTATATCAGTACCGATATGAAATATATTAACTTATATGTTTTGATTTTGACTCATTGTGGTTATAATGAAAATGATTTTAATGTTTTAAAATAATAATGTGAAATAATACTATTGTAATAAATTAAAAGTAAACGTTTTATTCTTATTTCAACTTCTAAAACAATGCTTTGTTTTTTAAATGTTTTCATGTTAATTTCTTCAGAAATTATTCGTGAAAAATATTTTGGCAACTTAATAAGAATTTTTATGAAAAATTGGTGGTTATTAAAATTTTGTTTATATATTTGTCGGGTGAAAAAAATTAAGATTCTTTGAACTTTTTGTATATTGTTTTGTTTTCAATTTATAGCAACTTTATAAGCTATAATAAAGTTATAGCTAATGTATATATTTTTGATTTTAATGATACGATTTGATACAAATTTGTATTAATACCCCTTAACTGCCATCAGTCAGAATAAAACTGATACAAATCTGATTTATTAATTTAAAAATCAAATGTATATGAAAACGTTTACGAAATTCAATCCGATTGTACAGGTTAATTCTGTTGTGAATTTAATTTTCCCGATTTATGCGAAAAAGCTCCTTAAAGTATCTTTTCTTTTGTTATCAATCTATTCAGTAAGCTCAATTAAGGCTGCCACCTATTATTTAGTCGTCTCTTAATAAGTATATAATACAAAGATTATCAATAAAATATCTCGAAAAAGTATTGTGTATATTTGCAAGATTTTGTATATTTGATGCGTAATTCTTGCA
>CAZDSY010000004.1:0-32516 GCA_964508285.1 uncultured Paludibacter sp.
TATATGATGATAAAAGCACACTTGAATTCACAGTTCGCGAAGAAAATCCCTGGGCGAAGATTTTTGATGGTATGCTGGGAGAAATTCCGGGTCTTGCTTTGCTATCAGGCTATCTTTTCCATCCTTCTTATTTAGTAAGTGATGTTAATGGCAATCCAATTGTACGACTTCGTAAAATGCCCTCATTTTGGGGCAGAAGATTTACAGTAGAGAAACTTGGCATTATAAAACCGGGACAACAGGATCGTCTTGTACCCGCGCTTATGATGATGATTTTACTGGAACGACGCAGAGGATAAAGAATTTTTTTTTGATTCAATAAAAACTACTTAACGCATCGGCTTATCCGGTGCGTTTTTTATTGAGTTTTCTTACAATTTTTCTTACTTTTGCTTCAGAATTAATGGTCGAATATTACACTGAATTAGGAGTTGCATTAATACATTAAACTAATACTTATTATGGCGCGATTTATTAAAAAGAAAAAAGAAGAAATAGGATTATCGCCCTACGCAATTGTATTCAGAGGTCAGAAAAAAGTGGAATCTGTTCGGGTTAATGTATTCGATTTTGACATCGAAAACGTGCAGGAATACTCTACTGAACCAATTGCCAATCTGTCGAAACTTGAGAAAACCAAAACTATAAGCTGGATAAACATTGATGGTTTACACGATACTGAACGTATGGCACAGATTGCAGATGCGATGAAAATTCCGGATAATATTTTGTCGGATATAATGAATCCATCGTTAAGGCCAAAAGTTCAGGAATTTGATGACGGTTTGTTTATTACGTTGAAAATTCTTCGTTTCGACGAAAAAACATTGCAACTTTCATCGGAAAACCTTAGTTTAATTTTGCAAAAAAACGTGCTCATTTCGTTTCTCGAACAGGAAACAAAAATATTTGACCCTGTGCGCGAGCGTATTCGCAAACATAAAACAAAAATCAGATTGTCAGGTCCCGATTATTTGTGTTTTGCCTTGCTCGATGTGGTAATTGATAACTATATATACATTACCGGGCAATTAGGTGAAAAAATTGAAACACTGGAAGAAAATCTGACAACCGAACCGAAAAAAACAATGCTCGACGAAATTAATCATTACAAACACGAACTGAATTTTTTGCGGAAAAACATTAAACCAGCCAAAGAAATGATTCTCGCCCTGGCAAAATCCGATTCGGAATTTATCAGAGATGAAAATCATATCCATTATCGCGAATTGCAGGATAATATCAATGAAGCTTCAGAACTTTCGGACAGTTACCGCGAAATAGTTTACGATCAGTTAAACATATATCACACACTCATAAGTTCACGCCTGAACGATATCATGCGCACACTTACCATTTTTTCGGTTATTTTTATTCCGCTTACTTTTATTGTAGGGGTTTATGGTACAAATTTCGAACACATTCCTGAGCTGACGTGGGACTTCGGATATTTTGCCATGTGGGCAGTGATGATTGTAATTTCCGCCTTAATGCTTTGGTATTTCAGAAGGAAAAAATGGTTTTAAAATTTTACAGAAATCAAACTGCCACGAACATAAACATTTTCGATAAACCAATCGTTTTTAACTATGTAAATGAGTATGTTTAAATTTGTATTTTTGCAAAAAATTAAATTCAGGATTAATGAAGAAAAATAACATCGACAATCAGTTATTGGTAATTTTTGGCTCTAATGGTGACTTAGCGCGCAGGAAATTACTACCGGCAATTTTTCAACTTTATTTAGATAATTTGCTGCCTGAAAATTTTGCTGTTGTGGGGGCAGGAAGCCAAGAGAAAGACGAAGCAACGTATAGAACCGATGTAAGAGAAAGTTTGCTTGAATTTGCCACAAACAATACCACCGAATTTCCTGATAAAACTGAAGATTTCTTACAAACAATTTATTACAAGAAAGTTAACAATCAGTCCGTTGAAGATTTTGGCACACTTAAACAATATATCGAACAAATTTCGAGCGAAAAGGACATCCCGCAAAATATTGTATTTTACTTTTCAATTCCGCCATTTTTGTATGAAGTTGTGGCATCACATCTTGTTGAACATGGTTTAAACCTTGAAGAGAATGGATGGAAACGCATCATTGTGGAAAAACCATTTGGTTACAGTTATGATTCGGCAATCGACCTCGATAGAAAATTGCATGCAGGTTTTGCTGAACATCAAATTTACCGCATCGATCATTATTTGGGAAAGGAAACTGTACAGAATATAATGGTTACCCGATTTTCGAACGGGTTTTTTGAGCCAATCTGGAATCGTAAATATGTTGACAGAGTTGAAATTACTGCTTCCGAACGGATTGGTGTAGGCAACCGGGGCGGTTACTACGATACTTCGGGGGCTATGCGCGATATGATTCAAAATCACCTTTTACAGGTGCTTGCAGTGATTGCTATGGAACCTCCGATAGTATTCGATTCGAATGCCATACGTAACGAAACTGTGAAAGTGCTGCAGGCTTTACGACCGATTAAAGGCAACGACATAGCAAAACAGGTAGTGCGCGGACAATATATTTCAGCTCAAAGAGATGATAAAGTACTGAATGGCTATCGCCAGGAGCATGGCGTGGCTCCAAACTCAAAAACTGAAACTTATGTTGCTATGAAAGTATATATCGATAACTGGCGCTGGGGCGATGTGCCTTTCTACATTCGAACAGGAAAACAAATGCCTGCACGGGTTACTGAAGTGGTAATACATCTCAAACCTGCACCGCATCAGCTTTTCAAACAATTATGTCTGACCGAACCTAACAACATGATAATTCTTCGCATACATCCTGATGCAGGCGTGGCGGTAGATTTTGGAATGAAAATTCCCGGTGCCGGATTTAAGGTGCAAAATGTTAACATGGCTTTCCATTATTCCGATTTAGCCGAAAAGAAAATTTCGGAAGCCTACGAAAGGCTATTGCTCGATTGCATGATAGGCGATTCAACCTTGTATGCACGTGCCGATGCCGTAAGTGCGAGCTGGAAATTTGTTGACCCGATACTAAACGCATGGAAAAATAACCCTGATATTCCACTTTATTTTTATGAAGCCGGAACATGGGGACCCAATGAAGCAAACAACCTCTTTGACGACAAATTTATGAAATGGAGGCTACCTTTCAGCAAATTTAAAACCGAATAACGCAAATCAACAATAGTTATGCGTTTTCTGCGTTTTAAAAAAACATAATTCATCAAATTGTTTTTAATTCCCAATAAAATGTATTCAAAATTTATTACTTATCTTTTACTTCTATTTCTTGCATTAACTTCATGTAAAAGAAACGATAAAGATGTGGAATATAAATATGCCACTGCAGGTGAGTTTACCTGGGGATATGCACAATTTTACGGAAAATATTACGCAGATTACGGCATTGAAAATAACGTGGTATCACTTTCGGTTTTTACCGATTCTCTGTTTGTAAACAATAAAGAACAACTCGCCGGTTTCGGACAATACATTATTCTTGAAGATATTTTTTCGGCACCCACCGACACCCTTTTGCAGGAAGGAACGTATAAAATTTCGGATAAACGTGAGCCTATGAACGCTACCAAAGGCGAAGTTTTAGAAATTGATGGATTAAAATACAACACGGGAGCGTATATTTATTTTATCGAAAAAAATGCGCTTTTCAGTAAATCTGAACAAATTATCGATGGAAAATTCTCTTTGAATTATTCCGAATCGAAATATTATTTGTTATTCGATTTTTTACTTTCCGACAGTTCAACTTTTAAGGGAAGAGTAAATTTTAAATCGTTACCATTTATTGACGAATCAGTAAATTATCCCTCCGGAATGCCTCGTCAGAAAATAAAATTTAAAACGGAGATAAAAACTTACTGAATTTACTGTAATCAAAACAATTGGCACAGGCTGTTTTAAGCACCGGAAACATAAGTACCGGCAAAGTAAAAACACCGCCAATAATGTATAGTAAAGTTTTTGTATCGTTAATTGTTGGCAAAGGAATTACGATTTCCATCGATAGAAATATGTAGAGGGTTACTGAAATTCCGGTCGCAGCAAAAAACCAAACTATCCAATCCAGACTTTTTTGTGCGGGCAATTGCTTCATTACTTTCTCAGAAAATCCATTATCAGATATTTCTGATTTATTTTTCTCAAAGAATCTTTGAACTAAATCATCTTCTTTATTTTCAATTTTTAGCGTGTTCATAACCTTCGCTTTTTAAAAATTCACCAACTTTTTGTTTCCCTTTCAGGATATGTGTTTTTACTGTTCCAAGCGGGCAATTCATTATTTTTGCAATTTCGGGATGTGTTTTATCTTCCATATAAAACAGTAACATGGCTGTTCGCTCTTCGTTTCTCAACTGTTTTAAGGCGCTATAAATATCGGTTTTTTCCGGCGAAAACATATTGTCCGTTTTCATATTTTTATCGATTTCTGCAACTTCGATATCAATAGTATATTTTCTGGCTCTTGCTGAATCATAAAACACATTATAAGCAATCCGAAAAAGCCAGGTTGAAAATGCCGACAATCCGTTGAACGTTCGCAACCCGAGATAAGCCTTTATAAAAGTTTCCTGTGCTAAATCATCGCTCAACTGGCTGTCGCCCATTGTCAGGTTTAGAAAAAACCTGCGAATGGACGACTGATATTTCCGCGTAAGCTGATCGAACGCCGTTTTATCGCCAAGAAGATTTACCCGTGTTATGCACAGGAAATCATCTGCCTTGCTCATTACGATTGTTGTCTTTAGGTTTTTCTAGGTAATGAACAAACAGAAATCCCAACCCTACAAAAGCAGGAATGATTCCCGCAACAAGTATAAATTTATTGCCGATAACCAAATAGGATATTACCAAAGCTAATCCAACTGCCAAGGCAATAATACCTTTTTTAAGATTGGAAGATGGATGTTGCTTCTTAGGTTCTTCGAAAAAATGTTCAGGCAAGGGCTGTCCCGATTCAATCGATTTTTGGTAAAGCTCATATCGGCGTTGTGCGTCTCGGTTTCGCGAATAAAAACCAATGATTAACAACACTATTACAAATACAAACGGAGTCATTACAATCAAAATGATATGAAAACCCTTCAAGGGCATTTCGCTACGGCTGTTCGCTTCAATTTTCGCTTTTTCAACTTCTATTTCTTGTCGTTTAAGCTCCATGATTTGATCTGGACTCAGTTTTTCAAGCAACATGGAATCATCCTGTAAAGCAGGCATTTGTTTTTTTAAAGTTGCCACATCTCTATTTATGGCACTATCAGTTTGTGCATAGCAAGCTAAAGTATAAATAAGTACTGCTATGAAAGTAAATAAAATCTTTTTCATTTTTTGTTGCATTTAAACGTTTATAATTAGTTTTTCATCTTTACTAATAGACGAAATAAGTTATACATTTGGATTTTCGAGGCGTAAAATAATTAAAAAAAATCTTTAAATCAATGCAATAAATAATTAAATACAATACTTTTGTATATCTGAACTTCAAAAAAATAGAAATTCAAAAAGCGCGAACCATGATAGCGATAGCACTCGACGACGAACCTCCTGCATTATCTACCATAACAAAATATTGCAGCGAAACTGATTTTATTCACTTACAGAAAACTTTTACCAATCCGCTTGATGCTATTAAATATATAAAACGGTTCCCTGTCGATTTACTGTTTATCGACATTCAGATGCACGAATTTAACGGTATTGAAGTTTACAAAAACTTACCCACAAAACCCTTAGTAATTTTCACAACAGCATTTTCTGAATATGCAGTCGAGGGTTTTGAAGTAAATGCTGTAGATTATCTGCTTAAACCATACAGTTATGAACGGTTCTATAAAGCAGCCAAAAAAGCGTATGAATTATTCAAAGCTTCCCGACCGTTGGAAGAATCGAGATTTATTTCGGTACGTTCAAATTACAGTTTGGTCAAAATCAAAATTGATGATATTATGCTGATTGAGAGTTTTGATGACTACCTGAATATTTGCCTGAAGGATAAAAAAGTGTATGTAGTTCGAATGACCATGACTAAAATACTGGAAGAATTGCCGGGAGATGAGTTTGTACGAATACATCGTTCGTATATCGTTCCGCTTAAAAGAATTCAAACTGTTCGGAACAAAACTGTTTACCTCTGTGATAAAAAAATTCCAGTTGGCAGTAAATACAAAAAAGAGTTTTTTGAGAAGTTCGGAAAACAAACCCCACTATCTTAGAAAAAGACTGACATACCTAAATTATTCATTCTCTTATAACATGGCTATAATTATTACGTTTTACAACCTTAAATAATGTAATCAAACAGTATTTTTTATAGCTTGGAAATGTGTTTTAAAACAAAGCCCGATGTGATATCGGGCTTTGTTAATCTGGATTTGATACTCCTTCACTTAAATTTAATGTTTACATTTCAGATATGGGACCGAAAGCATTAGGTCAGATTGGCGCTTGTGGGTATTTATCAGGAAGAGGTTACTTTGAACTTAATTCTGTTTATGCAAATGAAGAAGATGAACTAAGGAGAACACTTGCTCATGAATACATGCATTATACTCAGGATTATTATATGACTGTATTGCTCGACAATATGTTTTTCACTGAAGCTCATGCCCCTTTAGCTGATAGATTAGTATGGCCAAGTACAAATGAACTTGAAATTGCTGAGTGTGAATTAACATTAAAGCAAGCCTATACTCCAAAAGATGGCGCATCAAGTATTTTCGATTTGCTTTCAAAATCGTGGGATGCAGCAAGTACATTACCAATTATTGAAAAGTTTACAGTACAAACACTTGATGCTAACGTTTCAAGTACTTTTTTACATTATATGCGTTCATATAGAAATGGAACAAAATTAAATATCGTAAAACTTTTAACTGAACATGGTTGGATTAGTGGAGCTTTCAATTGGACATGGAGAGCTTATCTTAATAATCAAACGGATAGTCAATTAAAAACAAATCTTGGAGATGAATTTGATGATTATGTTAGGTTTTTACTTGAAGGTGGAGAAGAAAATTTCACTTTACTTGATTTAAAAGCTAATATATATAGTCCAATAATTGCCAATGCACATTTCTCTAACTCTACTCCGGGGATAGGCACTTTTGCCCGTTTATTGGAATATAAATTTGATAAAAAAACTCTTACACCTAAAACCGAGGATGTGTCTGTTTCAATACCATATTTAGCTGCAAAAATGGTACTTCTCCAAAACCACGATGACTACAGAGGTTTGGCAATTGAGTATAAACGTAAACACACGGTGAATAAAGATTTTAAAGTTTATCACGGCTGGTACGATGTTAAAACAAAAACCATGAAATTCATCGATATTTCCGATTCGGCAAAATACAATTTTATGATTCAAAAAAAATCCCTGAAATTTCCTGAAGAATTCAAAGAATACGCTTTTCTGCTTATTGTGAATAAGAAATGCCCGAGTGTTATCAACTTATCAAGTACTTTCAATGCCTCTTTCGATTTAACAGCGAGACCAATTCTGGATATTGAAAGCCTGGAATTTTTAGGATTTGGCGATGAAACATTAACCACTTATGTACAATTATACGATAATGGTTCAAATGATCAAGTCTTCTATTTCAACGGGACTAAAAGGTACGACAATTCTGTATATACTACTTATTACTCCACGGAGAAAAAAATGCTGAACGATTCAGTTATCAGAATTGATGTTGAAAACAACTATTATTATGAGCATAAACTGAAACTTATGTCCGATGGTTCTAATATTGGGTATGCACCACCTCAGAGAGGAAATATTCGGATTACACAGGTAATTCATTACAACATCTATAAAAACACTGTAAAAATTGAAGAAATTGAATCAGGTAGTACGACAATACAAAACCATAAACATCCGTTACGTGAGAATACTTATGTTCGTACATATCTGAATTCAACATGGATGGAAAGAAAAGAAATTGAAATTGAACTTCCTGAAGATATTGGCATGAAAAGCGAAACAAATGATGATTATACATTCAAAACACATACCTCGGAAGAAACCAAATCAATCCTACTAAAAGTTAATCACTATGTTGACCATAAAAATTATACTGAAAACGGGAATATGACACATAATATCTCAAACTTGGTAAGTACTGATTATTCACAGGGTACGGTAAAAATATGGGGTAAGTTCAGAGCTGAAAAACCGGAACTTGTAATAGTAAGTAACCCTTAGAATTAAAGTGACCGGCACATCAAAAATTTGAAATGCCGGTCGTTTATTTATTTAATGATTATCTGCAAAGCGACCTCTTATAAATTCTGGATTTGAAGTCTGTATTGTACTTTGCAGCGGCAAATACCAATCTATCGAACATCTTTTCCCCGAAATATCTTCGGTTGAATTTAAAACAGTACTCATTGAGATAGTACTGTAAATACTCTTTTTTAAGCGGGTGGTGCATATCCAATAGTAAGCGTTTTACGTTTGCAATACTGATATGAACCCATGGAAGAATCTTTTGAAGGTCTTCAGGTTTAATAACCTGTGCCTTTTGAGACTCTACAGCTTGGTTTAACTTATAAAATGTCTTTGAATCATCGGTAGTTAACTCTGCCTTTGAATCAATTTGTTCTTTGACAATTTCTACGGCAGTATCTGCTTTCAAATCAGGCACAACCTGCATTTTAATGTGGTTTATCTTTTTAGGCTTTTTGCCCGGTCTTGGATTTTCAACCACAGTGCTTTCTGTCATTACAAGTACTTTTGACTTGTTCTGACTGCCTGCGCCTCGTTTTAGTTCTTCATTTTTGCAGTCATCGCTTATCAAAGTTGTAATGAATGCATTGTCAAGTTCTATTTGACCTGAAAGTTGATATTCGTTATCGCGTTTGCCCATTATGTCGCCCAATTTTTTGTGCATTTCCCAAATGGGTTGATAGCGTTTATGTCCGAGCTGCCGTTGCAGTTCTGAAGCTGAGAATGACTTTTTTGTACTGGTCAAAAGGTGCATTGCAACATACCAATATCGAAACGGCAGTTTAGTGCATTCTAATACTGTGCCAGTACGTATTGATTGGCGATAATGACAAAGTTTGCATTCATAACGCAACTTGCCATTAAGCCAGATATGTTCTTTGCAACCACATTTTGGACAAATTACTCCGACTTGGTCTGATTGAGCCTTAAAATGGGCAATACAAGACTCTTCATCGGGGAAATTTTGGATAAAATTCAGTAGATTCAGATTGTTTTTTGACGGGGTTAATTATACCGTAAATATAATGAATGTCAGCGATATATCCAATTTTTTAAACTGGGTTTTTATTGTAAATTAAACCATAATTTCAACCTGTACTTTTATAGGTCGCTTTGCGGATAATCATTTAAAAAAATCCTCAAACTAAAAAAACAGTTTGAGGATTTTTTCAAATTCTTTTGCCCTTGATACACTGAATCAAATTTGCTTATTTTAAAAATTGAAAATTCTTTTAATTTTTAATCTAATATAGAATTTATCGCATTCTGAACTTTCCCAAATCCAAACTGACTTACAACTTCATTCTTATATTCCACAATCTTATTGTTGCACAAATTACCAATGCTGCCTTCGTGGGTGTGATTTATGGTTCTATCGGGATTAAAATTCCCTGATTCAATATCCAAACCAACTTTTTTATAAGCATCCCTGAAAGGCATTCCTTCCAGCGTAAGGCGGTTTACTTCTTCTACGCTGAAAAGATAATCGTAACGCTTGTCGTTAAGAATTTCAGTATTTACTTCCACCTGCGCCATCATCATGGCAGTCATTTGCAGGCAATCGGCAAGTTCGTCAAACGCAGGAACAAATACTTCCTTTATGATTTGCAAGTCGCGAAAATAGCCCGATGGAAGGTTATTCGTAATCAGCATAATTTGCTGCGGAAGCGATTGCAGTTTATTGCATTTTGCACGCGTAAGTTCAAAAACATCCGGATTTTTTTTATGCGGCATAATGCTCGAACCCGTAGTAAAAGCATCGGGCAATTTTATAAAACCGAAATTCTGCGATGTGAACATACAGGCATCGAAAGCTAATTTTGAAACAGTAGCAGCAACAGAAGCCAAAGCGTTAGCCACTGTACGTTCCATTTTTCCGCGTCCCATTTGTGCATAAACCACATTATAATTCATGGTATCAAAACCCAGCAAATCGGTTGTCATCTGGCGATTTAGCGGAAACGATGAACCATAACCTGCGGCAGAGCCAAGCGGATTGCGATTGGTAATTTTCCATGCCGATAACAATAATTGCAAATCGTCGGCTAAACTTTCGGCATATGCTCCAAACCACAAACCAAAGGACGATGGCATTGCAATTTGTAAATGCGTATAACCCGGAAGCAAAACATTCTTGTATTTATCGCTTTGGGCAATCAGAACATTAAAAAGATTTTCAACTTCCGAAACTGTTTTCTGAATCCCATCGCGGGCAAATAGTTTTAAATCGAGCAAAACCTGATCGTTGCGTGAACGACCGCTGTGTATTTTTTTACCCACATCGCCCAATTTGCGTGTCAGCATCAATTCAACCTGCGAATGTACATCCTCTACACCTTCTTCAATTTCAAATTTACCTTCGGTGGTAAGCTGATAAATATATTTCAATTCCGCAAGCAGCATTTTCAGCTCATCCGCAGCCAACAGACCCACTGACTCAAGCATGGTGATATGCGCCATGGAACCCAAAACATCGTAAGGAGCAAGATAAAGATCCATCTCCCTGTCATGACCAACAGTAAACGCTTCTATTTTACTGTCAACTTTTGTATTTTTTTCCCAGAGTTTTGCCATTAATTCAACCTTAAGAAATTAGGAAATTAAGAAAATGAGAAAAATTTAGTGCTATTCTACATAACATATTACGTATTATAAACATCGTAATATTCTGCTAATTAGAATTTTTAAATCCCGAAAGCGTTTGGGACAAATCTTCAAATTTACATGACTTTTGACAAGCCTAAACCGACAACTTAATGAGAATCTGAATCATCAACTAATGAGTGAGGGGTTAGAGGTTGCTTACCGCCTTTACAAGCGCATCTGCTATTTTGTTAATTCCTTCTTTTAACGATTTATCAACTATCATTTTCAGCATTGCAGGTATTTCAGCTTTCAGTGTTAGTTTCATTTTGGTATCGTTTTCGGCAACCTGTTTAAGTTGAATCCACATATTTGCTTCTACGGGGAAATTTTCCGCAGCAAACTTAATAGTTTTAAATGGTTCGCGTTCAACTATTCTAAATCCCACCTTTCCAACCATATCCATATTGAAACTGCAACTGTCAGTATCAAATTTAAAATCTTTGATTTTATCTGAGAGCTCATGATTCTCTTTAAGTTTACTCAGATTATTCATATCACTCAGTAAACCAAAAACCACTTCTTCACCTGAAGAAATGGTCTTGATATCGCTTTCGTAGGTTGTCATTAATTCATTTACATTTTAATTATATACAATTATGTATTGAAGAACCTTTTTTTATTTCAACTCTTTTCCCCATTCCGAAGGATTTTCGCGCCATTCTTTCAAAGTTTCCATATCCTCCTTTTTAATGTAATTTGTAGCAACTGCTTCATTCAGAATCGCTTCATAATTACATAGTGTTGTAAGTTTTACTTTTGCGCTTTTGAATTTCTGTTCTGCTTCCGGAAAACTGTAAGTGAAAATTGCTATCATTCCAAGCACTTCTGAACCATCGTTGCGTATAGCTTCAACTGCTTTCAAACTGCTACCTCCGGTTGAAATCAGGTCTTCAATAACTACTACTTTTTGTTTTGGTTTCAGATCGCCTTCAATCATGTTTTCCAAACCATGATCTTTTGGTGTAGGACGAATATAGATAAAAGGCAAACCAAGCTCATCGGCAACCAACGCTCCCTGCGCGATTGCTCCTGTAGCTACACCAGCAATAACTTGAACATCAGGATATAACTCCAAAATAAGTCTTGAAATCTGTATTTTTATATAGGAACGAATCTCAGGATACGAAAGGGTTTTACGGTTATCGCAATATATAGGCGATTTCCATCCCGATGCCCAGGTAAAAGGATTTCGTGGTTGCAACTTTACGGCTTTTATTTTAAGCAGTTTTTCAGCCACCTGCTTTTCCAATAATTTCATTTCAATCAAAATAATTTAATACACAATAAAAAAACTAATAGATATTGCTCATACTGAATGAAGGTGCAAAATTACTCAAACTATTCCATAGATAACCCTTTAAAAACATATTTAACAACATATTCATAAAAAAATATCTGCTCAAAACAAGTTTTTTTGAGCAGATACCTGAGCAATATTATTTTACAATAAGCTACTGGTTAAGAATTTTAATAATGGAAACTGTATCTGAAGCAATCATAAATTCTTCATCAGTAGGAATAACCACTACTTTAACTGCCGAATTCTCTGAACTAATCAACTCTTCCTTCCCTCTTGAAGAATGATTTATTTTTTTATCAATCAAAATACCGGCAAAACTCAGACCTTCACAAATTCTCTCCCGGGTAACAACCTGATTTTCACCTACTCCACCAGTAAATACCAATACATCCACTCCATTCAATGCCGCCATAAATGAGCCAATGTATTTTTTTATTCTATACTCATACATTTCCAAAGCAAGTTTTGCTCTTTCATTACCATCGTTAATCGCATTTTCAATATCGCGCATGTCCGATGAAATACCCGAAACACCTAAAACTCCACTATGTTTGTTGAATAATGTTGATGCTGCCGATGGTCCAATCATTTCTTTTTCCATGATGAAAGTTACCACGCCCAAATCAACATCTCCTGAACGTGTTCCCATCATCAATCCTTCTACAGGAGTAAAACCCATCGAAGTATCAATTGATTTACCTTTATCGATAGCAGCAATGGATGCACCATTACCGATATGTGCTGTAATTATTTTTGTTTTTTTATAATCGAGTCCTAAAAATTCACAAGCTCTGCGCGATACGTATCGGTGGCTTGTACCGTGGAATCCGTAACGACGAATACCATATTTTTTGTACAGCGAATACGGAATGCCATACATATAAGCATACTCGGGCATAGTTTGATGAAATGCAGTATCGAAAACCGCAACCTGAGGCACTTCCGGTAATAGCTCGGCAATAGCTGTGATACCTGCAAGATTTGGTGGATTATGCAATGGAGCAATTTCTATACATTCCTGAATTTTTCTGATAACTTCGTCGGTTATCAACACACTTGAATTAAATTTTTCGCCTCCATGTACAACTCTGTGTCCTACGGCATGAATTTCGTCGATACTGTCAATTGAACCGTGTTTTTCGCTTGTAAGTACACCCAAAATATATTCTACAGCTACCTGATGTTCCAGAATTTCACCTTCTAAAATTATCTTTTGACCATCTTTACGGGTGTGTTTCATAAACGAACCCTTCATCCCAATTTTTTCTACTCCACCCGAACCAATGACCTGTTTAGTGGTCATATCGAACAATTTATACTTAACGGATGAACTTCCGCAATTTAAAACCAAAATATTCATAATTTATTTCTCCCCGCTATGTTTAACAATATTGCCTGCTGCATCGTAAGTATAAAAACCTTTTCCCTTGCTGACACCAAAATTTTTGGCTCTGAAAAGCCGTAACAACACGGGCGAAGGTTTGTATTTTATATTACCGTATTCATCGTACAGATTTTCGAGTAATCGTACAATTTTTTCGATTCCCATTTGGTCGGCAGTGCGAAAAACACCCTGACGGTGTCCAAAACCTACGGTAAGCACTTTGTCAATATCTTCTACAGTGGCAATTCCTTCCATCAACACACTGCAAGCTTCATTAAGCTGAATTAAAAACAGACGAATACTTACTAATCCAGAAGATTCCACAACAGGGACATACTCATGATTGATAAGTTTCACAAACTGACAAACTTTATCAAAAGTTTGAGAAGAAGTGTTCAATCCCGGAACAATTTCAATGATTTGTGACCCGGGAATATTCGAAAGAAAATGCAGCCCAATACATCGATCCTGATAAACAAGCTCTGATGCTAACTCAGTAACTACTACGGTTGAAACATTGGAAGCAATAATAGCCGTAGGTGATAGTACTCTTTCGAGATTCAGAAAAACTTCCTTGCGTTCGTTAACACGCCTTTCTCCGGTATTGTTATCGTATCTGATAGCTTCAATTACAAAATCGCAATATTTCAGGTCTTCGTACTTGGTTGTACCCGTAATGCGGCTCAAAACAGCTTTTTTCTCGTTTTGTGTTAAACCCCAATTCTGAATTTTTTTGTCAAGTTTTTGTTCGATGCGCTGAAACGCATTTTCAATATTCCCCTCGTTAGGTTCAAGAAATACTACTTCAATACCATTTAAAGCAGCTGTTGTTGCAATTACACTGCCCTCTTTTCCACAACCCACAACGCCAATTTGTGAAAAAAGTGTGCGTTTGCGGTGTCTTTTACTTAGTCCGAACCTTTCAATAGGTTCAATTATTGGTTCTGCCATATTTTTCCTCCTGCTTCCATATGCGGAAGCGTTATTTTTTTTGCTACTACATCTACTTTACAATATTAATACATATAAAATTATTAAAGATAATTGAACCACATAAGAACACATAAGTCAACATTAGTAATGATTCACAACAATAATAATGTATTTTTTTGTATCTTGATTCTGTTTCCTCCTTTTGAGTTCACCGATAGCTATCGGTTATTATTAATTGTCGTAAAGTAGAACTACTCGGCATCTTTAAAGGTGTATGATTATTATTATAAAAATGATATTTCTTTGTTAAATCGTATAAAATTAGCCCTTTGTACAAAATCACCCTAAGTTACGCTCGGAAACTCTCCCTTTAGGGGGTTTGGGGGGCTAATTTACCTATTTTATTGCCTGATTGGCAGTAATGGTTATCATCTTTACAATGTCATCTACAGAACAACCACGCGACAAATCGTTGATAGGCGCTGCCATTCCTTGCAAAATAGGACCTACAGCCTGCGATCCGGAGAATCGTTCCACAATTTTATAACCAATATTTCCTGCTTGTAAATCCGGGAATACAAGTACATTGGCTTGTCCTGCTATTTTACTTCCGGGCGCTTTGCTTTGTCCAATGGAAGGAACAAGCGCAGCATCTGCCTGTAATTCTCCATCAATAAGTAAATCGGGCGCCATTTCCTGCGCTATGCGTGTTGCTTCAATTACTTTATCGGCAAGTTCATGTTTTGCACTTCCTTTGGTTGAAAAACTAAGCATGGCTACTTTGGGTTCAAATCCGCAAATGACACGTGTAGTTTGCGCTGTGGATACTGCTATTTGAGCTAATTCCTGTGCATTTGGATTAGGATTCACAGCACAATCGGCAAATACAAGCAAACCGTTTTCGCCAAATTGAGGAGTGGGTGTAAACATAAGCAGTGCGCCTGAAACAATGCTGATACCGGGCAGTGTTTTTACAATCTGAAATGCGGGGCGAAGTACATTTCCGGTCGTATTTTGAGCACCGGCTAATTCTCCATCGGCATCGCCGGCTTTTATCATCAAACAACCCAAATATAGCGGATCCTTTGCAAGTTTTCGGGCTTCGACTTCGGTCATACCTTTACTTTTACGGATTTCAAAAAGCAAACGGGCATAATCCTCCATCTTAGGATGTGTTTCCGGATTTACAATAGTTGCTTCACCCAGCGAAGTCAACGAATGTTCAACTGCAAGTTCCGCAATTTTCTTTTCATCTCCAATCAGTATCAACTTAGCTGCTTTTTCTTTCAGAATGATATCAGCAGCTTTCAAAGTGCGAATTTCTGTGCCTTCGGGTAAAACTATCCGCATAGGATTTGCCTTGGCACGTTCCATAATTTTGTTTAATAAGTCCATTTATATGAGTTTTTAAGATTACCCGATTTTAAAGCTGCAAAGATAGTTAATTTAAGCCAAAATTGCAATGTGGACTTTGCAATAAAATATTATATGCTTGAATTTAAGATATTTAAATTAAATAAATACCAAAAAACAAAGTAAAAAGACAAAAGACAAATAACTGCTTTCAAATTTAATCATAATTCCTGAATTTTTTCCGTAATTTTGCTGAAAATATTTCTATTCAGATTGATGTGTTATGCTTTTCGAATTTAAGTATTGGGAGTACCAACTCACGAAAAGCATTAGTGAATCAAATTAGTTCGTTTGCCGAATCGCTTGTCCCTTGATTTAAAAACAATACAAATTCATTTATGAAAATAATATATTGCGGAACCGAATATTCAGATCAGATTCTTGAAATTTTTAACGATGCTGTACGAAATTCTACAGCAATTTACGATTACGATACATGGAGCGATGCAACCATGCAACAATGGTTTGAAATCAAAAAGAAAGGAAATTTTCCGGTAATTGGAATTATTGACGAGTCGACCAATGAATTATTGGGTTTTGGTACTTACGGTCATTTTCGTTATCGACAGGCATATAAATATACAATAGAAATATCGCTTTACGTACATAAAAATCATCGGGGAAAAGGATTGGGGAAAATATTGATGAATGAAATTATTCGAAATGCATCGGAGCAAAAATATCATTGTTTAGTAGGAGTTATTGATTCAAACAATGATGTAAGTATTGGTCTTCACAAGCAATTCGGGTTTGTACATTCAGGCACCATAAGGGAAACCGGATATAAATTTAACAGGTGGCTCAATATCGATATTTATCAGCTTTTATTGCCTTATCCTGAAAATCCTGTTGATGGATGAATTTTTAAAATTCCCAACGCACCAGCATTCTGAAATCAGTTTTTTTGTTTCCCATAATTAAATCATTACCACTGCCAACGCTTTCTCTACCATCGGCATATTTTGTTTGAGCAACTTTGAACCATACAGATAGCTTTCGGTTAATATCATAACGAACATTCAAATAATACCTGCTTCCAGTTCCGTAAAACATAGGAATGGAAAAAGCGTACAATACATCCTTTTCGTACGAATAAAAGCGGTTATCGTAATTTCTGGCATCGAAAAACTGATAACGGAAATCGATTTTTAAAGGCAATCTTGAAAAAGTATAACTCACGTCCTGCAAGGCAGTTGCACCAAATCCTGGAGCTTGTGTTTCTGTTTGTGTAAAATTTATTTCGAAAAGATTTTTTGTCGTAAAATTTCCGAAAGTATATACCAATTGATAACGCAAGGAAGCTATTCTGAATTCCTTCAGTTGCGGTAAAACCGAATTATCAGCGAAATTATGCATTTTTTCTTCGTATCGCAATCGCCAGTACATATTCAGGCGACGTTGCGGAGCGTAATCAGCCTGGAGCAAATAATCCATTCCGTTGGTAGGTGAACTTGCAGTATATTTTGGCCAGGCAAACTTATAACTATCAGCATAAGCAGCTACTTTCCATTTACGAAACGGACGAACTTCAGCACCTAAATAAAATCCATTTTCGTTGTTTACCCGCGTTGACTCAGAAAAAGTATTAGCAAAAAAAGTATCGTATTCCGACGAAAAATATCGATACAGTGCAATAAGTGACACTGTAGAAATGGGCTGAACTGTAACTCCGTTGATAGTAGACACTGCAAGTTTATCTGACGCTGCAGTTTCGCCAAAAAAGTTAAAGTTTTGCAGTTTAAAACGGTAGTTTACACCTGCAACTGTTTGTTGTTTTCCGCTGAAATAATAATAATTATAAACTGATTTCTTTGGCTGCAATTCCACATCTAATACTGTATGTACAGCAGTAAAACCTAATTGCAATCGATTAAAATTAACCGTTGTGTTAAATCCGGCAACTTGTTGATGGACAGTTTTTCTTTTTAGAATTTCGCTTTCAGTACGATGATAACCGGTTTTATTGATGGAAGAAAAAACACCTCCAAGTGTATCAGCATCAATTTTTTTATTCGAATAAAAGACTGTAATATCTGTATTTTGTATTCTCAAAGTTACTCCTGCACCGCGAAAAAAATTATATTCATCTGTTGAACCATATTTCTTTAAACCGCTATTTCGGGGTGTAATATTCGTAACGTAGGAAGATTTTCCGACACTAAAATCGGGATGCAATACCAATCCCATGCCGAAATTCGCCCTGAAATCTCCAAAAACAGCCCGATGTATTTTACCGATTTTGTCGATTTGTGCATAAGCCGACAAAAAATCGTATCCTTTTCGTGTAAATTGCTCTCCTGCATCTTTTTCTGAAGTAATTCCAAATTGAACCCGATTGCGATAATTAAAACGGTAACGTAGTGAGTTGTAAAGCTGTGAGCCTGCATAGGGAGATTTCAAAATAGTTTCCCCTGAGTTAATTTCAACTTCATTGGGTATAAAACCTTTACGTTTTTCCATGGTTAAATCAAAGCGAGCGAGTAACTCGCTTCGTCCATAACGTAAAACTTCGTTCCAAAAAATCTGTTCAGGTACTTTTTCGGTACTTCCCAAAACTACAAAGGGCAACATGTGTCGAATATCAGTCATATCCAGTCCTTCTACCAGTTGCAACTCATATATGGTTTGCATAGGTCCGTATCGATAAAGATAAAAAAGCAGGTTTTCAATCTGAGTGTCTGATAAAAACAAGATACGCTCTAAATCTTCACGCAGGGCAGTATTTATTTGAACGGGATTCATACTCAGTGCCATCAAATCATCGTAAAAAGTTTCGTAATCGATTGCTTCATCGCTTTCGGAAGCATACTGTTCGAATATCTCAGCAATTAATTGCGCAGTTACTCCACCTGCATCCTGTGCATTAATTTCTAAGACCAAAAGCAACTTAAATGTTAATATAATAATGAGATATTTATGCATGGTTTTTCAGAATTTATATCTTAGAGCACCCAGCAAATTAATACCGCCAATGGGATGCATTTCTGCATTCACATCAAAATAAAAACCGGACAGTTTAAACCCGACTCCTATACACATTACCAGATAATTATTATAATAAGTGCCAATTTTAGTGTTCAGAAACTCTGACATTTCATATTCAAATCCTGTAGCGATACGATAAGAGCTGCTAATTTCTCTATCTACCTGAACACGCCAGGCCAAATCGTCGGAAAAAAAGTGTTGAACCCCTAAACTAAATAGCGATGGAATACGTTTTTCAATAGCGATAGACTTAATATTTGTCTGAAATGGATTGAAAGTACTAAAACCTATATTTGTGTATTGAGTAATGTTTAAATTGAGACCGATTTGAGGGAAAAAAGCTGATCGATACGCATTGATGCCAGTAAAATATGTGCTGAAATAATTGAACTGAACACCAAGTGCAAATTTATTTTCAAAGTTTCGGGCAAAACCAATGCCTGTAAGCATTTCGTGATAAAGAGGGTAACCCATATACGAAAACTGAATCCCTGCAGTTACAAAGGGTAAGGTATATGCTACATGAACGGTTTTTGTTGACAACTCCTTTAATAAAAATCTGTTTTCATACATAATAACCGCTTCTCCACCTGAAATATAACTCATATTTGCAGTATTACTAAAAGCAGTAAATTTACGCGAATCTGAAACTGAAGTGCCGGCTATTGAAGTGCCGGTGGGTATAACTGTAGTAGATTGTGTTGAACCATTTGTAACAGAAAAAATGGAAGCAAACAGGAAGATGCGTTTTAACATATCAGATAATTAAGTCTTTGATTTCAAAAATAAAAAATTTTTTTTTAAATTAAAAACTTCAGAAAATAATTAACAACGATTGATAAAACAACTGAAATTACGGTATAAAAATTACAGATAAAAAACAAGTGAAATTTAAATTGTGTATTTTTGCACTATGAAACACCTGACAATTATTTTCTTATCAATTTTTATACTGACAACTTACGCCAAAGCCCAGGATAAAACTCCATCAGTGGAATTTGTTCCTCCCGGTGGTGCCCGCCTTATGGTTCAAGTTGATGGCAACGACACTATTTTTCTGGCTTTTTTGCACGATTTATGGGTTTATCCGCGCAATACTTTCAAAAACAAAAAACAGGAACAGTTTTTCTGGCGTACTGTGCGCGACGTTAAAAAAACACTGCCTTATGCCAAACTTCTTTCAAGTGAACTTCGTATAGTTAATATGAGACTTGTGGATATGAAAAATGAAAAGGAAAAAAAGAAATTTATATCGCAATATGAAAAGGAACTATTCAAGAAACACGAAGCTGATTTGAAAAAAATGACCGTGAATCAGGGACGAATGCTTATGAAACTTGTTGATCGTGAATGCGACAGAACTTCCTACGATTTGATAAAAAACTATAAAGGCACTTTTACAGCTGTTTTTTGGCAGGGTATAGCTCGACTTTTTGGCTCAAACCTAAAATCGGAATTTAAAGCCGATGGCGAAGACAAAATAGTTGAAAGAGTAATAAATCTGGTTGAAGCAGGACAATTATAAATTAAAATCAGGAAAATTCCTGATTTTTTTTTTTAATTTTGTATTTCACTTTTAATTACTTCAATACAAAAAAATGGCAAAAAAAAGCATATTTTCGTTCCTGAATTTTCTGAAAGAAGAAGATGAAGATTCGATTAGTCTTGAAAAATCTATGATTAGGCACAAAATCAGAGCACAAAAAAAGGAACTTACTGACGAACAAAAAATTGAGGCATCAAATAAAATTTTCGAAAAAATTGAACAAATGCCTGATTTTAAACAAGCAAAAACATTAATGATGTATTGGTCAACTTCCCGCGAAGTACCCACACATGATTTTATTGATAAATGGAGTAAAGAAAAAAAAATTCTGCTACCGGTAGTTGTTGGTCGAATGATGGTTTTGAAACCATTTACAGGCCGTGAAAATCTTACCCGCAGCGAACTTGGAATATGGGAACCACAAGCGCAGGAAACTTACCTTGAAGAAATTGACCTGGCAATTATACCCGGTTCTGCTTTCGATCGAAAAAAACGTCGCCTGGGTCGCGGAAGAGGCTATTACGATCATTTTTTGAAACAGAAAAAAATAAAAAAATGGGGTATCGCTTACGATTTTCAACTGGTTGATACTGTTCCGGCAGCTGAGCACGATATAAAAATGAATAAAATAATTACACCAACGATAACTGTTGATTAACCAAAGTTAAAACACAACAGGCATAAAAATAATTATGCCTCTTGTGTTTTATACTTTTATTTGTTTGCTAAAAATAAACTTTATTTTTTTCAAAAAGAAATTAATGTTTAATTGCTTAGTTACCTAATACCTTATATTTCCATTTATTAATATTTATTCAAAATTCAATTCTGTTATTAACCAGCAATTTTACAGTTTATCAGGAAACCCTACTTACAAAAGCAAGAGTTGAGTTAATAATTCTTATTTTTGATTTTCAGCGTTTTATTATTAAATGAACACCTTTGAAACATTACACCCTATCATTGATTAATATAAGGTGGAGATAAAATTTTCCGATTCATCAGAACGCTATCTTTTGAGTCAACTCTTTTGTTGTCGAGAAGATATTCAATTTTAAAGATTTTTGATTTGTTAAATATAAATTTATTGTTTGAGTCGATATATTTGATGTGATAATTGGTGTTAATATATTTATTATTAATACGAAGAACTTCATTAATACTTCTACCTCTTATTCTTTGATAAAACTTAAAACTTACCAATTGACTGCTTTTCGCAGGAATTAAAATTGAAGTATCTTTATCTTCAATTATAGTTAGCGGGAATATTGAATCATTATTAATATACCAAAAATTAGAATTTGGTCTTAAATAATTACATTCGCTACCAGAATAATTGTTTTTTATTTTTAATACCTCAGTTGTATTATTATGGATAATTATTCTAATTATAATTCTTGAGGAGCGACAAAAATCACGTTCCTTAACAACATGATCGATTGTTATGCTCAATATTTCTCCAGTGATTTTTCTCTTTGTATATCCTATTGAAAAATATACATATAAACTGATTATTAAGATGACTGAAATATAAATATATATTTGTCCTGATATTCTTTTCATTACTTTAAATAAAAATTAGTATTAAAAGAGTTAACTTTTTCACCATATCGTGTATTGTAATATTCAACATTTGAGTTATATTTCTTTAGATAATATTGAAAATTATATGATTCAATATATTACTCCCCAAAAACAGGACATTAAGTTAAGATAGAATTGTATTATCTTTAAACCCAGAAAAAATGTCAGTAACCAGGAGAAAATTCAGCAAAGAATTCAAAGCAAAAGTAGTTTTAGAGGCGTTAAAAGAACGTGAAACCATTGAAACGTTAGCAAAGAAATTTGAGTTAAACCCTACACAAATTTCGACATGGAAGGCTCAAGCGCTAAAAAATTTTGACGATTTATTCGCAGCCGACAACACCCATGAGCAAGACAAAGGAGTGGAAACGCAAATATTGTATGCTCAAATCGGTCAATTGAAGGTAGAAAATGACTTTTTAAAAAAAAAGTTGCAATAAAAAGCGTTTCAGAACGAAAACAAATGCTTGACACACAAGACACGACATTGAGTATTTCAGCTCAATGCAACTTATTGACAGTCAGCAGAAGCAGTTTTTATTATGTTCCAGCCGGTGAATCGCCCGAAAATTTAGCCATCATGCGTTATTTGGTCGAACAGTATTTTTCTGCACCGTATTATGGAGCTTTACGCCTGACAGCTGCACTTACAGTGCTTGGATATAAAGTTAATATAAAGCGAGTTCGACGATTAATGAAGTTGGTTGATTGGAAAACGATTTACAGGGAACCACGTACAACGGTGAGCGACAAAACGCATTACAAATATCCGTATTTGCTGCGCAATTTGCCTATCGTACGAAACAACCAGATATGGGCGATGGACATTACCTATATCCCCATGAAAAAGGGCTTCATGTATCTTGTGGCGATAATTGATTTGCATAGTCGGTATGTTGTTGGTTGGTCTGTGTCTAATACCATGAGTGCCGAATGGTGTACCGAAACGCTCAAACAAGCGATAGCTACACACGGCGTTCCCGAAATTTTCAACACCGATCAAGGAAGTCAGTTTACCAGCGAGATATTTATCAATGAACTGAAAAAGAATGAAATACAAATATCTATGGACGGAAAAGGACGAGCGCTCGACAATATTTACATTGAAAGACTTTGGCGAAGTGTGAAATACGAAGATATTTATTTGAATGTATACGAAAATGGATTAACTTTGTGGCAAGGATTAGATAAGTATTTTAAATTTTATAACAACGTACGAGTACATCAATCGTTGAATTATCAAACCCCAAAACAAAAGTATGAACTGGCGGCCTAAAACGAGAATAACTTATTTTGTCTGAGCTCGGTGGGACGGCTCCACAAAAAAGTTATTGCCCATTTTGTCCGAGTGGCAACCAAACTTGCATCAACCAAACATATCTTAACTTGCTGCTAAAATTGTCCTGACAATGGGATGTATCATACAAAAATGGTTTCATTCAATATCAACTTATTGCTCTTAACTTTATTATTCCAGATATGTACGAGAATTATACCGGTTAACAACATCAATATTAAAGTAAGTAAAACAATTTTGTGTTGTTTTTGCACAATAACAAGTTTTTGATTGGTTAGCTGAAGTGTCTGATAGTTATATTTTTTTTCAAGTCCGGCAAAACTGATTTCAAGTTTTCGTCTTTGTAACGAATCAGTGGCTATGCGGGCTAACTCCGCATAATTTAACGCGCTCTGTAAATCACCTGCTTGTATTGCCAAAAATTGTTTTAACCTGTAATACTGTGCCGCCATTTCTCCCTTCACTGTCATCATATCAAGATACTTTTCAGCCTGTTCATACTTTCCCGCTTCCTTACACGTATTAGCAAGTAAAAACCATTTATTACTATCCACAATAGGTTGATTTGTTAAGGGCACTTTTTCGAAAACCTCAATTGATTTATCGTAAGCTTTATTTTTTAAATAAATAGAACCCAATGTTCTGTAAACAGTTGATAAAATAACAGTGTCATTAATTTGTTTGGATAAATTTTCTGCTCTGTATAGGCAATTTACAGCACTGTCGCATTCGTAGTTCTTCATGTAACATACTGCCATATATATAAGGCTGAGTGCGCTATTCTTGGTATAGTTTATTTTTTCGAACTCTTGATAAGATAATTTATTATAAAGTAATGAACTATCGAAATTTCTCTCAACACTATACATGTCAGCTGTTTCGCCAAAAACTAATCCCTTTAAATAATGATTTTCGGAATTCGTAATTATTTCTTTTGCCTTAAGAATAGCATCGGCACGTGCGGCAGCATCTCCACGATTATTTTCAATTCTGGATTTGTAAAACCATGCATAACCGGCATGATCGGGGTCGCTTTTTTTAAAATAATTTGTAGCAATGGAAATAAGTGAATCAGATTCAATTACAAAGTAGTTTTTGTCCTGCGCCTGACTTAGCAACAGTGCATATAAAGCTTTATCCGATTTAAGTTTTAACCTGCCGGGATTTACTTTCTGAAGTATCTTTAATGAGGAATCGGGATGAACATCCATTAACTGTTCTGCCTGTTTTAATTCCTTGATAGGTACATTACATCCGAGGAAATATAGCAGACATGTGAGAATTAATATTAACCGACAAATTTTGTTCACCATAAAGGGATTCTATCACTATTATTTTTGATAAGTTTTTAATATACAGGGTCTGCTGAAAAACTATTCGCAACCACGAAGTGGTTAAATTGGTATAACCCCGTACGAAGTGCGGGGACTGAAACCGCAGGCAAATCAGAACCCTGAAAAGGGTTCAACAATACCTGACTTGCTTTTATTGAACCTCTTACGGGTTCTACCCATCTCTTGTGTCCCATCCACCGGTTTTACCGATGGTTACTCACATTAAGTCCTTTCAGGACTTGGTTCTTTGCTGTAAACTGTTGAGTGCAGAATTTATTAATATTTTCCTATAAAAACCTTGCACTTAATCAAAATATATTAATCTTAAATCGCTGTTTTCTAATTACTTAATTGTCTTTCAGCATACCCATAAAAACCAATTTACCGAAAGAAAAAATAACGACAAAAATAATAAAAAACTTAAAAAACAAGAGATTAAAAAAAATTCGATTAGATGAATAAAATGCAATAGCTTGAATTAAATAGGGATTGCTGAAAACTAAGAAAAAAAAATTGAACGCGGATTAGGCGGATGTATGCTGAAAAAAAATTAAACGGATTTGTAACAGATTATTCGATAAATCGAAACGGATTTGCAGTATTAGTCTTAAAAATTTGAGGCTGTCTCAATAGAGCAGTCTCTTGTGTTTTATACCTTTAGTTTTTCTAATTTTAAATCATCTTCAGCGGTTAGTTCCTTTTCGCCTTTACGGTAATAATAAATTAAACCATATTCCCTGCATTTGTTGAAGCGAGTAAACGGAGGTTCATTTCCAAATTTTTCTTCTACCTGATTCCAAATATCTAAGATTATGGAATCGCCCTTCTTACGGAAGTTTACCAAATCTTCCCAGCTGCGATTGGTTGCTTGCTGGTGCAGTTTCTGGTTGGTTTTATATTCCTTAAAAATTTCGTAATGTACTTTTACTTTGGCTATCGCGGGATTATAAATTGGAAGTCCGCCATTGCGCACGCGCTCGTTTTCGCCATCGATAATGTATTTCCCCCACTCAATTATTGCTGATTCGGTACTCAAATCGGGGACAGTATGCACATTCGGATCGAGTTGATAGAAAAGCTTGTGGTCTTTTTTAATGTCGCCGCGAATTACCGAAAGGTTTAAAACCTGAATAAAATGTGAAATATAAAGACGGGCATTGTGCACAATTTGCTGATACTTTTTATTTGCAAGAACCTGATTTTCGAGTGTCTGCTGATACTGAACCAAGTGTTTCTCAAAATGACTGAGATACGTTTTTGCTTCGTGCAGCGTTTTGTACTGTACAACCTGATTAGTGTAATCCTGATTTTCACAGCGAGCTATGACCTGTCGCAACGCGCGCAGTCGCGCCTGATCTGTATTCGGTAACCGTCGGTAGGGCATAAATTTTTATCGGAAATTTTACGGTTATTGCTATCCGTAGTTCAATTAAAAAATAACATCTATGCCTGCAAAGATAGAAAAAATTAGTCTTCGCGATACATCAGTTGCTTAGCTAATTGGGTAATTTCGTGCTTTTTGACCTCTGAAACTGACACATTTTTAAGGTTTGCGAGTGCTCTTTCATAATAAAAATTCATCTTCTCTTCGCATATTTTTTTCACTCCCAACAAGTTATAAATTTCAGTTACTGCTGCAATTTTTTCTTCAGGTTGTTGATAACTTTTTTGCAACCAACCATTCAATGTATCAGAAATTTCACCTTTTGCCAGTTTTTGTGCCTGAATTAATAAGAATGTTTTTTTATTACAAAGTATATCGCCTCCAATTTTTTTACCGAAAGTTGCTTCATTACCATACACATCAAGTAAATCGTCCTTCAGTTGAAATGCCAAACCGATATTGATACCGAAATCGTAAAGGTTTTGCGCGTCATCTATAGAAGCGCCACCTATTATAGCACCGCATTTAAGTGCACAACCCAGCAAAACAGCTGTTTTCAAACGAATCATTTCGAGATATTCTTCGGCGGTGACATTGCTACGGGTTTCAAAATCCATATCGTATTGCTGTCCTTCGCAAACTTCGCCTGCCGTTTCCGAAAATACACCTAAAACTTGTTTGAGGTACTTTTCAGGGGTTTCTGCAATGAATTGATAGGCTATTATTTGCATCATATCACCTGAAAGTATTGCAGTGTTATCGTCCCATTTTTTGTGTACTGTTTGTTTTCCTCGCCGAATATCAGCGCGGTCCATAATATCATCGTGCAATAAAGTAAAATTATGAAAAATCTCAATTCCCAACGCGGGCTTTACAGCAGGTGTTACATCATCAGAAAACATATTACAGGCAAGAAGGGTTAGTGCAGGCCTTACCCGTTTTCCACCCATCGACAACACATAACCAATAGGTTCATATAACTGAGCGGGCGATTTTTGCCAGTTAAGCCGACTTACTTCATAGTTTATTGTTTCTGAAATTTCCTGATAAGTTTTCATAATTTCTTTAATTCGTTTTCGATAATTTCGGTCATAACATCCTTAATATCCAAGCCGGCAGCCCGCACTTGTTGAGGAATAAAACTGGTTGCTGTCATACCGGGCGTAGTATTTACTTCCAACAAATTGATCACATCTTCTTTGGTAATAATGTAATCAATTCGTACAATTCCCTTACATCCAAGTATTTCGTAAATTTTTTTTGTCAGATTCTGTACTTCGCTTGTAAGTTTTTCACTTATTCGGGCAGGCGTAATTTCGTCCGATTCACCTTTGTATTTCGCATCGAAATCGAAAAATTCATTTTTGGGAACTACTTCAGTAACAGGAAAAACCACAGTTTTGTCCTTTGTTTTATACATTCCGCAAGTTAGTTCAGTTCCTTCCATAAAAGCTTCGATAAGCACTTCACTACCTTCGGAAAATGCTTTCTTAATGGCAGGTTGTATTTCGTCAATGTGTTTAACTTTGGAAACTCCAAAACTGCTACCACCAACATTAGGTTTTACAAAACACGGAAGTCCGATTTTGGCAGCAATTTCATCATTCGTTACTGTTTGACCCTCACGAAGTAAAATCGATTCTGACACATTTACACCAAAGCTTTTCAGGTACTGATTACATGTAAATTTATTGAACGTAATAGCTGCTGCAAGCACTCCACAACACGAATATGGAATTGAGATTAAGTCGAAATAACCTTGTAAAATTCCATTTTCGCCCGGAGTTCCATGAATGGTGATGTAAGCAAAGTCAAAAGTTGTTTTGATGCCGTTTAGGGTAAAACTGAAGTCATTTTTATCGATGGCAATTTTTTCCTGGTCAGACCATTCAACCTGCCACTGTTTTCCAACGATGGTTACTATGAACAAATTATATTTTTCTTTATCGATAAACGAATACAGTCCTGCAGCACTTTTTAGTGAAACCACCACTTCTGACGAATCGCCTCCTGCAACAATGGCAATGTTTTTTTTCATTTCTTAAACCAAAATCTTTTAACGTTTTATTTAAAAATATTGTTGTTGGCATAATCACGCCACATATTGATAACTTCCGATAAATCTGATGGCAATTCACTTTCGAAATGCATATACTCACCTGTTCGTGGGTGCTCAAAACCAAGTGTTTTTGCATGTAGTGCCTGACGCGGACAAGTGTAAAAGCAATTTTTAATAAAGAGTTTGTAATAAGCAGTGTTTACACCTCTTAAAATAACGTTTCCTCCATATCTTTCATCATTGAAAAGTGGATGCCCGATATGTTTCATGTGCACGCGAATTTGATGTGTACGACCGGTTTCGAGTTTACATTGTACAAGTGTTACATAGCCAAAACGTTCGAGGACTTTATAGTGCGTTACTGCCCATTTTGCAAATGGATTTTCTCCTTCGGGGAATACGGCAAACTGCATCCGATCGCGTGGATTCCGAGCTAAAGCACCATTGATAGTTCCTTCATTTTCTTTCACATCGCCCCATACCAAAGCATTATAGAGCCTATGCGTAGTTTTTTCGTAAAACTGTTTACCTAAATGAGTTTTTGCTTCGGGGGTTTTTGCAATTAAAAGCAATCCGGAAGTATCTTTATCGATGCGATGTACTAAACCCACACGAGAATCGTTCGGGTCAAAGTTTTTTTCGTTGCGCAAATGCCATGCAATTGCATTCAAAAGTGTTCCATCGTAATTGCCAAAACCCGGATGTACAACCAATCCGGGTTGTTTGTTTACTATTATTATGTCATCGTCTTCGTAAACAATATTAATTGGAATATCCTGAGGATAAATGACATACCGTAGTGGAGGATAGGATAAAACAATGGAAATCACATCGTTGGGTTTTACCCTGTAGCTTGATTTTACCGATTTGTCATTAACTAAAATATTACCTGCATCGGCAGCATCCTGAAGACGCGTACGCGAAGTACCCGCCATCAGATTAACAAGATACTTGTCAATCCTTACCAGCGATTGTCCTTTGTCAACAATGAACCTGAAATGTTCATAAAGCACATCCTCCGGAGTTTGCGACTCCAGTTCATCATCTTCAATTATTTCATCGGGAAATTCTTCGGTGTTTCTCACTTTCGTAAATACTTAAAAAAATTCCTCGTCATTTTCATCAACTTTCTGACTTTCTTCGTCAAAAGTTTTATCGAGTAGCGATCTGTCCTTTGAAAGCCAAATATCAATACGTGTACCGAGCGGTACGCGCTTACCTGCTGAAGGTCGTTGACGGTAAACAACATAAGCATCAATATCGCCTGCAGGCTGTATATCAAAATCGATGGCTCCGGTTATGAGCGAATCAGCCAGAATTGTAGCTCTTGCAGTTTCTAAATCGTACCCTTTAAGAGTGGGAACCAGGGTCTCTCCAATGCCTATGCCACTTCCTACAACAAGTGTAATTGCGCTCCCCTCCGGTAGTTTTGTTCCGGGTATAACACTCACACCTCGAAATTTTACATCAACAACCAAATCTTTATATTCCGAAGGGAAATATTCAACATTACCTACAACCAAACCATTTGCTCTGATAAGTGCATCTGCTTGTCTATAGGACAAATCAGTAACATCGGGAAGAGGAATCTGACGAACTTGTTTGGCATTGATAATGATATATACAGGACGGTTTTTTTTCATGGTAGAGTTCGGACTGGGATTTTGTTCAATGACTGTTCCCAGTTTTTTGCTTTTATCAAATACTGAATCAATAATAACGGGATATAAATCGTGATTTGCAAGCATTTGTTCCGCTTCGGGTAAATACAATCCTTTCAGATCGGGTACGACTTCGGATTCTCCATGATGTGTGTAAATATCAATCAAAAAAAGTGTTATCCAGCCTATTGCCACCAATGCAAGAATTGCATAAATTATTTGCCTAAGCATAAAGGCGAACGTATGTTCTTTCCAAAATTTCTTTATATCCATGCGTGTTATTTATTTTTGTTTCGGGTTTCATGGTTTAGACGTTTCAGGATTTCAAGGTTTCAGAGTTTTCTTGTTACATTTTACTTTGTTTTGCCAGTTCCCTTGTTAACTTGTCTCCTCGTTTCCTTTTCACTAAAAAAATCTTTCAAAAATAGTCAAATTATTGTGTTTGCAGTTTGTAAAAACAAAAAAAGTAAAAACTTACAACGAAGTTCTTACTTTTAAATGTTTTATTAAATACTTACTTTATTAAAATTTGTGGCGACCTTCGTCGGCTACAGTAAGTTTTGCTCTTCCTTTTGCGCGGCGCGAAGCTAATACGCGACGACCATTAGCAGTTGCCATTCTTTCGCGGAATCCGTGTTTGTTCCTTCTTTTTCTTTGCGAAGGCTGAAATGTCCTTTTCATTATTTATATCTGATTTTTGAATTTTATATTCGGTTGCTCAAAACGGACTGCAAAAATAGTTGTTTTTTTTTAACTGGCAAATTGTTGATAACTTTTTTTCTTTGTAAATATTTTGTGCATTCGCTTTTTATCTTATTCGCACTCCTCCAGTTGCCGGTTGTTTTACAGGAGCCTGATTGGGTTTAATAGCATCAGACTTTAGTAACGTTCCGGGTTTACTGCTCTGAAAATTATTAATTTTCGAAGTCAAAGCTTCGCTATCACATGCACTGCACTTATCCACAAAAAGCTTATAGCCTATTTCCTCTCCTTTATATTTATACGATACCATTTCGAAAGGATGTTTGCCGTTTTTTGAAGGATTAAGTGCATCGGCAAGTGTGAGGTAAGGAATGGATGTAATCCAGTTATTGGACGAAGCAATGGCAGTTCCTGAACTTTCGCCAAGTGTATGCAAAGTAGCAGAAACATCAAAAAATACTACCGCTTTTTGAGCTTCAGGAAAATCGTTGACTTTTTGAACCGTTCGAAGTGTTGCATGAGGAACATCCACTCCTTTAAGTAAACGCACCTCACCTTCGGGCACTTTATTGCTTCTGATGGGTGAAATCAGCACAAAGCTATTTTCAGCTTTATAGATTTCACCGTTAGCCCCGCTACTATACGTCCAATCCACATGTTCAATACCTGAAATCATCAATCCTTCTGTTTCCACCCAGTCCGACTCAATTACAAAGCCTTCCAGTTCAATACGTGCTTTTACTTCCTGATTGGGCTTAAACTGCAATCCAATGATATCAAACATGCCTAACGGAGAATTTATCATGCCTTTGTTCAGATTAAGTTTTACCGGCTCATTAACCGTACCTGATTTTGGTGTTGATTGGATATTAACTTGTGTTGTTCTAATAACTGCCTTATTATATTTATCGCGGGTTACAAATTCAACGGGACCTTTATAAGC
Source organism: uncultured Paludibacter sp. (assembly GCA_964508285.1). Lineage (GTDB taxonomy): Bacteria > Bacteroidota > Bacteroidia > Bacteroidales > Paludibacteraceae > Paludibacter. The sequence goes on from CAZDSY010000004.1 coordinate 31,408, forward strand.
TATAATACTGTTTTTAAAGTCGTTAATTTGTTTTAAGATTACACTTTGCGATACCGATGCTACTTTTGAAATACCGGATTTGGCTCTGCCCGGAATCGACGTTTTTGCTATTGATGATGTGTTTTGTTGTGATGCAAGTTTATACCAATCGCTTTTGTATCCTGCTACAAACCCTGCTGCCGATCCATTATAATAATCAGCAGCATAAAGTTTAATTTCTCTAAACGGAATAGTGGCATTCACAGCGTTACTTAAATTTGGTACATTTGGTAATTTTATCCGTACTACATCGCCTTTTTTAAGCGGAATATTACGGGCAATAAACAATCCATCAGCATTGGTCTGTGCCGGAAATTCTGCAACTGAATTATCAGATTTCTGCACTAATAATATTAAATTTCCAACGTACGGATTAGTTCCTGAAGATGTTTTTTTATGAATTTCTCCGGCTACAAAATCACCGAACGCACAAGCCTCGTGAATGACCATATCATAACCGGCCATATCGGGCGTTTGATATTTCCAAAGTGAATAATATTTATCGAAAAGCGTAAATTTATACGAAAACACTTTCCCTGCTGATTTCGTTCTCAAACCAACATCTGCACTTAACGTTCTGTTTTCGGTTTCAACTGTAGCTTCTGCACCTCCATCAACATACATATTGAGTACATCGTAGCTTTTCACTTTGAGTTTTGCAGTGCATCTCAAACCAGCAAAAACTGTCATTTTGGTATAAATATCCACATTTGTCTCGCAATAATTATCCATCTGAGCAATTTGTTTTATATTTCCGGGGTAATAATAATTCGTTGATCCATAAACACCTAAAGTCATATTGAAAGCTTGATTTACTTCAGCCACAAGTCTGATTTCCCCATTTGCTTTGATAAGCAGAAACAGTCCTAAATCACATTGACCTAATTCTTTTATCTTTATTTGAGTACCCCACAGCAGTTTTTTATATTCCTTACTGAATTTCATGGCCGAAATTATTTTCAGATTTGCTTTTTCACCAGCTTTGAAAACAAGTCGGTATCCATCGTTTTTGGTGTATTTTCCCTCAATAGCCGGATTCATTAGTTCAACTAATCCATCGAGGGTAACGG
>CAZDSY010000004.1:32616-44701 GCA_964508285.1 uncultured Paludibacter sp.
TATTTTCCCTCAATAGCCGGATTCATTAGTTCAACTAATCCATCGAGGGTAACGGTAATTTTATCGCCATTTTTAGCACTGTCAAGCACAAATTCAACAGAATCGAAACGGAAAGAAACATTATAATCCTGATTGGTGGAGGTGGAAACCGGATTTTCAACGGCACATTCAGTAGTATTTGCCAGTGTGATTTTTACTTCTTGCTGTTCAATGGAAAAATCGCTGAAAACAGAAGAGAAAGATGGACGGAAAAGGGCAATTTCGTTGCCAGCCAATGGTAACGCCCTGAATACAAGTTCACTGCTAGGGTCGGCATCGACATAAATAGTATCGGGGTGAGGAACAAAACCTCTGACTTGAGCTACACCATCGCGCGCAGGTAAGATTTTGTTTTTAAGTGCTGGAAGCATTTTTACATTGGATGCCAAAGTGTATGTTACGTTGGTGAATTCACCTTTTTTTTCTCCTCTTTGCATGGCACGCAAAGCAACAGGGTGAGTCGAAGCTTTACTTACCGGCTGCAAATCGCTAAAGGTTATTATTCCATCCGTTTGCACCAAGTCAAAAGGAATTAACTGCTGGCTTTTCACATTTAGTGATACTGTAATAACAACAGCAACAGCCATAATTTTTAGTAAAGATTTGTTCATGTCAATTGATTTAATGATGAATAATTATGAAAATTAAATTTTGGGCGTCATATTTATTTTTGCTTCAAAACTTTCTGAATTTCGTTGATAAGTTATAATTAATGGTTGTGATGATGGTCTTTCAAAAAATGCTCGAACCTGTGTAATATTCATTGCGTATATCCATTCTCTGTTTATCTTGGTAATAATATCGCCGGTTTTTAATCCGGCTTTATCCGCCGGAGAATCTTTCCACACATTGATGACTTCAGCCTGAGGGAGCACATCGTAAACCTGTGCCACTTCTATGCCGGCTATATTATAATTAAACGGATTTTTAAAATTATGATTAGGCTTGAAACAGAATTTTCTCCCTCCAAAATCAATGATCATATTAAACCTACTTAAAAACTGACTACCAATAGTTCCATCACGGTCGGTATTTCCAACTAATGCGGCAATAGTAGAGGAATCGGGAAAAGCAACCACGGGATTTTTAACACAGAAGTTGGCAATACAAATTTGAGGTACTCGCGCATAAAAACCAGTAATTTCTCCGCTCAGCCCCTCTCCTATCCTTCCATGTATTGATTTTTCAGGAATAGTGATTGCTTTATTCGTAAGTGTTTGAAACCATGCATTCAGTTGCGCTCCGGTATCGATTAGCATTTTGATTGTTCGACGGGCTGAATCAGTTTCAAGAACCGAAAGCTGAATATACATTTTCTGACCTTCTATAATCATGGGCATCTCGCCAAAACCCTTGGGCACAACAAAGTTTTCAGGTTGGTAAAACAATACCCTGCGGGTACTGTAATTTATGTAAACAACATGATCTTTCAGCAAATCAACACCAATTATTCCGTTAATTACTATTCCGGTATATCGGGTCAGATTAAAAATATCATTTTCGAGAACCATCAAACTTCGATTCTTCAGTTTTAACTTTCCAAGGTCAATTTGATTGTCATACGACATGAATGCATTAATTTCAACCCCATATCCAAGACCTCGTAATTCGCGTAATTCTGCTAAGGATAACGAAATACTATCTTCTTCATTCAATACCGTAATTATTGTATTGCGAACTCCGGTATCAAGTATAAAATTTAAAGGAACGGAACCGTTTACTTTGGCTTTTAACACAATATAACTACCGGCCATTTCAAATGGTACAATGGCAACCGCTTTGTTTTTTTTTGCTGAAACAAACGTGATTGTAAGTATTAGATGTATGAGAATTAAAATTTTTCTCATAACTTCGGCCCACGGATGATTGATTTTGCAAATTTAGAAATTTTGCTTCAAAAAACGCAAATTATCTGTAAAAATAACAAACTGATTTTTTTAAAATAAACGTATATTTTTGTCAATATCAACAATTGTTAAATAATATGGATGCAAAACTAAAAAAACTTGTTCTCAGAGCTCAAAAAGCAGAAATAACAGAGTATTTTATTTATAAAACATTATCGGCAGAATGTAAGAACAAGAATAATGCCGTTGTGCTTGAAAAAATAGGCGATCAGGAAAAAGCACATGCAATATTTTGGCAAAATATTTCCAACGAAGATGTTAAGCCTGACAATTGGAGATTTAAAGCAACCGTTTGGCTCGCCAAAATTTTGGGTTTGTCATTTGTATTGAAATTGATGGAAAAAAGAGAAGAAATGGGTACAAATCTTTACAAAAATCTATCCTCAGAATTTCCTGAAGCCGAAAAATTTGCCGCTGAAGAAGAAAAACATGAGCACGAATTGCTTGCCATGCTCGATGAAGAACGATTGCAGTTCGTTGGGTCTATTGTACTGGGTCTAAACGATGCACTGGTAGAGCTCACGGGAGCTTTAGCAGGTTTCACCCTTGCGCTTAACAATAACAAAATTATTTCGCTCGTGGGTTTGGTAACCGGTATTTCAGCAGCTATGTCGATGGCTGCTTCCGATTACCTTTCGTCGAAAGCTGAGAATGACCCTAACGCAAAAAAATCCGCGGTTTATACCGGTTTTGCATATCTTATTACAGTAATTTTACTTATTTTACCCTACTTGTTACTCACCGATAAATTTATTGCGCTTGGCATAACTTTACTCACGGCAATTCTTATTATTTTTCTGTTTAATTTTTACATTTCTGTTGCCAAGAATTTGAATTTTAAAGCCCGTTTTTGGGAAATGTCGGCTATTAGTCTTGGTGTGGCTGCATTTTCATTTTTTGTTGGTTATTTATTAAAAATATTTCTTGGTGTAGATATTTAAACATTTTTTTATGTCTGTATTTGAATGTAATTAATGATACACTGTTTTAAACTAACTCTCTGATAATATGCCTTGTAACTCATAACTAAATCCTTGTAACTACTTATGACAATAAAAAAAATTCCCATTTTTGCAGAAATACTTGCCGGTATGCTTTTCGGAGTAGTTGCAGGTTTTTTCTTCTTTAATACCGGACACTCAGAAATTGTAACCGAATGGATAAAACCTTGGGGAACAATTTTTATAAAACTACTGAAATTGATTGCCATACCTTTGATTTTTGTTTCACTCGTAAAAGGTATTGGCAGTATGAACGATTTAAAACGTTTATCCAAACTTGGACTTAAAACCATAACTCTTTACCTTGCTACTACACTTTTTGCAGTTTCACTTGGTCTGACTGTAGTTAGCATTGTTAATCCCGGCAGTGTATTTACTAAAACCGAATCCGAAACGTATCGCCAAAAATACATTCAGAATTCCACTGTAACTTCAAATTATAAGTTAGCTGATGAAACCAAACAATCACCAATGGATTTTATCAGCAACCTGATACCCGAAAACTTCGCGGCTGCTGCATCAGATAACCGAAATATGCTTCAGGTAATATTTGTGGCGCTTTTAACAGGAATTGCTGTTGTGCTTGTAGGCAGCGAAAAAAATGCTGCATTTATGTCTGTAATTATTTCTACCGAAACTATTGTGTTGAAAATTATCGATTTGGTTATGAAATTTGCCCCATTTGGAGTTTTTGCATTAATGGCTGCTTTGGTAGTCGATTTTTCAGGCGATAGAGCTATGTTTTCGGCTTTAGGGAAATATGCGCTTACAGTTATTTGCTGCTTGCTTTTTCTAACATTTGTTTTTTATCCTCTAATGTTGAAGATTTTTACCAAAACAAATATTTTTCATTACATAAAATCGATATTTCCCGTGCAGTTAGTTGCTTTTTCCACCAGTTCAAGCGCGGCAACATTACCTTTTACCATGGAACAAGCGCAACAAAAGTTAGGCATTTCAGAAGAAACATCTTCATTTGTCTTACCTATTGGAGTAACTATCAATATGGATGGTACAAGTTGCTATCAGGCTATTGCCGTATTGTTTATTGCGCAGGTGTTGGGAATTGAACTTACAATGGCTCAAATGTTAACAGTTTTGTTTGTAACGGTTTTGGCCTCGATAGGAACTGCTGGCGTACCCGGAGCAAGCCTTGTGATGACAATTATGGTAATGTCAACAGTTGGAATTCCACCCGAAGGTATCGCGATAATTATTGGTATTGACAGACCGCTGGATATGTTGCGAACTGTGGTAAATGTAACCGGCGATACTTTTGTGGCAACGATTGTTGACAAGAAACGTTTTTGAATCAATTGAAACAAAGTTATCTAGTCAATTTATTTTATTTCTTTCTGAAAACCAATTCAATGCCTCTTCAATTGCCTTTTCTATGGATTTACGAGGCATTTTAAGCTCTTCAACTGCTTTTTTATTGCTGTAATATTCCTTAATTAAAAGCTGGTTTAAATTCATGCTGCAAATTTCCGTTTTTACGTCAAACATACGAATGAAATCTCCTACTTTGCCAGCCATTTGAAGTATTGCATTAGGGATTTTTATCAATTTTTGTTTGTACGCCCCTACCCGACTTTGTATTTCGTAAAACTCTTTAAACGAAAGATTAACGCCCGAAGTCAGATAACGCTCGCCGTTTTGTCCCATTTTTAGCGCATTGCAAACAGCTGTTGCTACATCAGTTACTGCCACAAAGTTTTTTCCGCCTTTCGGTACAAACATCAACCGCTTACGGTAACCCATTAGCATCAATTTTCCAGAGCTCGGTTTCACATCGTGCGATCCAATCATAAACGTAGGATTGATAATTATAACATGACGATTGGGTAATTTTGAAACCTCGATAAAAAGTTTTTCAGCTTCCACTTTGCTCCGGGCATAAAACGATTTGGTAAACGGATATTCAATATCACAACGTTCATCAGCCTCTTTTTCAGGATTTCCGTAACCGATGGTATTAGCTGTACTTACAAAAACCAATCTGATGATATTCAATTCATTTGCAACACGTATGATATTGGCTGCACCTACGGTATTTACATTTTGGTAATCTTCATAATGTAACAGATTTTGTGCTGTTACGGCTGCAATATGAATAATGGCATCGCAACCATTAGCTGCTTTTTTTAGCGAAATATAATCAGTAAAAGTTCCATGAATAATTTCAATACCGGTTTTATCAAAATACAAGTCGCGCGAACCACGTACAATAATTCGTATATCATGATGCATTTGCTTTAATTGCATCACTACATGATGGCCGAGAAGTCCGTTGGCGCCGGTAACAAGTATTATCATTTGGAAAATTTTATAATATAACAATTTGTGTTTTAATGAACGTATTCACCATAAATTATAATATTTGGTGAATAGAATCACAAAAATAATACAATTGATAATGAATACTCAAAAAAAAGACAACCCAACCGGATTGTCTTTTCAAAATCTTGGTTCTTGATTCTTTTATCTAATTTATTTCAGCTTTTTCGAAACTAATCCGTCCACCGAAAATTTACCACCACCGCTAATCATGAGAGCAGCTGCAAGTCCTAACACAAGAATGAAGTATTCCATACCTTCGCCTGCCTGAGCGCCAAACCAGTTCATAAAGAAGCCGTGTTCAACATGTCCGCCAAGAAACATGGCGCCACCCAAAGTGAGAAAAATTGAAAAAGCCATAAAGCGTGTTCCTGCACCGAGAATTACTCCTATTGCACCCACAAATTCGGCAAGAATAACTAAAACGCCCAACAGAAGTGGCATTCCCATACTCTGGAAAAAGCCAAGAGTGGCTTCAAATCCATAACCGCCAAACGAACCGAGCGCTTTTTGCATTCCGTGTGGCAAAATTACAACTCCAAGCGCTAAGCGCGATATTAACAATGACCAACTGGTGGTATCTGTAGCAAAGAATTTTTTAATTAAAGTGTTCATAATGTTTTGTTTGTAGTTTGTAGTTTGTTTGAAAAATTAAATTTATTTCAATGATATATTGGCACATTGACTCATTAAACCATAGGAACTTCCATCAGTAATACTTTACTGAAAGATGTTGTTTTAAAACTAATGTTTGAGGTTTCAGTAATTCCAAGCCCATCTCTGCGGTTTAAATCAATTCCTTCAACGGTAACATCGCCTTCGATGACGAAAAAATATACACCTGATTGAGGATTTTTCAGTTGGTAACTTCCCTCCCAGCCTGCCGACAAATCGCCCAAATGAAACCAGGCCTGCTGATGAATCCACATTCCCTGATCATTGGGATTTGGTGAAACAATTTGGTAAAGTTCATCCTTTTTCGCTAAATCTGCTATCGATATTTGTTCGTATCGCGGAGTAACATTGCGTTTGTTAGGAATAACCCAGATTTGAAAAAGTTCGAGTGGATTGGTTTTATCGCCATTAAATTCACTGTGAAAAATTCCTGTTCCTGCACTCATTACCTGAATTTCGCCAGATGAAATAGTTCCGTGATTGCCCATACTGTCCTTGTGTTCCACCACACCTTTCATGGGTATGGTAATAATTTCCATGTTGTCGTGTGGATGCATTCCGAAACCCTGACCACCGGCAATCCAGTCATCGTTAAGCACCCGCAATGCTCCAAAATGAACTCGTTCAGGATTATAATAATTAGCAAAACTAAAAGTGTGATTCGTTTTGAGCCAACCATGATTGGCATGTCCGCGTGAGGCTGATTTATGTAAGATTGTTTTCATATCGTCTTTATTTTTAATTGGCGATACAAAATTACTGCTGATAACAGTTACGAAAATTAAAGAAATCAGGATAAGAATTGCAAAAATCAGGACATTCGCACCGAACTCTTAAACTCAGTAGGAGTGAAGCCGGTAGTTTTTTTGAAAAAATTGTTGAAGTGCGCCGATTCTTCGAAGCCAAGTTCGTAAGCCAGTTCTTTCCCGGAAAGATTTGAAAATATCAAAGAACGCTTGGCTTCAGTAGCTAATTTACTCTGAATGTGTTCTTTTGCTGTTTTTCCGGTAATGCTTTTTACGGTTTTGTTTAAATAGTCGGCGGTAACGGCAAGCATATCGGCATAGTCCGATACTTTATGTTTTTTAATATAGTGTTCGTTTAATAATTGTTTGAACGACCTTAGCAAATGATTTGTAGTTTCAACAAACTGCGGATTATTTTCCTTCACAAGCGAGCAATGATTATTACTCTGAATCAGAAAAAGCTTCATTAGCGAACCCAGCGCATCGTTAGTGTAATTTACGAGCGATGTTGAAAAATGCAGCATTTGCTTAATAAGGCTTTTGTAAACGGTCATTTGCGATTGGTTGAGTGGGAGAGGAGGGGATTGACCATAATCGTTGAAAAGATAAATATCATTAATCAATTTATCAGAAATTGAATTTGTAATAAGAAATTCATCGGTAAACGCCAATACCCAACCTTTAGGTTTTTCGCTCGGAATAAGTTGATGCATTTGCCCGGGAAGTATAAAATAAACTGTTTGATCCTCTAAATCATACTTCTGAAAATCAACAAAATGCACTCCTTTTCCCTTTTCAATCAAAACAATAGCATAATAATCGTGCCTGTGTGGTGAATCAGATTCGCCCGACCCATTAAAGTAAACATCTTCAACACGTTTCATTACGAAGTTTTTACTATCAGTTACCGATTCGGAAAAAGTATATGTTTTTATTTGATTATGAGCCATTTCTATTATAATTAGTTTTTCTACAACAATCTTTAACATTGCAATTGTTCACAAATTTACAATAATTTTTGTTTGTAAAATAAACTAATGTGCTTTATTGCATTTATCTTTGCCACTCATTTTAAAACAATTATAAAACAAATAATGGAAAAGAAAATTGTACTTCTTACCGGATCGAGCGCCGGAATTGGTAAAGCTGCTGCCGAATTATTGGTAAAAGCCGGTGTTATCGTTTATGGAGCATCGCGGAGTGGGGGAGAAGCTTACGAAAATAAAACATCGGGTGGAAAACTGATTCCTGTAAAAATGGATGTAACTATTGAAACTGAAATAAACTCAACCGTGGAAAAAATTATTGCTGACTACGGAAAACTTGATGCTGTAATAGCCAACGCGGGAAATGGTATTGCCGGCGCAGTAGAAGATACAAGTTTAGAAGAAGTAAAATTTCAGTTCGAAACTAATTTCTTCGGTGTTATTAAAACAATAAACGCCTGTTTACCTGTTTTCAGAGCGCAAGGTTACGGCAAAATAATTACTGTTTCTTCTCTCGCGGGTATAATTCCAATTCCTTTTCAAACCTTTTATTCATCGGTTAAAGCTGCAATTATCATGTATATGCATGGTTTATCGATGGAAGTTAAGCCATTTGGAATTCAATGTTCAATAATTTTGCCGGGCGATACAAAAACTGATTTTACTAAAAACAGGATTTATACAAAAGCTGCTCAAAATGAAAAATCGGTTTACTATAATACTATGAAAAAATCGGTTGCGCGTATGGAGAAAGATGAACAAAATGGAATGAGTCCTTATGAAGTGGCAAAACCCATTGTTAAGCAGGTGTTGAATAAAAAAATGCATTCATTTTATGTTACAGGTGTTGTTAATCAACTTTTTTATCTCTTATACAATATTTTTCCTACCGATTTCAGACTGTGGATTATATCCAAACTTTATGCTTAAAAAACATATTTAGCGTTATCAACAAGTTGTTGAAAAACTATGAAAACATCAGCAATAAAAATTAAAAACTAAATTTGAATAATTAAATAATTTGCTTCCATATAAAAGTTTTTCAGGATGTGAATATTATTTACATCCTTTTTTTATTTCTTTTTTAACGGGTTTTGATAGGTTATGAGCATCAACATTGATAAAAACTTTCTAACTTTGCAGTTATTAACAGAATGTTGATAAAGTTCATAAATTACTTAAAATCAAAATCAAAACTCATTTATACTTGTTTATATACCGGTATTGAATTTTTAATATCAAATAAAACAAATATTATTCAAATATTTTATCAACCTTATCAACACCCTATTATTATCACTATAAAAGTTTTTTGAAAAATTAAAAATAATAATTATAATGTTGATTTGAAAACTTCGAATATCAAATTTTCAAATATTAAAAATGAATAAAGAAGAACTAATAAAGGAAATTAACAGGCTAAAAAAAGAGAAAAATGCCGTAATAATGGCGCATTACTATCAAATGGGCGATATTCAGGATATAGCCGATATGATTGGTGATAGTTTGGCGTTAGCGCAATGGGCTGCAAAAACCGATGCTGATATTATTGTGCTTTGCGGTGTGCATTTTATGGGCGAAACTGCCAAAATACTTTCACCTCAGAAAAAAGTTTTGGTTCCCGACCTTGAAGCAGGATGCTCGTTAGCCGATAGTTGTCCGGCAGATAAATTTGAAGAATTTGTAAAGGCGCACCCAGAGCATACTGTAATTTCGTATGTAAATACTACCGCTGCTGTAAAAGCTTTGACTGATGTTGTAGTAACATCGACAAATGCAAAAAAAATTGTAGATCAATTTCCAAAAGATGCAAAACTTATTTTCGGACCGGATCGTAATCTCGGAAATTATATAAATAGCGTAACCGGTCGTGAAATGTTACTTTGGGATGGCGCTTGTCATGTTCATGAGCAATTTTCATTGGAAAAATTGATAAAACTGAAAAAAGAACACCCCGATGCTTTAGTTTTGGCGCATCCTGAATGTAAACGCCCGTTGCTTTTATTGGCAGATTTTATAGGAAGTACGGCTGCATTGCTTAATTATACAATAAATTCGGATAAAAATAAATTTTTGGTAGCTACCGAAAGCGGAATAATTCATGAAATGCAGAAGAAAAATCCTGATAAAGAATTTATTCCCGTACCTCCAAACGACAGTACATGCGCCTGCAACGAATGTAATTTTATGCGATTAAATACCCTCGAAAAATTATATAATTGTTTGTTAAATGAAACTCCTGAAATTTTGGTAGAGGAAGAAATAAGACAAAAAGCAGTAAAACCAATTTTAAAAATGTTGGAAATGAGTTAGAAATTTAAAATTTAATTTATAGGCTTATAACCATATAAATTTATAATTATTTATATATTTATATGGTTATAATAGTATATATGAATTTATTATTTTTTTTTTTGTTGATTAAAACCTTATAAAATGATAATACGAGAAAAGTATTTACAGCAAATAAAGCCTTTAATTGATAAACCATTTATCAAGGTACTCACCGGTATACATCGATGCGGAAAATCAGTAATTTTATCTCAATTGATTGATTTATTAAGGGCATCAGGTATTTCTGAATCAAATATTATTTACTACAATTTCGAAAGTTTAGCTTATATTGATGTAGATGATTATTTAAAACTTTATACTGATATTAAAAGTAAAATGTCAGATAATAAGAGATATTATATACTTTTAGATGAAATACAGGAAGTTAAGCAATGGAAAAAAGCAGTTAATTCTTTATTGGCAGATAGTAATGTTGATTTATACATTACTGGTTCTAATTCTAAATTACTATCATCCGAATTATCAACATATATTGCCGGAAGGTTTGTTGAATTTGAAATAAGTACACTTTCATTTACAGAATATATTCTTTTCAAAGAAAAAAGGTTATCACAAAAAGTGGAAAATATATATGATGAATTTTTATTATATATTCGTCTTGGTGGTTTTCCTTCTATTCATATAGCTGATTATGATTTGGATACAGTATATAAAATTGTATATGATATATATTCTTCAGTTATACTGCGCGATACAGTTCAACGATACAATATTAGAAATATTGAGTTATTAGAACGTTTAGTTAAGTTTATATTTGAAAATATTGGAAATAGGTTTTCCGCTAAAAATATAGCAGATTATTTTAAAAGTCAGCAACGGAACATCGACTTAAATACCATTTATAACTATTTGAATGCTCTTGAAGGTGCATTTATTATTCATCGTGTTGCTCGTTATGATATAAAAGGAAAAGAAGTTTTACAAACAAATGAAAAATATTTTGTTAGCGATGTTTCATTAATTTATTCGGTTTTAGGATACAGGGACAGATTTATTTCAGGTATTCTTGAAAATATAGTTTTGTTAGAGTTAAAACGTCGTGGATATATTGTTTATGTTGGTAAATCCGAAGATAATGAAGTAGATTTTATTGCTGAAAAGAAAAATGAAAAAATCTATATTCAAGTAACTTATAAAATGTATGAAGAAAAAACTATAGAACGTGAATTTGGAGTTTTTAAATCAATTAACGATAACTATCCAAAATATGTAGTTTCGATGGACGAATTTTGGAAAGATAATTTTAATGGTATAAAACATATACATTTAGCAGATTTTCTTTTACTTGATGAGTTTTAAGTATAAATCTTTAATTTAGAATATTTGATTAAAACCAATTTTTAAAATGTTGGAAGTGAGTTAGATAATAAAATTTTTTAAAAATAAAGCCTGTATTAAAAATGCAGGCTTTTTTTAAACAATAATTTAATTGATTTGTTTTTTATTTCAATTACTTTTTATTTTTCAACAATCTAAAAAAAAAGTTATGAAAAAATTAATTTATTACACTACATTTTTGATGCTTATTCTTATTAATTACGGTTGTCCGGTAGGTTTAGATTATCCTTTAGGTAATCCCGGAAAAGAAAAAATTAATCTCGCAATTTTAGGTACATGGGTGACAGACAATGATGAAGCTGAGGTATTAAGCGTTACTTTTTCAAAGTATGATGATTTTTCGTATAAAGTTACAGTGAACGAACGTGGAACTATGTACGCTCTTGAAACTGATAATTTAACAGCATGGATTACTAAATTTGAAGGAAAAGAGTTTCTGTATTTAAAACCTGATGATGAGGATAAGTATTATCATTATATGCTAATAAAACTTGAAGAAAAAACTTTGATTTCTACCGACCTTTCATTACTCGATGGTGGAGTAGATGCTATAAAATCAACAGAATCGCTGCGTAAAGAAGTTAAAAATTCAATTAATAAGCCTGAATTCGGAAAAGAAAAAATAGAATGGTTTAAAGAATAATAGTTTTTAATGATTATCCGTTGTATTACCTAAATTGATTTTTATATGTAACTGAGGC
>CAZDSY010000005.1:0-10591 GCA_964508285.1 uncultured Paludibacter sp.
TCGTTTGTATAAATAAAAGCTAATGGTAGAAAATCGTTGAGTTGACATAAAATATTTTACAAAAAATGACATTTACACCCGAAATAATCCGACAGAAATTAGAAATTAATCCCCTGCCCGGACTTCAATCTCATTTGAAGCTTGCGCCGGCACAAAGACTTTCGGAAATTGCAGGATATAACACCAGCGGAAAAGAGGCAAAAAAAAGTGCTGTTATGATTCTTCTTTTTGAAGAGGATGAGCAATTGAAAATAATTTTTATCCGCAGAAGTATTTATGTGGGTTTACATGCCGGACAAATAGCATTCCCGGGCGGACGATACGAAGAATCTGACGGAAATGTTCAAATTACAGCACTGCGTGAAATTGAAGAAGAGATTGGAATACACCGCGGTGAAATTGAAGTGCTCGGACAATTAACTGACATTTATGTTCCGCCAAGTAATTTTTTAATAAGCATATTTGTGGGTTTTTTATCGAAAAAACCACACTACAATCCGGATAAACGCGAAGTTGCCGAAATTATAGAAATACCGCTCGCTGATTTTTTTCTGGATAATATTATTCATGAAAAAAACTTTCAGATACCTTCAACCTCGCACACTGTTAACGCGCCATTTTATAAAGTGGGGAGTATTGAACTTTGGGGCGCTAGCGCTATGGTTATGACTGAGTTTATTGACGTGCTGAAAAGCCCGTAAAATAATTGAATCCCGAAAAGTGTTTTTTTTATCTTAGAATTCTTAATTTTTTCTTCTTGTGGCAAATTCAACACACAAACCGAGAGCGTGTTTCACATCACTTTCAGGGAAAACGCTGAGCTGTTCAATGGCTTTTTGTTTTAAGGTATTCATCGTGTTAACAGCATAATCAACTCCACCCTTTTCTTTTGCAAAACGCATAATACGTGCAATATTTTCACTACTGAAGTCTTTCGTATCAATTATTGTGATGATATCTTCCTTTTCGGCATTAGTGGAGTTGGCAAGCGCATAAATAAGCGGGAGCGTTATTTTTCCATCCTGAAGGTCATTTGCGGTGGGTTTACCAATTTCAATATCATCAAAATAATCAAAAATATCATCTTTTATCTGAAAACAAATGCCGGTATATTCACCAAAAAGTTTCAGACGTTCAAGTATCTCATCTTTGGCATTGGCCGACAATCCACCGGTGTAGGTACAGGCTGAAAACAGTATGGCAGTTTTCTTTTGTACGATAGCAAAATAGTCTTCTTCGGAAATTTTGGATTTTTGCGATTTGTTTAACTGAAGTAATTCTCCATCACTCAGTTCAGAACCAATTTTGGCAATAGCATCCATTATATCAAGATTTCGGGTATGCGCGCCTGCTATGAGCGATTGTGCAAGCAGATAATCGCCCGTAAGTACCGCAATTTTATTTGTCCAACGTGCATTTATCGAAGACCGTCCGCGTCTTTCGCAGGTGTCGTCCACTACATCATCATGTATAAGGCTTGCGTTGTGTAAAAATTCAATAGCCAATGCAGTGTGATAGGTCGAATCGGTTACACTACCTTTGCACAGTTTTGCAGCCAGAAATACCATTATTGGTCTGAGTTGTTTACCGGTTCCTGCAAGTATATAATCGATAATATTTTGTAGTAACGGATTGTCGGTACTTAAAGTGTGCGTGAAATTTCTCCTGAAAATCTGCAACTCTTCTGTTATTGGTTTCTTTATTTCGTCGATTAAACTCATGCAGTAGTTTTATTTAAAAATTAAACTACAAAAGTAGTTAATTTTATGTTTTAACAAAGTATACTTCATATTTTGTTTGTTACTTTGTTATAACTTCCAACGGAGTTTTTTTGTTCGGTCGTAAGGTCGAAAAAATAGTTTATCGATGTTTAGTGCCGCCGAAGCCGAAATTAATCCTAACCGAAAATTAATATCCGCTTTGTTCAATTGTTTAGCAAGCGATAGTTGGAACCTGTATTTCATAAATTCAGAATCCACTCCCCATGTAAAAGCAGGCTCAAAAAAGAAAAAATCGGATTTACCTACATCGCCAAGGAAAAAATACTTCCTGAATAAATTCTCATCATATTCAGAATAATTAATAAAGTCCGATTTAAGAGAATAATCAACGCGGGACACGCGAAAAGAAAAAGCTAAAATAAACGGATCGACAACTTTTAGACCAAATGTAGGCTGAATGTATTGACGATTAAGTTTTAGGTCATAATAGGGATGTAACATTCCTATTTCGCCAATACCAACACCCACATTAACTCCTGCATACAACCGGCTCTTTATCCATTTATAAAACACCAATTCATTGTCCCAAACAAAATCATTGGGCGAATTATGAGTGTTTTCAAAATTTGAAATGTCGATGTAGTTGAAGCTCGAATAAATACCAATATTATCGGTAATCGCCCAACCTGCATCAGCGCCAAATTCACCTAAAGTGCCTATAGTTGCCGAAACTGTTATATCTCCTTTTTCATCAAAAGGCATAATATTTTGTTTGGCGGGCGCATAATAATGTGGATAACACGATGAAAATAATACCGCGACAAGTATCATTGTAAATATGAATAACTTTTTCATTTCATCAAAATTTTTCTCTGCTAATTGCCGATGGTTAATGTGTGAGAATTATAGTATGTAACTGTTCCAAACCAATTATCGGTATGAAGATAATGATTCCAATCCGTCATTTTCGAGTATTGGTTTTTGTTTACTGATAAAGTGTCATTCGGCGTAATGAACCACATATTCAACTCCGAGAAATATTTTACAAGCTGTGCCTCAGTCAGCCAAAGTTCGTAACTGTCTTCGTCAATATACCAGTAAAAATCACTTTTAGGAAAAATTTTTACAGTTGTGTCTTTTGCATATAATTGATTAGAAGCAATTTCAACTAAAAGAGTATCAACCGATTGGTTTTGTATCATCATCGATTCATACATTTTAGGATATACACCACCTTCGCTGCACGATACGAGAAGCATCATAAATGCAGCTGAAACAAAAAATAAAAATTTCGTTTTCATAATTTTATTGATTGGCAAAAAGCAAAGGCATGTATAAAACCGCGTAGAGTGTCGAAGTTATCAGACCCGCATAAATCCAATATCCATTTGAAATAGCCGGAACACTAACTAAATGAGTCAGGTTGGAGTCGGCTTTTACATCAATTTCAAAAGTTTCTTTCAGTTTATCCTTGTAAGCTTCGCTGTAACTCATAAATTGAACTGTATATTTGCCTTCAGGAAGATTTTCAATCGTAAGGTTTTTAAGTCCCTTATTGTTAATAATAAGCGAGTCATTGAGTTTAACATAAGTTGCAGGAGTTGGTTTAACAGGAATTATTGCTACTTTACCTGTGTTTTCTTTTTCAGGCTGATAAGTGTAGGTGTATTGCAGCGCGCACGACGACAATAAAAAAACAAGAACTCCAAAGATTATTAACTTTGACATTTTCATAAGAATAATGGATTTTAAAGATTATAGAATAGAATACAAAAGTAAGAATTTTATTTAAAATTAAATTTTGATAATTATATTAGCTGATGATTTTTTTGAAAAATTTGTTGCATTCAATTGTTGATTTTATGAATTTGTAAGATAGTGTTGTAATAAAAAATTATCTTTGTTAGTCAAAAAAAGAACCCATTGCAAATCCCGAATAAAATGAAGAAACTTTTGCTAATTGATGCTTACGCCATTATTTACAGAGCGTATTATGCTTTTATCCGCAATCCGCGTGTGAATTCCAAAGGTCTGAACACTTCAGCTATTTATGGTTTTATAAACACGCTCGACGATGTGATAAAACGCGAAAATCCAACGCATATTGCAGTAGCTTTCGATCCTTCGGGTAAAACTTTCCGGCACGAAGAGTATGAGCAATACAAAGCGCAACGCGAATCGACTCCCGAAGATATTAAACTGGCAGTGCCGTATATTAAAAAAATAATTTCGGCATACAACATCCCCATTCTCGAAGTTCCGGGTTACGAAGCTGATGATGTAATCGGGACTGTGGCAAAAATTGCCGAAAAGGAGAATTATCTCGTTTATATGTTAACACCCGATAAAGATTTCGGACAGCTTGTAAGCGAAAATATCAAGATGTACCGTCCGCGGCATAACGGCGGTTACGAAATTATGGGACCGCCCGAAGTTTGTGAAAAATTCGATCTGGAGAATCATAAGCAGGTTATCGATTTGCTTGGTTTAATGGGCGATGCATCCGATAACATTCCCGGCTGTCCGGGCGTGGGCGAAAAAACTGCCGCAAAACTGCTGAAAGAATTTGGAAGTATCGATAATTTATTGGCAAATACAAATGAGCTGAAAGGTGCACTAAAAACCAAGGTGGAAGAAAACAGGGAACAGATTCTCTTCTCGCGTTATTTGGCAACCATAAAAATTGATGTGCCTTCAGAATTTATTATTGAAAATTATGTTGCAAAGCCTTTAAACGAGCCTGAACTGAAAGCACTTTTCGATGAACTGGAATTCCGCACCATGTCGCAAAATAAATTCGGGAAAGTATTTTCTTCGCTTCCTCCCGACGAACAGGTTAGTCGCATTGGATTTACCAAACCAAAATCGCACCCAATGCAAACTTCGCTGTTCGATGTGGCAGACGAACCCGAAAAACCCGTTACTAAAAAAACCGAAACTCAACCACAAAAATCTGAAATTCGTGTTGAGGAGAATGTTCAAACCAATGGCTTATTAACGCTGAAAGATATTCCACACAATTATATTCTTGTTGATACGCGTGTAAAACGCGCCGATCTGATATCGAAACTGTTTATGCAGAAATCCGTTTGTTTCGATACTGAAACTACAGGCATCGATGTATTTAATGCCGATTTGGTGGGCTTGTCGTTTTGTTTTAAAGAAGGCGAAGCATATTATGTAACCTTGCCTTCGGAACGTGCCGAGGCTATGAATATCATGCGCGAATTCAAAGCTTTCTTCCAAATGCCCCTGATTGAAAAAATAGGGCAGAATATTAAATTCGATATGCTGATGCTTTTTATGTATGGCATAGAATTGAAAGGAAAACTGTTCGATACTATGATTGCGCATTACCTTTTACAACCTGAATTAAGGCACGGAATGGATTATCTGGCAGAAATTTATCTGAATTACCGCACCATTCATTTCGACGAAGTTGTGGGCGAAAAAGGTAAAAATCAGATAGACATCCGCTTTGCCGATCCCGATTTATTGTGCAATTATGCCGCCGAAGATGCTGATGTTACTTTCCGTCTGAAACAAATTCTTGAAAAAGAACTTGAAGCCGGCGGGCTTTCAAAATTATTCGAAGAAGTGGAAATGCCACTCGTGAAAGTACTCGCGAAAATGGAGCTCGAAGGTGTTCGCATCGATACGGAAGCGCTGAAATTAAGTTCGGAAATTCTAACGGCTGATGCATTGGCGCTCGAAGCCGAAATTCAGGAAATGGCAGGCGTTAATTTCAATGTATCATCGCCTGCTCAGGTTGGCGAAGTGCTTTTCGACAGGCTTAAATTAGATGATAAGGCAAAAAAAACCAAAACCGGTCAATATTCCACTACCGAAGAAATTATCGAAAAATTGCGCTCGAAGCATCCCATTGTTGGAAAAATTCTCGATTATCGCGGACTTAAAAAATTGTTAAGCACTTACATTGATGCACTTCCGCAACTGGTAAATCCAAAAACCGGAAAAGTTCATACTTCTTTCAATCAAACGGTAACTTCTACCGGACGATTGAGTTCAACAAATCCCAATTTGCAAAATATCCCCATACGCGACGCACAAGGAAAGGAAATACGCAAAGCATTTATTCCCGATGAGGGAAGTATATTTTTAAGTGCCGACTATTCTCAAATTGAGTTGCGGATAATGGCACATCTCAGCGGTGATAAAAATATGATCGAAGCTTTTCTTGAAGGACATGATATACATACTGCCACTGCTGCCAAAATTTATAATATTCCGTTTTCGGAAGTTACCTCCGATTTAAGACGAAAAGCAAAGACTGCGAATTTTGGTATTATTTACGGAATTTCTGCCTTTGGACTTGCCGACAGGCTTGGAATTTCACGTACAGAAGCTAAAACTTTGATTGATGACTATTTTGCTACTTATCCTGGTGTAAAAAAATATATGGACGATGCAATTGCATCTGCTCGTGAAAAAGGTTATGTCGAAACTATTTTAGGACGAAGAAGATTTTTAGCAGATATTAACTCCCAAAACAGCGTTGTGCGTGGTTATGCTGAGCGAAATGCAATTAACGCTCCAATTCAGGGTTCGGCCGCTGATATTATCAAAATTGCTATGGTAAAAATTCAGCAAAGTCTTGAAGAACAACAGTTAAATGCAAAGATGACCATGCAGGTGCATGATGAGTTAAACTTTGTGGTTCCGCTTCACGAAGCTGAAATAACAAAAAAAATAGTGGTTTACGAAATGGAAAATGCAGTTAAACTGACTGTACCGCTAATAGCTGAATGCGGAATTGGCGCCAACTGGCTCGAAGCACATTGATAGTGGATTGTTTGGATGACAAAAAAGCCCTTCACCAATTGGTAAAGGGCTTTTGTATGTTTTACAAAAGCTATTATGCTAATTTATTAACGTATTGTGCCAACTTCGATTTCAGATTGGCAGCTTTGTTTTTGTGAATTACATTGCTTTTTGCTAACTTGTCGAGGGTAGAACTGATTTTAGGAAGCATTTCAGTAGCAACTGCTTTATCAGTGGTAGCTCTCAGTTTACGAACTGCATTACGTGCAGTTTTAGCAAAGTAACGATTGTGAAGCTTGCGTTTCTGAGTTTGACGGATTCTTTTGA
Organism: uncultured Paludibacter sp.; assembly: GCA_964508285.1. Taxonomy (GTDB): domain Bacteria; phylum Bacteroidota; class Bacteroidia; order Bacteroidales; family Paludibacteraceae; genus Paludibacter. The sequence goes on from CAZDSY010000005.1 coordinate 6,831, forward strand.
TTGATGATTTGTGATTTGCCATCTCAAATATATTGTTTTAATCTTTTTGTTAACTTTTGTAGCCCATAGGGGAATCGAACCCCTCTTTCAAGAATGAAAATCTTGCGTCCTAACCGATAGACGAATGGGCCATATTGCTTTGTGCAATTGCGGGTGCAAATATACGGCAATATTTTGAATTGGCAAATAGTTATTATAAAAATATTTATAAAATTCCCAATCTTCTGAAATTCAGCTTTCAAGCAGTTTATTAAACATTTCTACAACGGGTTATTGATAGTAGTTTCAAAAAAATTATCTTTGTAGTGATGAAAAATTCGTTACAATGTTGATAAAAACACAGGCAATAATACTGAATTCGCTCAAACATTCCGATAAAACTACCATTGTCAATTCATATAGCAGACATTTTGGTCGAATTTCGTTTGCAGTTTTTGGTACCCATGGAAAAAAATCCGCTGTACGTTCTGCTCATTTGCAGCCGCTATCTGTTGTAGAGCTTGATGTAATGCATATTCCGGGCAAAGACATTCATCGAATTAAGGATTTAAAAATGGATGTTGTTTTTTCATCCATCCCTTTCGATGCAGTGAAAAGTGCCATTGCTTTATTTCTTGCCGAAATGCTTACAAAAGTTCTTCGACAACCCGAAGAGGATGAGACTTTGTTTAATTTTCTAATAGATTCTGTTTTGTTTCTTGATAAAGAAAATCAGAATTTTGCCGATTTCCATCTGGTATTTCTACTTAAACTTACACAATTTTTGGGTTTTTATCCCAATTTCGAAAATAATGAAATTAAATATTTCGATTTGATGAATGGTGTTTTCGAGCGGGAAAAACCATCGCACACGCATTATCTTTCCGAAGAATACGCGCAATTATTCTTTCGCTTACTTAATTCAGACTACAACGAAACCGAACATTTTGGCATAGGAAGAAATACAAGGAAAATTCTGTTAAACGCTATTCTGGATTATTACAGACTGCATGTGTCCGATTTTCACGGATTGAAATCGCTGTCGGTTTTTCAGAGTTTATTTGATTAAGAAAATTATTCTGATTGCGATATGTTTTTTTAGATTTAAAATTATCTCAATTCAATCGGTTTAATTTTTCTATCTATTACATACCAACATTTTCTAACAAATATGTTTCGAAACAAATAAATATTGCATCCCAAAAGAGATGGCAGAATTACGCTGTTTAGGGATACTATGAGTTATATCTTCCACTCAAATCCATCTTTTGTATCTTTTATTTCGAACCCAAGTGCCGTCAGTTCGTTACGGATTTTATCGCTTGTTGCCCAGTCTTTATTGCGTTTTGCTTCTAACCTAATATTCAACAATAAATCAATGGCTTTTTGATAGGCTTCGTTTATGCCAGTTGTAGCTGATTCGTTTCTGAGACCCAAAATATCTTCAACATATAATTTAAAAACTTCCTGCAATTCTTTTAAATCAACAGCCGAAATTGTCGCTTTCCCTTCGTGAATTAAATTTATAGCTTTTAAAGCATCAAAAAGATGTGATATAACAATTGGCGTATTCAAATCATCATTTATAGCATCTTCACATTTGGTGCGTAAACCCTCAGTTGATACCGACGAAACAGACGAAGCTTTCAGTTTTTGCAAACGGGCATATCCATCCATCAAACGTTCCAACCCTTTTTCTGATGCTTCGAGCGCTTCACTACTAAAATCGACGGTGCTGCGATAATGTGCCTGAAGAATAAAGAAACGAATCGTCATCGGACTAAATGCTTTCGACAATAACTTGTGATTTCCGGTAAAAAACTCATCTAACGTGATAAAATTTCCTAAGGATTTTCCCATTTTTTGCCCGGCAATGGTGATCATATTGTTGTGCATCCAGTATTTTACACTGTCTTTACCAAGTCCGGCTTTGTTTTGAGCAATTTCACATTCGTGATGCGGAAACATTAAGTCCATGCCACCTCCGTGAATATCAAATTCTTCTCCTAAGTATTTGGTACCCATTGCCGAGCATTCCATGTGCCAGCCCGGAAAACCTTCGCTCCAGGGGGCTTTCCAACGCATGATATGTTCCGGTGAAGCTTTTTTCCAAAGGGCAAAGTCCACACTGCGACGTTTTTCGGATTGTCCGTCAAGTTCGCGGGTAGTTTCGAGCATTTCGTCAATATTTCGTCCCGAAAGTTTACCGTAATGATAGTCTTTGTTGTACTTCTCCACATCGAAATATACAGAACCTTCGCTTTCGTAAGCATATCCTGCGTCCAAAATTTTCTGAGTAAACTCTATCTGCTCCATCATATGACCCGAAGCATGTGGCTCAATACTTGGTGGTAATACATTAAGCGCTTCCATGGCTTTATGATAGCGATTTAAGTAATACTGAACTATTTCCATAGGTTCCAACTGATCGAGACGAGCTTTTTTAGCGATTTTATCTTCACCACTATCGGCATCATTTTCGAGATGCCCAACATCAGTTATGTTACGCACATAGCGCACTTTATAACCTAAATGCTGCAAATAACGAAATAAAATGTCGAAAGTAATAGCTGGGCGTGCATGGCCCAAGTGTGCATCGCCATAAACAGTTGGTCCGCAAACATACATGCCGACTCTGTTTTCGTGAATTGGAATGAATTGCTCTTTTTTGCGACTTAGCGTGTTGTAAATGTATAATTTATGTTCCATAATGACCCCCAACCCCTAAAGGGTAGCTAAGATATTGTTTGTTTTATTTTTACTACTTATTTTCCAAAATCCCTTTTAGTGGTTTGGGATTTTTTCTAAAATAACGTTCCCTGTTCTCCAAGTTTAACTTTCCCCAAATGTTTATATGCTAATTCAGTTACTTCGCGACCGCGCGGTGTTCGTTTCATAAATCCTTCTTTAATCAGGAACGGCTCGTACACTTCTTCCAACGTTCCGGCATCTTCGCCCAAAGCGGTGGCTATGGTTGTCAAACCTACTGGTCCGCCTTTGAATTTATCGATAATGGTATTCAGAATTTTGTTATCAATTTCATCCAAACCATATTTGTCGATATTAAGTGCTTCGAGCGCATACAGCGCAATTTCATGGTCGATTACTCCGGTTCCTTTTACTTGCGCAAAATCGCGAACACGACGTAAAAGTGCGTTGGCAATACGCGGCGTTCCACGGCTCCGACTACCTATTTCCACGGCTGCTTTTTGTTCAATCGGAATATCCAGTAAGCTTGCCGAACGTTTGATAATTCCGGTAATTACGTCAATATCATAATACTCGAAATGGCAATTGATTCCAAAACGGGCACGAAGCGGAGCCGTAAGTAAACCACTGCGGGTTGTTGCGCCAATGAGCGTAAATGGATTCAAATCCAATTGAATTGAACGGGCACTTGGTCCTTTATCTATCATTATATCAATGCGATAATCCTCCATTGCAGAGTATAAATATTCCTCAACTATAGGACTTAACCGATGAATTTCATCGATAAAAAGTACATCATTAGTTTCCAAACTTGTAAGTAAACCTGCTAAATCGCCGGGCTTATCCAATACCGGACCCGATGTGATTTTAAAACCTACATTTAGCTCATTGGCAATAATGTTCGAGAGTGTGGTTTTACCCAATCCAGGAGGTCCATGCAACAACACATGATCGAGCGATTCGGTGCGCATACGAGCTGCCTGCACGAAAATTCTCAGGTTTTCCACAATTTTGTTTTGTCCCTTAAAATCATCGAAAGTCAGCGGTCGCAAAGCGTTCTCGAACTCTTTCTC
>CAZDSY010000005.1:10691-12875 GCA_964508285.1 uncultured Paludibacter sp.
GTCCCTTAAAATCATCGAAAGTCAGCGGTCGCAAAGCGTTCTCGAACTCTTTCTCACCATTTTTATTGTTTCGTATGTCGAAGTTTTCTTCCATTTTTTATGTTTTCAGCAAAGCGTTTGAAAGTATTTATTTTTTCACGCAAAGCCGCAAATTCTGTATGTTATGATTATGATATTATAAGTTGAGAATCCTGAACGCAATAAGAAAATCGAAGATTTTCTTATTTCCTGATATATTGCAAGATATTCTAAAATACTTGTCAAATCTTTTTTTATTTGCACTTTCGCAAAATTAGAGTGTTCATATGTTATTTACAACTCGCTTAATTCCATCTTTAATCAGATGTTCATTCAAGTTTATGAGTAATCCAAGCTTTAAATCAGTAATTTTCAAGTACGTCAATAGTTGTTTGTAATGTACAGGAGCTATTTCTTCGACAGATTTTAATTCAATTATTACCTTATTCTCAACAATTAAGTCGGCCATGAAGCCTATTTCTAATCGTTTTTCCTTCCAAATAACCGGAATTGCTTTTTGACGTTCAACCGTTAATCCATAATTTTTGATTTCGCAAAACATTATTTCTTCGTATACAGACTCTAAAAGACCCGGGCCAATTTTTGTATGGACTTTATATGCTATATCAACAACAATTTTAGATATTTCATTTTCAGTTATATTCTTTGTTTTTTTTGATAGTAGCAATCAGTCGCTGGTTATGCAGATAAATAATTATTTAACCACATTTCTACTCAAATTACAAAAGTATTTTTTTTTGAACACGTATAAAGATAACTAATCCTTAGCGCCTTTGCGTGAGATTTTATTTTGTCAGATTTCTGAATACCTCTTCCATACTTCTCTCAACAGTCCTCAACATCAGAATTTTATTCTTTGTTTTTACCGCAAAATCAAAAATCTCTGCACGAATATCTTTAGAAGCAAAAACTGTATATGTATTTTTGTCTTTTGTCGAAACAGCATTAATTCCTTCTATCTCTGAAATTTCAGTTTCGTATAAAAACTCCACTTCGAATTGCAGATTATTTTCTTCGAAAAAATTTATTTTTGATAAATCGGGGTAATCTGCCACAATTTCGCCTTTGTTGATAATTAGCACACGGTTGCAGATAGCTTTAATCTCCTGCATAATATGTGTACTCAAAATGACTGTTCGTTCTTTTCCCAATTCGCGAATCAGGTTTCGGATTTCTTGCAACTGATTTGGATCGAGGCCGGTGGTAGGCTCGTCGAGGATTAACACTTTCGGGTTCGGTACCAATGCTTGAGCCAGTCCTACACGCTGACGGTATCCTTTGGATAAATGTCCTATTTTTTTGTGATATTCAGGTCGTAATCCAACTTTGTCAATTAGTTCGTTCACCAGTTTCTCTCCGTCCTTTTTTATCCCGTGAGATTCAGCTACGAAATGCAGGTATTCCTTTACATACATTTCGGTGTAAAGCGGATTCAGCTCGGGCAAATAGCCAACCATTGCATTAGTTTGCAGTGTATTATCTTTCACTTCCAGCCCGCAAACTTTCACTGAGCCTTTGTTGTACGAAAGTGCTCCGGCAATTATTTTCATTGTCGTTGTTTTTCCGGCGCCGTTAGGACCGAGAAAACCCACCACTTCGCCTTCACCGATTTCGAATCCGATATTTTTCAACACCGTTTGTTCGCCGTAGTTTTTTGAAAGATTGGAAATATTGATAGACACTTTTTACAAGTTACAAGTTACAAGTTACAAAAGTACTAATTTCGGGTGGTTTTATAATAATGAAGGGTTATTTGGGTTATGAAAAAATTTATGCTATACGTTTGACACATTAATTATCAAGTATCTGAATACGTTGCGTTGATTTTACTTCTTTTATTTTGTTGATATTGTTGCAGATATTGTTAATATCCTCAGTGTCGTGAACCAGAATATGAAACCGCCCGATAAAAATTCCATCAATGGTTTCAATATTAATTTTTTTAATATTTACACCATAATTATCTGAAATAATTTTCAAAATTTCAATCATTATTCCTTTTCGGTCAATACCTTTAATTTCGATAATTTCTTCGAAAATCATCATTTTATGGGTAGCCCATTGAGCGGAAACAAGGCGTTCACCATGATTTGATTTTAATTTTGCTGCAATTTTACACGCCCGTTTGTGAATTATGAGCATTTC
>CAZDSY010000005.1:12975-42721 GCA_964508285.1 uncultured Paludibacter sp.
GCGCGCGCTGTAGTAACATAATTTTCCCATTCGGGTTGTGGTGTTTGTTTTTTCGATGTAAGAATTTCAATTTGATCGCCACTGTTCAATTTATAACTGAGCGGAACAAGTTTATGATTTACTTTAGCTCCTATACAATGCATGCCTAACTCGGAATGAACGGTAAATGCAAAATCAAGAGCTGTGGCACCTTGAGCAATGGTTTTTATTTCTCCTTTAGGCGTAAAAACAAAAATTTCAGAGGCAAACAGATTTAGTTTAAATGTATCGATAAAATCGATAGCGTTAGGTTCCGGATTTTCAAGAATTTCCTTTATGGTTTTCATCCATTTATCGAGTTCAGAGGGTTCCGAGTCTCCGGTTTTATATTTCCAGTGTGCAGCCAATCCTTTTTCAGCAATTTCGTTCATACGCTGGCTTCTAATTTGCACTTCTACCCATTTTCCTCCGGGTCCCATAACAGTTACATGCAGCGATTCGTACCCGTTAGCTTTTGGTGTGCTAACCCAGTCTCGAATGCGTTCGGGATGTGGGCGAAAGATATTGGTTATTGCAGAATAAAGCATCCAGCACTGGTCTTTTTCACTTATACCTTCTTTCGGAGTAAAAATTATGCGTAGTGCAAGCAAATCGTATACTTCTTCAAACGGAATGTTGCGGGTTGACATTTTATTCCATATCGAGTAAACCGATTTAACTCTTTCTTTAAGAAAGTAATCATAACCCATATCACTGAGTTTTTTCTTTATGGGAGCGGTGAATTCTTTAAAAAACTCTTCACGGGCTTCTTTCTCGAGTGAAAGACGATTTTCAATTTGAGCATAGGTGTCAGGATGTTCATATTTGAAACTTAAATTTTCAAGTTCTGTTTTTATACGAAACAAACCGAGCCTGTGAGCGAGGGGTGCATAAATATATTGGGTTTCTCCAGTGATTTTAAGCTGTTTAGCTTCGGGCATTGAGCCCAGAGTACGCATATTATGCAGCCTGTCGGCAATTTTTATTATTATTACCCGAATGTCTTCCGACATTGTCAGTAGTAACTTGCGGAAATTCTCAGCCTGCTTGGATGCTTCTTCGGCAAAAACTCCTCCTGAAATTTTGGTTAAACCTTCAACAATGTGTGCTATTTTTTTTCCGAACAGATTCTGAATATCTTCAACTGTGTAATCAGTATCTTCAACCACATCGTGGAGTAAAGCAGCACTAATGGAAGTGGAACCCATTCCGATTTCGGAACATACAATACGCGCTACGGCAAGAGGATGCATTATGTAAGGCTCACCCGAACGACGTTTAATGCCTTTGTGAGCACTTTTAGCAAATTGAAAAGCACGGGTAATTAACTCAACCTTTTTTCGGTGGTTTGAGTTGAGATAATCGTTTAGTAATCCATCAAATTCGCGTTGAATGATATCTTCTTCCGAAAGTTGTATTTCCTGTTTATACTGAGTCATTGGAAAAATTGAAATGCGTACACAAAAATAATGAATTTATTTACCTTTTTTAATGCGTATAAAAATTTTGGAGATTTTTCGGGAAATCTCTTATGCAAATTTTTAATAAATCATTTTGAAATCAATATCCGGCTAAAAGTAAACCAATGTCGTTAGCCTGAATGCCATAATATGTGCCAATAAGTCGGTTAACTAACACACCGCTATAGATATAGGCACCGTTTCGGAAACCCGAACTTTCGATGATTGCCTGTTTGACACTGCCTGAATTACCAATTTTCAGCAACATGGGAGCAAAAATATTACTAAGTGCCATGGATGTCGTGCGGGCAACACGAGCTGACAAATTGGGGACACAATAGTGAACAATACCGAATTTCTCATATTGGGGTTCTTTAAGGGTTCGGCATTCCGAAGTTTCGAAACAACCACCTTGGTCAACACTTAAATCAATTATAATTGCACCTTGTTTCATGGTTTTGATAAGTTCTTCAGATACCATAAATCTTTCTGAACCATTGATATAACGAAGGTTTCCAATTACAGCATCAGCCGATGCAAGTGCTTTTATCAATACATTGGGATGAATAACCGATGTAAAAACCTGTTGACCAAGATAATGTTGAATTTTACGGAGTTTGTTTATATCGTGATCGAATATTTTTACCTGAGCGCCCAAAGCCAATGCTGAGCGTGCTGCGACAGTACCGGTTATTCCGGCACCAAGAATCAACACCTCAGTAGGTGAAACTCCCGCAACTCCTCCTAGAAGTAACCCTTTGCCACCTCGCTCATTGCTCATAAGTTCAGCAGCAAGGCTTATTGCTGTAGCACCTTCTATTTCTGATATTGAACTTACAACGGGAAATGCCTTCTGTTCATCTTTTATCAGTTCATACGCAATGGCATTAATCTTTTTCTTCATCATAAATCTTATGCACTCCGACGATAAATTGCTCAATTGCAACATAGAAAAAATGGTTGCACGCGGATGCATTAAATGTATTTCCTCTATGGTAGGCGGGGCTATTTTAAGCACTAAATCGGCATTGTAAACATCGCTTGCTGCATCAACAACTATTGCACCCGCTTCACTGTACTGAAGGTCGGTGTAGGACATCGGCAAACCTGCTCCACGCTGAACAAAAACACGATGACCTTCCTCTACAACTATTGCAACTCCTTCGGGGGTTAATGCAAGTCGGGTTTCAGTTTCAGGATTCTCTCGTGGCAATCCTATATTAAGTCTATGCTGGTGTGTAACTTCTCTCAGCAAACTTTCTTCCGGGAAAAGTGAATGCTGTGACTTCGGATTAGTTTTTAACATGGTTGTTTTTGTTTCTATAAAGCGTTAATTTGAAAAATCTTTTTATCCAAATTTTGATTTTTTCATAATAGCTCAGATTAACGAACTGATTTTTTACAAAACTAAATACTATTCATCAAATGAACAAATGAATTGAGTTATAAGTTTGGGTAAAATATAAAAACTTACATCTTTGTTCTCAAACTAATACAATAAAATGAATTATCTTTGTAAAATTATTATGAATAAAAAAACTGTTGGACATTTGTCCATACTTGCAGCAAACATCTTTTTCGGATTAAATAATCCTGTTTCGCGTTCACTTATGCCCGAAATTGTCGATCCAATTGTAATGACATCATTTCGGATTGGAGGTGGTATGTTTTTATTTTGGTTTGCATCTTTTTTCCTAAAAAAAGAAAAACTGCCGGTGAGAGATATTTTTTTGTATTTTGGAGCAGCCTTTTTTGCATTAACTATCAATCAGTTTCCCTTCATTATCGGATTGTCGAAAACCGGAGCAATTGAGGCGTCAATTATTGTAACAATGTTGCCTCTTATCAGCATGTTGCTGGCTGCACTAATATTAAAAGAACCCATAACACTTTTGAAGGCAATCGGAGTTTTAGTGGGCGCTTCGGGTGCATTACTATTGGTAATGAATAGCCGTTCAACCAGTGGAGGGTCTTCAAGTGTTGAAGGAAATTTGCTTGTTTTTATGGCTGTAGTTTCTTTTTCACTTTACCTTACCTTGTTTAAAAATCTGATTTCGAAATACTCCGTCATTACTTCGATGAAATGGATGTTCCTTTTTGGTGTAATTCAAGCTATTCCATTTGCTTATAAACCGCTTCAAAATACGGATTTTACGTTGTTGAACAATGATACATGGATGAAAATAGGCTATGTTGTGATTTTTGCTACATTTCTGTCGTATATTTTGGTGGCGTTGGCTCAAAAGGCACTTCGTCCTACTACACTAAGCATGTATAATTATTTACAACCTATTGTAGCGTCAATTGCAGCTGTAATTATTGGCATTGATGTGTTGGGTGTAGATAAAATTTTAGCAGCCCTTCTTGTTTTTTCCGGTGTGTATATTGTTACACAAAGTAAATCAAGAGCGCAACTTGAGGCTGAGAAAAAAGGTGTTCCTGTCGATAAAGAAGCTGTAGGTAATTAATACAATCAAAATTGAGGAGATTTTAACAATATTTTTCGGCATTTTTTTTATTATTTTAGTCATTAATTTAATGAAAACATTTTTTTTTAAAATATTGTTTCTTACTTTTCTACTTTCGTTGCAGTTGCTGTATTCGATATTATATGCTCAAACAATTCGGATAAATGAGTTTATGGCTCTGAACGATTCAACCGTAGCCGATGATGATGGTGATTTTACTGATTGGATTGAGCTATACAACACGTCCGATATTCCTGTAAATTTAAAAAACTGGTCACTTACGGACGATAAGTACAATCCCCTAAAATGGTTATTCCCTGAAATTATTCTTCAACCGAAACATTATTTGCTGATTTTTGCTTCTTCGAAAGACCGAACCAATCCTTCGAAGCGATTACACACCAACTTTAATTTAAAAGGTTCGGGAGAGTACCTTGCGCTTTTAAATCCTGATGGCGTTGCTGTTTCAGAATTCTCACCTTATCCTGCGCAGCAAAATGGTTACTCATTCGGATATTATTTGAATGCTTACACTGAATTCAGTTCACCAACTCCCGGTGAAGATAATAGTTATTCAACCGGAGTTTTACTTCCCGAACCGGTTTTCAGTATAAATCATGGTTTTTACAACGCCCCCTTTCAGTTAGAGTTATCAAGCCTTGTTCCAGGTACTTCTATTTACTATACTACAGATGGGAGCATACCCTCGAAAACTAACGGGAAGTTATATACTACTAAAATCTCAGTTTCCTCTACATCGGTGATTAGAGCATTAGTTGTGAGTAATGTTGCTAAGTCAAAAGTGGCTACCCGGAGTTATTTTTTTTCGAACGATATTATTCGTCAGGGAAATAAACCCGATGGGTATCCTGAAAAATGGGGACCATACACTGAAATTCAGGGCACTGCTATTGCCGATTACGAAATGGATCAGGAATTACTATCTGACCCGCAATATGCTGCAGCAGTTATAAAATCGTTCACCGATATTCCTGTTTTATCGGTTGTTACTGATAAAGATAATTTATTTTCATTAAATGAAGATTCAATAACAGGTGGTATTTATATTTACACCGGAGCTCCGATAACAAATACAACATTTACGGCAGGCAGAGGGTGGGAGCGACCTGTATCGCTTGAATATTTTTCAAACGATTCATCATTCCAGGTTAATTGCGGTATTCGCATTCAGGGTGGTCATGGTCGTCGCCCGGAAAAGAGTCCCAAACATTCCTTCATTTTAGTTTTTGACAAACAATACGGACCTTCGAAGCTTGAATATCCATTACTGGGAACTGGTTCATCCGAAATATTCGAAAATGTAATTCTCAGAGCAAGTTTTGGAAATTCGTGGATACATCACGATAATGCACAACGTGTAAAAGCAACTTATCAGGAAGACGTGTGGACGAAAGACACTCAGCGAGCCATGGGACATCCTTCGGGGAATGCGCGCTATATGCACTTATTTATCAATGGATTATATTGGGGTATGTACACTGCTTCCGAAAGGATGGACAAGGAATTTGCCGAAAATTATTTGGGAGGAGACGAAGATGACTACGATGTAATTAAAGATTATGCCGAAGTAGCTGATGGAAATATTGACGCATGGAATAGAATGATGACTATTGCTAATGCAGGTTTAGAAACCACCGAAAACTATTATCGTATTCAAGGGAAAAACGCTGATGGAACTCCCAATTATGCTTCTGGAAGTTTGGTTGATGTGGTAAATCTGGCAGATTATATGCTGATTAACTTTTTCGGCACAAATTCCGATTGGGATCATCATAATTGGGTTGCTATGCGAAGTCGTGAAAATCCGGGTAAAGGGTTTAAATTTTTATGTTGGGATTCTGAAATGATGTTTGGTTCTGTTTCTGGTAATATTTTAAGTGAAAACAACAACAATTGTCCAAGTCGTGTTTATCAGCAGCTAATTAAAAATACTGAGTTTAAACGATTGTTTGCCGATCGTATTCAGAAGCATTGTTTTAATGGCGGAGCTCTAACTCCCGAATCGGCAACAGCCCGATGGCTGGGACGAAAACCTTTACTCGAGAATACGGTGATGGCTGAAGCTGCCCGTTGGGGCGACTATCGCAGAGACGTACATCGCTACCAAACTGCAGGACCTTTTGCGTTGTACAAAAAAGATACACACTGGATGGTACAGCAAAATTTTATATTGAATACATACTTCAAGCAACGTACCGATAACTTTATAAGTCAATTACGTTCAGCAGGATTATTTCCTTCGTTCGATGCACCGGTTTTATATATCAACGGAAAAATTCCTGAGAATAAAATCGCTGCCGTTGGCGATAAAATTACAATGACAACTACACAGGGAACCATTTATTATACCACTAATGGTACCGATCCGGTTGACTGGAGCAACAGCAGCGGAACCGTTAATGCCAAATCTGCCAAATTATACTCTCAAACATTTACAATAAATCAATCAGTAAATATGGTTGCGCGAAGTTTTTATAACGGTAAATGGAGTGCAGCAACTTCGCTTTTTTTTATTGTACCTGAAAATTATCAGGATATTAAAATTACTGAAATTCATTGTCATCCTTCAGAAGAAGCAGGTATCGATAACAGTGAATTTGAATTTATAGAACTGAAAAATACAGGAACTTCCACGCTCGATATTAGCGGTATGAAGTTTACGCGCGGCATTGAATATGTTTTTCCATCTGAAACACAACTCGACCCGGGTACATTTATTGTACTTGGCGCAAACAGCAATTATTTTCTTTCGCGATATAAGTTCCGTCCTTTCGATATTTACAATGGCAAACTCGATAATGCTGGTGAAAGACTTACACTTGTTTCTCCTTTTGGAACAACCATTGCTGATTTTGCTTATGGTACTTCAGGCGATTGGCCATCGACTCCCGATGGACATGGATTTTCGCTTGTGCCAACCACTTTTAATCCAACAGGAAATCAGACAGATGCAACAACCTGGCGTGCATCGCACCTTGTAGGAGGTTCTCCCGGAGCCGATGATGTTCCGGTCGCTTCCGTTCCTGGAATTATTAACAGAAATGCAGACAGCATTTTTGAATCTCAAAATTTCCCTAATCCTTTTAACAATATCACTTACATTGACTTAAATTTAAACACAAACGCATATATTGATGTAAGTATTTATAATGTGATGGGATTGAAAATTTCAACACTCTGTAGTGAATATAAACAAGCCGGATTGTACCAGTTCGAATGGAAAGGTAACAAAAATGAAGGTACGTTAATGCCTGAAGGAATTTATTTTTACAAAATAAAAGCGAATTCTGGAAGCAACAGTTATGAAAATACCCGTAAAATGGTGTTGAAAAGATGAGTATTCTTTACACTTAACATACATATAATAAAACAAATAATCGAAATATAAATCATCTTGATTAAATAAACAAAAAAAGTAAATTTATGAGTTTCACACATGAAGTAGAGGGAATGATTTGTGTAGCACAAGGTGCGAATCATGGCCCGGCTCCCATACCCGAAGAGGGTCGTTGGGTAAAAGCCAAAGAAATTAAAGACATCTCAGGTCTTACGCATGGTGTAGGTTGGTGTGCTCCGCAACAGGGCGCATGTAAACTTACCCTCAACGTGAAAGAAGGTATTATTCAGGAAGCATTGGTTGAAACTATCGGTTGTACCGGTATGACTCACTCAGCTGCTATGGCTTCTGAAATTCTACCCGGAAAAACTATTCTGGAAGCGTTGAATACCGACCTTGTTTGCGATGCCATTAACACTGCAATGCGGGAATTATTCCTTCAGATTGTTTACGGTCGCACACAAACAGCATTTTCTGAAGGAGGTTTGCCTATTGGCGCCGGACTCGAAGACCTTGGTAAAGGATTACGTGGTGTAACTGGTACTTTGTATGGTACTGTTGCCAAAGGTCCGCGTTACCTCGAAATGGCTGAAGGTTACATAACCAAAATCGGGTTGGATGCCGGCAATGAAATTATCGGTTACGAGTTTGTAAATCTTGGCCGTATGATGGACATGATTAAAACCGGAATGGATGCCAACGAAGCCATTAAAAAAGCTTCGGGCAAATACGGTAGAATTGAAGATGCAGTTAAAGTTATTGACCCACGTAAAGAATAAGGAGGAAACAGAATATGTCACAAAACGCACAATTATTCGAAAGTTACGGTCGTCGTATCGACCAAATCAACAAAGTCCTGAATTCTTACGGAATTGCAACCATCGAAGAAGCAAAACAAATTTGCGATGCAAAAGGTGTTGATGTTTACAAAATTGTAAAAGACATTCAACCAATAGCATTTGAAAATGCCATGTGGGCTTACATTGTTGGCGCTGCCATTGCAATTAAAAAAGGACAGACCAATGCTGCTGAAATTGCTGAAACGCTGGGTGAAGGTTTACAGGCATTCTGTATTCCGGGTTCGGTTGCCGACGACCGTAAAGTAGGTCTCGGTCACGGAAACCTTGCTGCCATGTTGCTCCGCGAAGAAACCAAATGTTTTGCTTTCCTTGCCGGACACGAATCGTTTGCAGCTGCCGAAGGCGCTATCGGTATTGCAAAATCAGCTAACAAAGTACGTAAAGAACCACTTCGTGTAATTCTGAACGGTCTTGGTAAAGATGCCGCTAAAATTATTGCCCGTATCAATGGTTTTACCTATGTTCAAACTCAGTTCGACTATGCAACCGGCGAAGTGAAGGAAGTTGCCCGCACTGCTTACTCTACAGGCGAGCGAGCTAAAGTAAATTGCTACGGTGCCGACGATGTTCGCGAAGGTGTAGCTATTTTCCACAAAGAAGGTGTTGATGTTTCTATCACCGGAAACTCAACCAATCCTACACGCTTTCAACATCCTGTGGCAGGTACTTACAAAAAAGAATGTATCGAGCAAGGAAAAAAATACTTCTCGGTAGCTTCTGGTGGCGGAACCGGTCGTACGCTTCACCCCGATAACATGGCTGCTGGTCCTGCTTCGTACGGTATGACCGACACCATGGGACGTATGCACTCAGATGCACAATTCGCAGGTTCATCGTCAGTTCCGGCTCACGTTGAAATGATGGGACTTATCGGTATGGGCAACAACCCAATGGTTGGAGCTTCGGTAGCCGTGGCTGTGGCTTTGTCGCAGGCAAAATAAGTGAGTAAATTTTTTTAATATCTTTAGCGGAATTCTGAAAAGAGTTCCGCTTTTTTGTTTAGTGGACAGAGTTTTGACTTTGTGATTATAGGAAAGATTTATTGATGGATAAACTTGTAAACAAAATTTTCATTTGATTCAACTTTAAAAATATAGATTCCTTTTTTCAGATTAATTATATCAATTGCAGATATTCCGCTTTTAAGTTTCCCATTCTGAACTGTTTTACCTGTAATGTCAATAATGCTATAATTTGAATTGGTATAATTTTGAGAGAAAACAACCTGCAGATATCTTGAATTGATGATTGACCCAATTATAACTCCGGTTGCATTTTCCTTTAGATTCTTACCTGTAACAGTTGCATTATACAAAATACTGATTTCGGAAGGCGTTAAAGGTCTGTTCCAAAGCCCGACATCGTCAATTTTACCTTTAAATGCCCGTTGATATCCGATACTGTCTACATTAACACCAATGATAAATGGAGTTATGTTGTTGTAAACAATATTTCCTGAAAAAGTATGCTGATTGTTATAAGCTCCATTCAGATATAACGTTGCTTTTGTAGTGTTGCTGGCAGTAATATATTGCAGGGTATATACAATATGATACCATTGATTGGCATTTATATTTGTTCCGGTAATATCAAATGCCTGATCATAATAAGTGGAATTTCTGAACATTCCTCCCAAAGATGTACCGGGAGGATTGCCGGTATAAATTTCAAAACCACCACTGTTTCTCCATTCACCGATATTTGATAAAATTACATTTTGTTCCCACCCTGAAGGTCTGTTTTGTACAAAAAACCAGGCTGCAGCACTTAATTCCTTTTGGCTGGTGAGTAATGTATGATTCGGACATCGAATTTGCTGATTGCTTCCTCCGAAAAAATATGCTGAAGAAGTCTGATCAAGGCGGTTGGTTGTAAGTACAGCGCTATGAACTGTTCCGTTGTTCCCGTTTCCACTTTCATCATTTGCATTTCCATTAAAAGGCCACCATCCCACTAAACCACTTGTGGGGACATAAGAAGGTACTGATTGTGCAAAAACTAAAGTAGAATTTGCAGAAAAAACTACAATAATTAAAAGTAAAATCCTTTTCATATTTGTGATGTCAGTGTTTTATGTGCTGACGCCGCACATTTAAAATTAGTTCAAAATATGATTATTTTTTAAGGAGTATGTTGCAATTACTATGTCGTAACTTTTATGTATTCTTCAGCAACTAAATTTTATTTTGCTTTCAAATTATAACGTTTTTAATTTTTTTTGGTTCAAAAAAAATATAATAAAACACATTTTTTAGCTTTATCAAATTAGTTTTCATTTGCACTTATTTTTTATTGCATTCAATCATAGGGTAAGTCGCCAATAATAGAGGCAAGAAAACATTATTTCAGATTAATTCAGGTTTTAGTAAGTGCTAAAAAATATAATTATCTTAATTTTAATTTTTTTTGATTTGGGAAAATGAACTTAGGATTGATTACAATATTATTAACTATGCGAATCAGTATTTAAAAAATTAGATTTATGAAAGCTATGGATAATTTGTCAAATAAATGAATAAGTAATCCGGCAGTTGATATAAATTTCATCGTTCTTTGAATTTTTGTTTTTTCATTTAATTATTAATCGAATATTTTTATTAATAAAAACTAAGTTCTATTTGCTTATGCAGATAATCATTATCTTTGTAAGCATAAGAATTTAATCTGAATTTAATACCAAAGATTTGATAATTATGGATTCAAACTCCAAAACTTCACGTCGTGATTTTCTACGACAGCTTTCCATTATTACAGCGGGAACCGCGCTTTCAGCCTTGCCATTTCAAACCGCATCGGCAAAGCGACCCAAACCACGTAAAATTGCTCCCACCGACAAAGTGAATCTGGCCTGTATCGGCATAGGTTTTCGTGGTGGTGAAATTATCAACGAGCTTTACAAAACCGGACATTGTAATATCGTGGCTTTGTGCGATGTGGATATGGGTGCAAACCATACGCTTGAAATTATGAATAAGTTTCCGGATGTTCCACGTTTCAACGATTTCAGACAAATGTTTGATAAAATGGCGGGGAAAATTGATGCTGTATCAGTAGGAACGCCTGACTTCAGTCATTTTCCTGCAACCATGCTTGCTATGTCGCTTGGTAAACACGTATATGTAGAAAAACCTATGGCTCATACTTTTAACGAGGTGGAATTGATGATGAAAGCCGCCCGAAAGTATGGCATTGTAACTCAAATGGGCAATCAGGGGCATTCCGAAGCCAATTATTTTCAGTTTAAAGCATGGAAAGAAGCAGGAATTATAAAAGATGTAACAGCCATTACAGCTCACATGAACAATTCCCGTCGCTGGCATAATTTCGATTCGAACATGAAAAGCATGCCCGGTGCCGAACCGGTTCCGCCAACTTTGGATTGGGATACATGGCTTGGAACGGAGCAATTTCGCGATTACAACAAGGATTATGTAAATGGACAGTGGCGTTGCTGGTACGATTACGGCATGGGTGCTTTGGGCGATTGGGGTGCGCATATTCTCGATACTGCACATCGCTTTCTGGAACTTGGTTTGCCAACTGAAATTAATATGTTGTATGCCAAAGGTCATAATAAATTCTTTTTTCCATATTCTTCAACCATTCAGTTTAAATTTCCGGTGCGGAAAAACATGCCTGCCTGCGTTGTAACATGGTACGATGGACTTGACAATCTCCCTCCCGTGCCGGAAGGTTATGGAAACGTAGTTCTCGACCCGAATATTCCGCCTCCAAGCACCGGACAGATTATGCCATCGAAACTAAATCCCGGAAAAATAATTTACGGTAAGGATTTAACTTTTAAAGGAGGTTCGCACGGCAGTACACTTTCTATTATTCCCGAGGAAAAAGCGAAGGAAATGGAATCAAAATTACATGATGTTCCCAAAAGCACATCTAATCACTTTAAAAATTTCCTGTTAGCCTGCAAAGGGCAGGAAGTTGCACGGTCGCCTTTCGAAGTGTCCGGTCCGCTCAGTCAGGTTTTCTGCCTTGGCGTGATTGCACAGCAGTTGAATGCCAAACTGAACTTCGATCCGAAATCGAAAAAGTTCACGAATAATGAATTGGCTAATCAGCTATTAAAAGGCGCTGAACCACGTGCCGAATGGAAGTATTTTTATAAACTGTAACACCTCACCCTAAACCTCTCCGTGAGGAGAGGGAAAAGAGAAGAAAAAATATGACAAATATTGACCGAAGGCAATTTTTAAAACAAATGGGACTTTTAGGCGGTGGTGTTTTGCTTGCTACAAGTCCATGGTTTTCTGCCTTTTCGGAACAAAAAAACACTCACGGACAGCTTGCCCGCATTGGTATAATTGGTCCGGGTTCGCGTGGGCAGTTCCTTATGACTTTTCTTGCACAAAATCCAAAAGTAGATATTGTTGCAATTTCCGATATTTATCAGCCTTCAATTGATGGTGCACTTACAATAGCTCCAAAGGCAAAGGTTTATAAGGATTACCGTAAGCTGCTTGAAGATAAAAATGTTGAAGCAGTGGTCATTGCAACCCCGCTTGATAAACATTATCAAATGGCTATGGATGCTTTTGATGTAGGAAAACATGTTTTTTGCGAAAAATCTATCGCCTATACGCTCGAAGAAACGCACAATGTTTTTCAGCGATATGTAAAATCAGGAAAAGTTTTTTTTGTTGGTCAGCAGCGACTTTTCGACCCGCGCTATATTCGTGCCATTGAGCTTGTTCATGAAGGTAAATTTGGAGAAATAAGCGGATTTCGTACTTTTTGGCATCGTAATAACGACTGGCGACGTCCCATTCCCTCGCCTAAATTGGACGAACATATCAACTGGCGGCTTTACAAGAAACACTCAAAAGGAATAATGACCGAACTTGCCTGCCATCAACTTCAGATTGGCACTTGGGCTATGCGACAGATTCCGGATAAGGTAATGGGGCACGGTGCCATTACATTTTGGAAAGAAAAGCGTGAAGTGTATGACAATGTGAGTTGTATTTATATGTTCGATAATGGTGTTAAAATGAATTTCGACTCGGTATTGTCGAGTAAATTCTACGGATTAGAAGAACAAATAATGTGCAATACCGGAACTGTGGAGCTTGAAAAGGGAAAATATTATTTCGAGGAAATTCCTCCCGCACCTGCATTTTTGCAATTAGTAAACGACATGGAAAATGCCATGTTTGGTTCTTTGCCTTTTGCCGGTACAAGCTGGGTGCCCGAAACTGCCAATCAAAACAAAGGACATTACCTGCTCGAACGCAAGCCCAAAGGAGATGGCACTTCATTGCTTTTAGAAGCTTTTGCCGAAGCAGTAATTACGCAAAAACAGCCTCCGTTAATTGCCGAGGAAGGATATTATGCGACACAGTTAAGCTTATTAGGACATCAGGCTATGGAAGAAGAACGAATGGTGATTTTTCCCGATGAGTTTAAACTTGAATATTTGAATCATAAAAGAAGCGCAGGAGTTTTGTAAGAAAGTTTGAAGAGTTTGTAAAGTTCATAAAGTTGAAAGTAAGAATCCCGAAGCATCAGATATTTTATTCAGATAATTCATTTTTAGTAAATGTAATAAATTTAGTTTATGAATACCTTATTAATCAGGTTTATTTCTATAATTAAATATGGCGGCTTTGTTTAATTAATAAGGTAATAAGGTTGTATTTACTATGTTTGCAAATCTACTCCCGAAGCTTCGGGAGGTTGAAGAAAAATAAGGTTATTTTTTAATTTGAAAACCTTATTTTGTCTTGTTTAGACTGAACATCGGGACTAAGAATAAACCTTAGTAGAAAGTTTGTGTATATGATTTTAACCTTACTAGAAATGTGTTTTCGTAACCGCCATTTTTAATTTGAGTAAATTAAATTGTATTAATATTCTATTTAAACATCTATTTTATCAAACGGTTATGTGTAAAAAAATCGCTGAAGCATCGGGAGAGAAATTATGAAATTAAGAAAGAGAGAGTAAAATTTCTTCATTTTACATTTCTTCATTTTACATTCTTTACTCATTGTTCTAATTAAAAAATGAAAGACATTATAATACCCGCTAAACGCGTTAAAAAAGAACTTATTTCATTAGCAATATGTTTTTTGATAGCATTTGCAGCTAATGTTGGCGCGGTGATTGCGTATAAATCACCGGCTGTCGAAATTATAAGTTCATTGATTTATGTGCTGATTGGCGCAGTTGTACTCTATTTATTGTGGATTTTTGTACGGATTTTATTTCTTTTGCCGGTAAAATTTTTTCGTAAATCAAAAAAATAGTCCGAAATGCAATTTTCCGGAAAGCAATTACCCGATGGACGAAACTATTTATATGCTTGGTTTAGCGCAATGTTTACCCGCATCGATTTGGCGCTTATAAGCGTAATCAGCAGAAAAGATTTAGAAACTATTGCTCAGGATATTGAAACTGAAATTCACAGGATTGAATCTTATGCAAACAGATTTAATCCTGAAAGTGAATTAAGCGGAATAAACAGGCTTGCAGGTTCGCAGGAAGTGGTTGTAACCGAGGAAATGATGCGGATTCTTGCCGAATGTGAGATGCTCAATAAAAGAACGCTTGGTTTTTTCGATATTTCGGCAGGTTCAGAAATTCACGGTTTAAAAGTAAAATACTTTTTAAATACCGATAAATCGACCATTAAATTTGCTCACTCCGATGTAAAAATCGATTTATCAGGTTATATAAAAGGGTATGGGCTGCGTAATGTGTCCGAAATTCTGAATATTTCAAACATAACCGATGTGTTACTAAATATTGGCAATAGTTCTGTTTTTGCTAAAGGTAATCATCCTTTTGGCGAAGGCTGGAAAATTCAGATTCCGGACACGCTTACTGAGTGTGTCTTGCGCAATGAATGTCTGACTACTTCGGGCAATAAGCCGCATACAAATTGGCCCATAGTAATGCCTGATTCAGGAATGCAGGGCACAAAAGATTTGCCGGTTTCAGTTATTACTGCTGATGGCGCCGAAGGTGAAGCTGTAGCAAAAGCTGTTTATCTGGCTTCGGAAATTGAAGTAAAAAAGATACTGGAGGAGTTTGACGCACGAGTGATTTGAATTTTTAAGAAATGTGCCAATCGTAGTGAAACGAAGATTCCGCTTGCGGAATATGCCAATGTGCCAATATGATAATAAGCCAATTAAGAAATTAAGAAAATAGATAATAAGCCAATAAATTATTAAACAATTGATTGCGAAATATAATAACTACTCAGCACTTCAAGAAGTAACATCATTTATTGTTTTTAGGAGAATTGCTGAGTAATAAAACAGTAATTTTCACAAATGAACTGCCAAATTTAAGCGCACAAATGTTGAGTGTTGCTCCAATACTCCCTTTCTTGTTCCCTCTTTAGAGGGTTAGGGGACTGAGGTTTGCGGGCTGTTTAGTAGCGAATAATAATCTTTTAGAAACACAACAAATTATAAAAAACAAATTTATAGAAAATGAAAACACGCAATTTTATCGCAACAATCCTGATGTTTGCCTCGATTACGGCATTCTCACAGGAAAAATGGGAAATGCTTTTCAATGGTAAAAATCTGAAAGGCTGGAAAAAATTAAATGGAACTGCCGATTATATTGTAAAAGATGGCGCCATTGTTGGTATTTCCAAAATGAATACGCCCAACACATTTTTGGCAACCAACAAAATGTATGGCGATTTTATTCTTGAGCTGGAATTCAAAGTAGATGATGGGCTTAATTCCGGTATTCAGTTTCGCAGCAACAGTTTAAAAGAATATCAGGATGGACGTGTGCATGGTTATCAGTACGAAATCGATCCATCGCCACGTGCATGGTCGGCAGGTATTTATGATGAGGCGCGCCGCGGATGGCTTTACACGCACGATAAAAATCCTCAGGCAAAAGAGGCGCTTAAGGTCAACGACTGGAACAAAGTGCGCATCGAAGCCATTGGAACAAGTTTGCGTACCTGGCTTAATGATATTCCCTGTGCCAATGTGCTCGATGATGTAACTCCTTCGGGTTTTATTGCTCTTCAGGTACATTCTATCGCCAACGAAAAAATGGCCGGAAAAACCATTCAGTGGAAAAACATCCGTATTTGCACACAGGATCTTGAAAAAGTTCGCCGTCCGTATAACAGGGAAATTCCGCAGGTAAACAGCATTGCCAACACCATTTCCGACGAAGAAAAAGCTCAGGGATGGAAGTTGCTTTGGGATGGAAAAACTACTGAAGGATGGCGTGGCGCTAAACTTAAAACTTTCCCCGAAAAAGGTTGGGTAATTGAAAATGGCATACTTAAAGTGCTGAAAGCAAGCGGTGGCGAATCGACTAATGGCGGCGATATTGTAACTACAAAAAAGTACAAAAACTTCGAACTCAGCGTGGACTTTATGATTACCAAAGGAGCTAACAGCGGTATTAAATATTTTGTGGATACGGATTTGAACAAAGGTGAAGGTTCATCAATAGGTTGCGAATTTCAAATTCTCGATGACAACAATCATCCCGATGCAAAACTTGGCGTAAAAGGAAACCGTAAACTTGGTTCGCTTTACGACCTTATTCCCGCTCCCGACAATAAACCTTTCCGTGGAGGATTTTTCAACAATGCCCGTATAGTGGTGAAAGAAAGCAAAGTGGAACATTATCTGAACGACATCAAAATTGTGGAATACGAACGCGGTACACAAATGTGGAGAGCTTTGGTAAATTACAGTAAATATAATGTTTGGCCCGGATTTGGCGAAGCTGCCGAAGGCAATATTCTTCTTCAGGATCATGGCGATGAAGTGTGGTTCAAAAACATCAAAATAAAGGAATTGTAGATTATATTTGATAATTCCAATTGAGAAATATCCCGAAACTGAACATTAATGGTTTGGTTTCGGGATTTTATTCTTTTGTAAAACTTTGTTTTTCTATCCGTTAAATTACCCTAACTCAAAAATGAAAATCAGAAAAAATGCTGATATTTGCATTTTAACAAAATCAGTATAAATATTCTAAAAATTGAAATAATGGAAGCAAATGACATTCGTACGCTCGAGCCAAAAGCGCTCTGGCAACATTTTTACAGCCTTACACAGGTTCCACGTCCTTCAGGAAAAAAAGAACCTATCGGTACGTTTATCGAAAATTTCGGGAAATCGCTCGGACTTGAAACACTCCGCGATGAAATAGGAAATGTATTAATCCGCAAACCTGCTACTCCCGGAATGGAAAACCGCAAAGCTGTAGTGCTACAGGCACACATGGATATGGTTCCTCAGAAAAACAGCAGTGTAGCGCATAATTTCGAAACCGATCCAATTCAGGCATACATCGATGGCGATTGGGTAACTGCCAAAGATACGACACTTGGTGCCGATAATGGAATAGGGATAGCTGCGGCTATGGCAGTTCTCGAATCAAAGGACATTGCACATCCTTCCATTGAAATGTTTATTACCGTGGATGAAGAAACCGGAATGCACGGAGCATTTGGTCTGCAACCGGGATTTCTGAAAGGTGATATTCTGATTAATATGGACTCGGAGGATGAAGGCGAATTGTATGTCGGATGCGCCGGCGGATTGGATGCCAATATTTCATTTGCTTATCAGGAAGTTGAAGTTCCTGAAGGCGATGTTGCTTTAAAAATTTCTCTCACAGGTTTAAAAGGCGGGCACTCAGGTGTGGATATTCATCTGCAACGTGCAAATGCAAACAAACTTATGTTCCGTTTTCTGAAAGAAGCTGTAAGAGAATACGAAGCACGTTTGGCAAGCATCGATGGTGGTAGCTTACGCAATGCCATTCCGCGTGAAGCTTTCGCAGTGATAACTGTTCCGGCCGAAGGCGTTGATGATTTGATGGACTTTGCGGCCGAATGCGAAGATTTGTTTATAGAAGAATTCGCTGGTGTTGAGAACAACATTTCACTTAAAGTTACCGATACCGAACTTCCTTCCGGTTTGTTACCCGAAGAAATTCAGGACGATTTGATAAATAGTGTTACTGCATGTTTCAATGGTGTTTACAGAGCTTTACCTGAATTGCCATCAGTGGTAGAGACTTCAAACAACCTGGCAATTATTAAATCGAACGGCAAAAGCGTTGAATTAAAATCGTTATTAAGAAGTTCCGTTGATTCCCGCAAAGAAGAATTGGCTTCTGTTATTGAAAGCACCTTTTCTTTAGCAGGTGCCAAAGTGGAATTTACAGGAGGTTATCCGGGTTGGAAACCAAATCTGGACTCGCCGATACTGAAAGAAATGACCAAGGTTTATGAAGATAAGTTTGGAAAAACTCCGAAAGTTATGATTATTCATGCCGGCTTAGAATGTGGAATTCTCGGAACACATTACCCGAATATGGATATGATTTCGTTTGGTCCAACGATTCGCTATCCCCATTCTCCCGACGAAAAAGTAAATATTGCCACCGTAAAAATGTTCTGGGATTATTTGGTGGAAACATTAGCGAATATACCGGTTAAATAAATTATTCAGCGTTTCGTGTTTCGTGAACCCTGTAATTAGCTAACAAAATATCAACTAGAAGCGCGAAACACGAAACACGAAACACGAAACACAAACGCAATATATGCAAAAACTACTTTTTACCTGCTTGTTTGCAGGACTTTCTTTGTCTATTTTTGGAGCAGTAAAAGATACTACTGCTGTGGATACTTTTATTTTCAAAACTATTAAGGAAAATAAAATAACACCTGTAAAAAATCAGGCAAGTACCGGAACCTGCTGGAGTTTTTCTGCGCTGGGTTTTCTTGAATCTGAGCTATTACGTATGGGGAAACCGGAGGTGGATTTATCAGAAATGTTTGTAGTTCATCACTCTTACTCCGATAAAGCCGATAATTATGTTCGCCGGCATGCCACAGCCAATTTTGCCGAAGGTGGTTCTTTCCACGATGTGTTATACGTTATTAAGAATTATGGTATTGTTCCCGACAGTTTGATGGCTGGATACAATTATGGTGAAGAAAAGCATCGCCATGGTGAATTGGATGCATTGACAAAAGCTTATGTTGATGTAATTGTTTCGAATCCAAATAGAAAACTTTCAACAGCATGGAAAAAAGGATTTGATGGTATATTGGATGCCTATCTCGGTAAAATTCCAACAGAATTTACAATAAAAGGGAAAAAATATACTCCACTCACTTATGTACAATCGCTTGGAATTAATCCGGATAATTATATCTCGATTACTTCTTTTACGCATCATCCCTTTTACACTTCGTTTGCAATAGAAATACCCGATAACTGGCGCAATGAACTATCTTACAATTTACCTTTAGAAGAGTTTAAACGAGTGATTGATTTTTCCGTCGACAACGGATATTGCATTGCCTGGGGTGCCGATGTTAGCGAGAAAGGTTTCACTCGAGATGGCGTAGCTACCAATCCAGAACTAAAAAAGGAAAATTTACCAGGTTCTGATCAAGCCCGATGGCTGAATATTTCACAAAAAGAAATGGAAGAAAAAATATTCTCGGCTAAAGGTCCTCAAACCGAAGTAAATGTAACACAGGAACTTCGTCAAAAAGATTTTGACAATTATCAAACCACCGATGATCATGGTATGGTAATTTATGGAACTGCTACAGATCAGAACGGAAAAAAGTATTATCTGGTTAAAAATTCCTGGGGAACCGACAACAAATACAAAGGAATTTGGTACGCAAGTGAGTCGTTTGTGCTGCATAAAACCATTAATATACTTGTTCATAAAGATGCTGTGCCAAAGGATATTCAAAAAAAGTTGAAACTTTAATTTCATTCAACCAAAGATTAACCTTTCCTTAAAGTTCAAACCTTCAGGAAAGGTTATTTTTTGAATATGTAAAAAAGATCGCTTGCGATATATTAAAAAGATATAACAATTCAAACCTTTAAGCGTTAAAAGACATTATACAGAATAACTTTGCAACAAAGAAGATTTGACAATATAAAACACGATTATGAGGTTTTTACTTGTTTTGATATTTACACTTCAGACGATTATAATAGTTTCGGCTCAAAAACACACTTTCAGCGGAACAGTAACCGATGCAAGTAATGGCGAAACTTTGATAGGAGCCAACGTAACCGTAGTTGAATTGCCCGGAAAAGGCATAACAACAAATGCGTATGGTTATTTTTCGCTGACACTCCCCGATGGAGAATATACTTTCGAAGTTTCGTATTTGGGTTATATCACGCAAACTCTAAGCGTAAAGTTGTTTGCAAACAGGCAGATTAACTTTAAACTGGAACCTAATGCTACAGAACTTCAAGATGTCGTGATTACTGCACAAGCCCGTAATCACAATATCACTTCAACCGAGATTGGCATGGAAAAACTTGAAGTGAAGGAGATTAGCAAAATCCCGGTAATTTTTGGTGAGGCTGATATTTTAAAAACGCTGAAACTTACCCCCGGCATAAAATCGGTAGGCGAAGCAGGAGGTGGTTTTTTTGTACGAGGAGGCAATAATTCCCAAAATCTTGTTTTACTCGACGAAGCCACTGTTTATAATGCCGACCATTTACTTGGTTTTTTTTCCACATTTAACAGCGATGCCATTAAAGATATCCAGATGTTTAAAGGGACGGCACCTGCCGAATATGGAGGACGAATTTCGTCGGTATTGGATGTAAAAATGAACGATGGAAATAATCAATCGCATCATGTTGGTGGTGGGATTGGATTGATTTCATCGCGTCTGAATGCCGAAGGTCCACTTGTGAAAGATAAAGGTTCATATCTTGTAACGGCACGTCGTACGTATGCCGATTTGTTTCTAAAACTTTCGCCCGATACGCTTATCAATAATAATCGCTTGTATTTTTATGATTTGAATCTGAAACTGAATTATAAAATAAATGATAAAAACCGCCTCTATCTTTCAGGTTATTTCGGGAGAGATATTTTTGAGTTTCAGGACAGGTTCGGGATTGATTGGGGAAACATAACCGGAACATTTCGATGGAACAGAATATGGAACGAAAAACTTTTCAGCAACACTTCGTTGATATATTCGATGTACGATTATCGTGTAAATTTGATGCGCGATGCCGGCTTTAGTCTTAATTCTGTAATAAAAAACTGGAATCTGAAGCATGAATTTCAGTTGTTTGCCAACAATACAAATACATTGATTTTTGGGTTAAGCACCGTTTTTCATACAATTACGCCAGGACAAGTGGATGCTACAGAAAATTCATCGTTTAAACCACAACAATTACAAAACAGGTACAGCTTGGATAATGCATTTTATATAAGCAATGTTTGGAAACCAACCCCTAAATTGAATATTAACTACGGAGTTCGATTTTCGGCTTTTTATCTTATTGGTCCGGGCGATTTTTACAC
Organism: uncultured Paludibacter sp.; assembly: GCA_964508285.1. Lineage (GTDB taxonomy): Bacteria > Bacteroidota > Bacteroidia > Bacteroidales > Paludibacteraceae > Paludibacter. The sequence goes on from CAZDSY010000005.1 coordinate 34,484, forward strand.
TTATAAAAATGGCATAATTGTGGATACTACCACTTATGAAAGAGGAAAAATAGTAAAATCATATCTACATATTGAACCAAGATTAAACGTTTCGTATATTTTTGATGCTGAAAATTCAGTAAAAGCAAGCCTGACGAGAAACACACAAAATTTGCACGTTGTATCCAATTCTACGTCTTCATTGCCGACTGATATTTGGATCTCATCAGGTCAGAATGTAAAACCGGAAATTGGAGATCAGATTTCGCTCGGATATTTTCGCAATTTTGCTTCGGATGCTTATCAGTTTAGTGCAGAAACATATTACCGTCGTATGCAAAACCAGATTGATCTGAAGAACGGTGCCGATATTTTTGCTAACGAGCATATCGAAGGTGAATTACTTTTTGGCGTAGGAAAAGCGTATGGACTGGAAATTTTACTCCGAAAAAAAAGGGGGAAATTTACAGGCTGGGTGGGATATACTTGGTCGCGTACGGAAAGACTGATTGATGGTATCAATAACAACAATTGGTATCCGGCACGGCAGGATATTACCCACGATATATCTGTAGTAGGAATTTACGATATCAGCAAAAAATGGTCAGTTTCGGCATCGTGGGTGTACAACACCGGAAATGCAGTTACCTTCCCCAGTGGTAAATATGTGATTAACGGCAATATTCAGTATTACTATACTGAGCGAAATGGTTACCGCATGCCCGATTATCACCGTATGGATGTGGGAGCAACTCATACATTAAAGAAAACGCGTAAGTTTGAAAACAGTCTGAATTTTTCAGTTTACAACGCTTATGGTCAGAAAAACCCGTTTTCCATCGATTTTGAACAGGACGAAAAAGACCCAGCCAAAACAATTGCTGTAAAAACGTACTTATTTACTTATGTGCCTTCTGTTACGTATAATTTTAAGTTTTAATAGGTAATTAACAATTGTGGATCAAGATATTTTTTTTGAATTATGAATGGATTTAGTGAGAAAATAATAAGGTTGATTATTGTAGTGCTTACAGGTATCGTAATTATATCGTGCACTGAAGAGGTTGACATTGATATAAATGCTGCACATCCGCAACTGGTAGTTGAAGCTGGTATCGGACTGAACGAACCTGCGCGAGTTGTACTGACGCGTTCTATCAGCCTCGACGAAAGTATTAATGTGCCATTTGAAACAAATGCAGAAGTTCAAATATCAGATAATTTCGGAAAAACAGAAAAACTCAGTGAAATATCACCCGGAGTTTATGTATCCACAATGATTTTCGGTGAAGAAGGGAACAAATATCTTTTAAATGTAAAGACCAAAGATGAAATGATTACATCAACTTCTACCATGCCTGCGAAAGTAAAAATTGATACTGTAACGGTTTTGAACTCTGTTTATCCCGGAGGTGGACCACCGCAGGGAAATCAGCCTGCTCCTTTCTACGAAGTGCGTGTGAAATTTACCGATCCTGCCAATCAAACAAATTACTATCGATTTCTGACGTATGTAAACGGTAAACTTGTTAACCGGAATAATATTTTAAACGATCGGCTGGTGAATGGAAATGTTGTAGAAAGTTTGCTGATAATTTACAATCCTGAGTTGCGTGCAGGAGATAAAATTACGGTGGAAATGCAATGCATCGAAAAACTTGTTTTCGAATATTTCAGCAGTGTAAGCTCCATGCGAGGACCAAATTCTTCAAGTCCTGCAAATCCATATACAAATCTTTACGGTGCGATTTTAGGCTATTTCAGTGCACATACGGTGGAATACGTTGATTATATTCTGAAATGAAAAAGAAAAAGATACTAGTTGACAGTTGACAGTTGAAACATGTAACTTTGAAACTTAACACTGATGTTTTATTCCAGTGAATTCCAACCTTGTGCTTTCAGAGCAATTTCTTCGCCTTCACGTCCGACTAGATGCAATCCTTTATCGGCATTGGTTATATGACCAACAATTCCAACCCCGTCCAGGGTTACAATTTTATCGTAATCGTCCATCGAAACCGTAAAAACAAGTTCATAATCTTCGCCGCCGTTTAGAGCGCAAGTAACAATGTTCATGTTAAGTTCTTCAGCCATCAAAGCTGCTTGATAACTGATAGGAATTTTATCTTCGTAAATTCTACAACCGGTGTTGCTTTGTGTGCAAATATGAATTAATTCTGATGACAGACCATCCGAAATATCCATCATTGCAGTAGGAATTATATTTTTCTCGGCGAGTGCCTCCACAATGTCTTTGCGCGCTTCGGGTTTTAGTTGCCGTTGGAGAATATAGTCTTTGCCTTCAAAATCGGGTTGCGCATTATTATCGGTGTTAAAAACTAATTTTTCGCGTTCCAATAGTTGTAATCCAAGGTATGCCGAACCAAGATCACCGCTTACACAAATCAAATCGTTTGGTTTGGCTCCGTTTCGATACACAATCTTTCCTTCTTCGCCTTCGCCAATGCAAGTTATACTTATTGTTAAACCGGTAAGTGAAGCTGAAGTATCACCACCCACCAGATCAACGCCATAATTTTTGCAGGCAAGTTGAATCCCAACATATAATTCTTCCAAATCTTCTACCGAAAAACGTTTAGAAACTCCCAGAGAAACAGTAATTTGTTTGGGTTGCCCATTCATGGCGTAAATATCGGAAAAATTTACAACAGCGGATTTGTATCCGAGATGCTTCAGAGGCACATAAGTAAGATCGAAGTGTATGCCTTCGAGCAATAAATCGGTGGTCACGAGCACTTTTTTATTGTTGTAATCAAGCACGGCAGCATCGTCGCCCACACCCTTTATGCTTGATGCATTTTGAAGTTGGATTTTTTCGGTAAGATGTTTTATCAGGCCAAACTCGCCGTATTTTGATATTTCTGTTCTTTGCATTGTTGTTTTTTTAGTTTCAAGTTTCAGATTTTCAAGTTTCAGGTTTTTAAGTTTATAGAGTTTATCGGTTCATTTTGTTTTTGATTTGTGTAAATTGGCATATTGACTAGTTGGCACATGATCTTGCTTTCTTGTAACTCTTAACAATCTTTGTTTTTTGCTCCTTGCTCTTTGCTATGTCTTTCAGCACTGTGGAATTTTGTCGATGCGTCCCTGATGACGTCCACCTTCAAAATCGGTGGCAAAGAAAATATCGACCATTTCAAAAGCATCGGTAACGGAAATAAAACGTGCAGGTAATGACAACACGTTTGCATTATTGTGTGCACGGGCTAAACGAGCAATTTCAGTGTTCCAACATAGTGCAGCACGTATTCCCTGATGTTTGTTTACTGTCATGCTAATACCGTTTCCGCTTCCGCAAATTGAAATACCAAAATCAAATTCGCCATTTTCTACTGCCGAAGCCATTGGATGTGCAAAGTCGGGGTAATCAGAACTTTGATTTGAGTATGCTCCGAAATCGTGCATTGCGATGGGATTTTTAGTTTTAAGATATTCAATTACATGCTGTTTTAATTCATAACCTGCATGATCGCTGCAAATTGCAATTTTTAATTCATTAATTTGTTTCATTTTGTTTGAAAAATGTATAAAGACTAAAGACTAAGACGAAAATAAATAGGAACCTGAAACCCCGAACCCGAATCTATAAATGATGAATAAATTTTACCACGAAAATGCTACTCCTGCCATAGCATTTAAACCTTGTACTTCGTAACCGTAATAGTATTCGTATTTACTATTAAGCAGATTGTTGATTTTTGTGAAAACCGTAAACCAGTTGCTGTATGAATATGCAGCCGACAAATTTATATCAACAATGGGTTTCATGCGCATGGTTTTATTGTTGAAGCGGGCATAGCGTTCACCTTCAACAAATACATTGGCAGCTAAACTGAGGTTGTTGGTTAGTTTCAGATCGGCATTCATGTTGGCTTCAAATTTTGGCTTGTTCCAGGCAAGTTCTCCGGAAGTCAGATTCCAATTGTTGTATGCCCCGAGAATTTCAAAATTCATGAAGTTAAAAATGTTATAATTAGCACGTAAACCAACTTTCATAAGCGAAGCTCCTGAATAGATTACATTGAATCGATTCGTGAAAATTACTGAATCAACCGTATTTACCGAGTTCGATTTATACGCTTTATTCACGAAGAAATACTGATTATCAATAATTTTATAATTGATAAAACCATCAATCAGAAAATTATTTACCGGTTTTAGTTTCAATCCGGCATAGAAATTTACAGGGGTATAAGTGTCCTGAACGCGTAAATCGGAATATAAATAGCGGTTTTCTTTAAACATACTGTTCAGTGTGTTCACTTTGTAATCGCCATTGGCACCGGCATACAACGCAATTAATTTAGGGATAACTCGCCATTCGGCATGTACATCGGGCGATGGATTGAAAGCTTTTCCGTACACAAAAGAAAAACTCGATTTTACACCCAGACGAATATTAAAATTATCACGGTCGATACTATAAAACGGATTGATAGTAAAAACAGTGTAAGCATCCCAGAAATTAAATCCCGAAATGCTGCTGCCTTTGTTATACATCAAATGTTTCAGGTCGATGTCAACTCCAGCACGGTTTTTTCCTGTTATTGTACTGAATCCCCCTATTGCATCGATAATATTCTCGGTTAAACCAAGTATAGAATCAAAGGACTGAAACCGTACTTCAGCATTGTACTTTACATCCGAAGCATGAGGCAACGATTTTACGCCAAAATATGTGTTAAACCGCCAGAATGTTTCACTTTTTGGTAAACCGGCAATATCTTTCAGTTTGAATTCCTGAGCCGTACGGGTTATACGGTATAAATCCTGTTCTTTGTAAATGCTATCGCCGAGAGTAGCGAGGAGTGTACTAAAATTGGTTTTATTGATATCAGTGCCGGGAGTGCCGTAATTAAAATTATCGCCATAATACTTCAGATATTCATGACCGAAACCTACACCGCCAAAAATATCGGTATTTTTGTAATACTTGTCAAGTGATAATGCAGCGTTCGTTATTGAGTGGGCTTTTGAACTGAAATTACCCAAATGATTCAGTTTCAGATCGAGCAAAATATCATCTTTACTTATCAAAGGTAAAGCTAATTCGGCAAGTGAGTTAATGCCGTTGCCCATTCCAAACCGTAAAAAACCTTCTCTTTCGTTACGCTTGCGTTGGCGTTCAAGTTCAGCCGAAGGAATAGGGTAAATTTTATTATCGGGTTCAAGCCGAAGATTGAATTCCGAATAGCGTGCATCAAGTTTTGTTACATTTGGTTCGAGAATTTGGGGTGTTTGGTTAATTTTTCCCGCATCCTGAATAACAGGTTTAAATTCTCGCTCTACCGTAACATTTTTGTCGTTAGGAGTGGTTTGTGCCTTTAGTGAAACACAACCTGCAGCAGTAATAAAAGCAAGAACGATATATTTATATCCTGATGTTTTCATTTTCATATATTGAGTTGATGTATTTTCTGACATTTAATTCATTTATCTGAACATATTTTTGGTTTCTCTTGAAGCAATATTTTTCAGTCGAACGTTTATCATATCCTGAATTTCATCTTGCACGGTGTAATTTTTTTGCAGACTGAGCAGGTATTGTTTTGCCTGAAAATCGTTACCCTGACGAATATAAATATCTGAGAGGAGCACAAAACTTCGTGCTAACCAGAATTGATAAGGGGTATTCTTCTTGGCAAAATCCATGATTTCGTTTTCCGATTCGGTAAGTTTTCCCTGTTCAAAATAAATGTTTGCCAATAAATATTTGGCCTCGGCGCCATTGGCTGTGCGTGTATCAGTGGCAAGCGTTTTCAGGTCGGTTACAGCAAGTGATGCCTGATTTGTAGCAAGGTATGCTTTAGCGCGATTGTAACGTGCTTCATTTTTAAGTTGTTCTGTCGAACGGAAATCTGCCAGAATTTCGTTTGCAATGTTGATGGTCGTTTGATGATCGTTCAGGAAATAACTGCAACGAAGAACTCCCAATCTGCCGGCATTGCGGTTTTCAGTACTTTGTGCAACACTTTGAAGTTGACTAAAATAACGTAATGCCGCAGCATAATCCTTGTTGTCATACGTAATTTCTGCGCTTCGCAGCGCTGCTTCTTCAATGTATGGATTTCCTGTAATTTTAAGTAAGGCATCGTAAGCCTGCAATGCATTTTGTTTATTGCCGCTTTGATAGTAACTGTCGGCAATATAATATTGTGCAGTGGTGCAGTAGCGTCCGCCGGGGCAGAATTTCTTCCTATACGATTGCATTCCTGAAATTGCCTGAACGTAATTGCTGTTCATGTACTGACGTTCGGCAGCCACAAATGTGATGGAATCTTCACGGGCAGCGGAGGTATTCGCCGATGAAACCCCGATACTCTTTGTGTATGCTATGTATGAAGCCACATCATTAATTTCGATATATACAGTTTCCAGACTCTCAAGAGCTGTCTGCGCTTCCTGTGTGCCGGGATATGTAGTTATCACTTTTTTAAAAGCCGCAATTGAAGGTTCGTAGCGTGAAGCATTCAGATAAACCATGCCAATTTCAAGTGCAGCTTTCGGTGCAAGAGTGCTGTTGGGCATACGATCGAGCAAACGCTGAAATGCATTTATTGCGCTGTTGTCATTGTTGAGCATTATGTACGAACGTCCAATTTCATAAAAAGCATCGTCGATATATTCAGAATTGGGATATTGAGATATAATTTTTTCGAGCGTTGCAATTTTGTTGCTGTAATTTTTTTGTAAACCGGCAGCGTAAGCACTTTGGAACAAAGCATAATCGGCGGAACCCGGACTTGCTGAAGAAGCTCGTGCATAAAAAGTTTCGGCTTTTGCAAAGTTTCGTGCGTAAAAATAACAATCGCCTATACGGTTGAGTGCATCTGCATAGGTTGTTTTTCCTGTATTTGTCTCATTTTCAACATATCGTAAAAACCATATGAGCGCGTTATTATAATCTTTCTGATGAAAATAACCGTACCCCATCGAATAATTTGCCAATACTCTGTTAACGCTGTTCTTCGAATTTGTATTGTTGTTAAATGCCCGTAAATCAGCTAAGCCTTTGTCGCTATTACCGGTTCGGAAATAACTTTCGGCTCTCCAAAACAGACTTTCAGCAGAATAATTGCCGGTGGGAGCGCTTTGCAATGAAAGTGTGAAATACTCTATTGCTTTTTCAAAATTATTCTGTGTATAAGCTTCCGTTCCAATCTGATAAAGAAGGTATTGTTTTGTTTCGAGCAGTCGCGCGTTCGGATTTTTAATTTTCTGAATGGTTTGATAAGCCGATTCATAATTTTTGGTTGTCATAAGCGCTGATGCCAGATAATCGTAAGCCTGATTGGTGTATTTCGAATTCGGAAATTCAAAAATAAACTGTTCGAAAGCCGTAACCGATTCGCCAAACGCAGTAGTTGTTTCGTAAGTCGTAAGCGCGTAGTTGTACATTGCCTCTTCGCGCACCGATTTATTAAACGAAGTGCGTAAAGCAGCTTCATAAGAAAGGCGTGCGTTTGTTTTATCGTTAAGTTTCAAATATGCATTTCCAAGATGCAAATATGCATTCTCGCTCATTTCATCTCGTTGGGTAACTGCTCTCGAAAGATATTTTACAGCTTCGGAATAGTTACGTAACTGATAAAAGGATAATCCGAAAAGATATACATCGCTTCGGTAAACTTGCGGAAGAATTGCTTCGGATTTTTTGAAATTATCTACAGCTCCGGCATAATCTTTCTTTTCATAAGCTATGCGTCCCAAAATACGGTAGATTTCGCCGTTGTTTTTATTGTCGGGATTTTCGCGCAGTAAGCGGTTTGCCTTGTCATACAATTTATCGTATTGTTTCTGAGCGTAGTAAATATGTACAATATAATAGGGTACGATATTACTGTATGCAGGATTACTTTCAATAGCGAGGAACTCTGGTAAGGCAACCGTATAATTTCCTAATGCATATTCTGAATAAGCGTAGTAATAAATAGCGGTTAAGTTGAAGCGTGTGTTCATCGATTTAAGTTCACGAAAAATATCGCGTGCTTCAGTATAACGTTCGGTAGCAATGCAAGCGTATCCTTTGCTAAACAGATAATCGGTACGTTCCCGAAAACTTAATTTCTTGTAATTGATGTTGTTGAAATAGCTGATGGCACTTTCATATTTTTTCTGTTCAAACTCCAAAATGCCAAGCATAAGGTTTGTTTTGTCGTAAAATGGCGTGTAAGGATGTTTATAGAAAAATTCTTTAAGCTGTGCACTTGCATTATCTTTACGAAGTTCGTATGA
>CAZDSY010000006.1:0-42371 GCA_964508285.1 uncultured Paludibacter sp.
GAAACCCGCTGTCCGTGGGCATGGGGAGCACTTGCCAGCAATTACGCAGTTTGGGAAAAACAAGGCTCTGCTTATCTTGCCGAAACCGCCGCCACTGCTCCGGTTTTGTTCTTTTACAATACTACTGATGCCGGTTATTATCAGGATCAGATTCAGAAATTCAAAACAAAACTCGATGGTTTGGGTGTAACAACTTCAACACTCCTAAATTACGGAACCGGACATTCAGTACCAACAACTTCCAATGCCATAAGTTCGGTTTATAATTTCTTCCGTCCATATCTAACACCTCCTTCGGTTTATACAGGTTTAAAAAATAATTTTCAACAAAATAATGCTTTGAAAATATGGCCAAATCCGGCTGGTGAAAATATTAATTTCATATTTGATTCAGGCAATGCAACCAAAGTAAATATCGATGTTTATAATATTTCAGGTGAAAATATCGGACGAATTGAAAGATCGGTTTCTAATGCAGGAATTCAATCCGAAACAATTTCATTTTCGGAATTGCAATTACCAAAAGGTGTTTATTATTTAAAAATCAGGGCTGATGAAAATACTGAAACCGCGCTTTTTATGAAACAATAAAAAAATAACAACTCAATTCAATCACCAAAAGAGAAAATACCCATCATTTAATTTTTCATATCGGTTTGAAGTAGTATTTTGACAAAAATAACTATTTTTGGCTTTTAAATACTTTAAGCAATGTACTACGAAGACCTGCGTAAATATTGCCTTAGCTTAAAAGGTGTAACAGAATGTTTTCCTTTCGACGAATTTTCTCTCGTTTTTAAGGTGCAGGGCAAAATGTTTGCGTTATTGCCCCTCGACAATCCTGAAACGCAAATTGCCCTCAAATGCGATCCTGAACGCGCTTTACAACTTCGTGAGGAATACGAGGCGATTACTCCCGCCTATCATTTCAATAAAAAACACTGGAATTGCGTTTTTGTACATCTTGCAATATCAAAAGATTTTATGTTCGAGCTTATCCGCCATTCGTACGATTTGGTAGTTGATGGGCTGCCAAAAAAACTGAAAGAAGAACTGTAGGCTTTATAAGTCAATTTTAATATTTATGCGATTAGTAATTCAAAGAGTTTCACAAGCATCAGTTACTATTGATGGTGAAAAAAAATCGGCAATAGGTAACGGACTATTGATTTTCGTGGGAATTGAAGAAGCTGATACAACAACTGACGGCGAATGGCTGGCTGCAAAGGTTGTAAATCTGCGTATTTTCAATGACGAGAATGGCGTTATGAATTGCTCAGTTATGGATATTAACGGGGAAATTCTGATTGTAAGTCAGTTCACACTTCACGCCATGACAAAAAAAGGCAACCGTCCCTCATACATACACGCAGCAAAACCTGAAATTGCAATTCCGTTGTATGAAAATTTTTGTAAATTGGTATCCGAAAAATTGGGAAAAGAAGTAAAAACCGGTACATTTGCTGCCGACATGAAAGTGGCTCTCGTAAACGATGGACCTGTAACAATTTTAATGGATAGTAAAAATAAAGAATGAAAGTAACAAATCAGCCCCCTAACCCCGTTCGGCTGAGCTCACGTCGAAGCCTGAAGGGGGAATAATGTGAAGGGGTGCAACATAGGTTTAATTTGCATTTTCGAGTGCTTTTTATATACATTTATACTGAAAATAATCAATTTTTAAGACTAAATTGGTACTTACAGTTACCTTTTGAAGCACTGAGCAGCAACAAATATAATTTCTTATAACACGCATTTTTACTTATTTTTTAAATCAATTATTTGTATACCGATATATATTGATTTAATAAAAAAAGGTATTATATTTGTACTTTAATAAATACTTAAATAAGTACATATTTATGATTGCAGCAAATTTTACAGAATTCAGAACGGGATTAAAAAAATTTCTCGATGAAGTTGAAGAAAATAACGAAACGCTTATAATTAAACGCGGCGCGGGCAATGGAGCTGTATTAATATCGTTAGATGAATACAATTCCATTATGGAAACAGTACATTTGTTACGTTCAAAAGCTAATGCAAATCGGCTTTATGAATCTATTGAGCAGATTAACGATGGTAAGAGCGTTATAAAAGATTTAATTGAGCCGAAATGAAAATATTGTTTTCAAAAAATTCATGGGAAGATTACACTTCATGGCTAATTGAGGATAAAAAAATGCTCAAAAAAATAAATGAGTTAATCAAAGACATTCAACATACACCATTTGAAGGCAAAGGCAAACCTGAACCTTTGAAATATGATTTATCAGGCTTTTGGTCGAGAAGAATTGACAGAGAACACAGATTAGTTTATCAGGTAAAGGACCATACTATAATAATATATGCATGTAAATATCATTATGACTGATTAAATTCCTTATAAACACTACCAAATTGAAAGCGATTAATTAATTGTAAAAATTGAAATATAGTTGTCCAATTCTGGTAGAATAAATTGGCTTATTGGCACATTATCTTATTGGCACATTATCTTATTGGCACATTAGTTCATTGACACATTATCAAAAAATTATCTATCACCGATTATGATTAAAAAACACGTACCAAATTTCATCACCTGCCTTAATCTTTTCTCAGGAGCGATGGCAATTTATTTTGCTTTTCAGAGTAGGTTTGAAATGGTTTTGTTTCTCGTTCTGTTAGCTGCGCTTTTCGATTTTCTCGATGGTTTTGCAGCGCGATTACTAAAGGCTTACTCGCCAATGGGCAAAGAACTTGATTCGCTTGCCGATGTAATTAGTTTTGGAATGGCTCCGGGCGCAGTTGCTTTTGCACTTTTAAGCGCAAGCACTTTTCCAGGTTGGGTTGCCTACACAAGTTTTCTAATTCCTGTGTTTTCAGCTTTGCGACTTGCCAAATTTAATATCGATGAGCGTCAAACCACATCATTTTTAGGTATGCCCACGCCTGCGAATGCCATTTTCTGGATTGGGATTGGTTACTCGCACGATAAAATGCTTGCGGTGAACGAATGGATGGTGCTGTTTTTCATTGTTGGAACGTCGCTATTGCTTGTATCGGAATTACCCATGTTTTCGCTGAAATTTAAAAACCTGAAGGACAAACAAAATATACTTCAGCTTGTATTTATTGCAGGTGCGGGAGCTTTAATCGGAACTTTCCGTCTCGAAGCTTTCAGTCTGATAATAATTTGGTATATAATACTTTCAATCGTCAAAGTAGTTTCAAAACGTTGATATATTTTTAGCTTTACCCAAAAAAAATTGTGTTTTTATGGTAACTGACGAAAAACGATTAACCATTCGCGAATGGTCTGAAGACGACCGTCCACGAGAAAAAATGGCCTCACGTGGAGCTACAAGCCTTTCGGATGCCGAGTTACTTGCAATATTAATTGGTTCGGGGAATACCGAAGAATCAGCCGTAGAACTTTCGCGTAGAATTTTAAACGATTGCCATAACAACCTGAACGAACTTGCTCGGATGAGCATCAACGAAATGTGCAAACACTTCAAAGGAATAGGACCTGCAAAAGCCATTACCATTATGGCCGCACTCGAATTAGCAAAACGGCGAAAAATGTCGGAGGTGTTAGAACGAAAGAAAATATCATCAAGTCAGGATTTTTTTGAGCTTTTTGAGCCAATTCTTATTGATTTGCAGCACGAAGAATTTTGGGTAGCTTTGCTCGATGGAGCAAATAAAGTAATTGACGTAAAACGATTGACGCAAGGTGGCATACAACAAACGGTTGTGGATATTAAAATGTTATTGAAACTCGCACTCGAAAAATCAGCCGTTTCAATAGCTGTGGCTCACAATCATCCATCAGGACAAAACTTTCCGAGCGGTGAGGACGATAAAGTTACCCGAAGAGTGAAGGAAAGTTGCACTGCGGTTGACTTACGTCTATTAGACCATATCATTATAGCCCGTGGAAAATATTACAGTTTTGCCGACAATGGGAAGATATAGTTATTTAATGTGCTAATATGCTAATATGCCAATCCCGATTTGCAGGATGTTTGCTTCGCTACCAAGTGACAATATGAGAATGTTTCAATAATAAAATTCATTTTTCATTTTTACATTAATAAATTATATGACATTACTTGAAGTAAAAAATGTAGTTAAACAGTACGATGGACATCGTGCACTCGATGGGGTTTCGCTTGAAGTGCCCGAAAATTCGGTTTACGGACTGCTTGGACCAAACGGAGCCGGGAAAACAACCTTAATCCGAATTATCAATTGTATTACGGCGCCCGATAGCGGTGAGATTTTATTAAACGGACGAAAACTGACTGCCGAAGACGTGCAGCAAATAGGATATTTGCCAGAAGAACGTGGTTTGTACAAAAAAATGAAAGTTGGCGAACAGGCGCTTTATCTGGCTCAATTAAAGGGAATGAAAAAGAATGATGCCCTGAAATCGCTCAAATACTGGTTCGAAAAATTTGAAATTCAAACCTGGTGGGACAAAAAAGTGGAGGAACTTTCGAAAGGTATGGCACAAAAAGTGCAGTTTATTACCACAGTTTTGCACAATCCGAAATTGCTGATTTTCGACGAACCTTTCAGTGGATTTGACCCTGTGAATGCCGATATTCTGAAAAAAGAAATTCTCGCGCTGAAGGGCAAAGGCGCTACAATTATTTTTTCCACACACAATATGAGCACCGTTGAAGATTTGTGCGAAAATATATCTTTGGTGGACAAAGCCAAAATTGTACTTCAGGGAAATGTGGCAGAAATCCGGGCTTCACACGCTACAAACACTTATTTGCTCCGCTCGCGCAAAGCTGTAACAGCCGATGGTTTTGAAATGATTGATACTGCTGAACGCAATGGCATTTACGAATTAACCATTAAAAAAACTGACGCTGATACAAACAACTCACTGCTGGCACGTTTAATGAAACAAACCGAAATTCTATCGTTCGACGAAATTTTGCCAAGCATGAATGATATTTTTATCCAAACCGTTCAACCTAAATAAACTCCAGAAATTATGTCGAAAATAAATCTTATCATAAAAAGAGAATATACCACGCGGGTAATGAAAAAATCATTTATCTTGCTTACATTTCTTACGCCCTTGTTAATTGTTGGTATGGTCGCCCTTATCGTTTGGTTGGGAAGTATAAAAGACGATAAGATCAAAAAAATAGTGGTTATCGACCGGACAAATCTTTATAAAGATGTGTTGAAAAACAACGAAAGTTATGTTTTTGAGTACATCGACGAAGAATTTGATGCGTACAAAAATAACTCTGAAAAATCGAAGCAAATTACTGCATTGTTGTATATCAACGGCAATCTTATCGATAATCCTGCCGCAGCCACTCTATATTCAGACAAACAAATTAATCTCGAACTGAAAAGCTACATTTCTGGTCAGCTCAATCGATATATTGAAGAACAGAAATTAGCTGCATACAACATTCCGAATTTACGCGAAATGGTTGAAAAATCGAAAACAAATATCGATCTGAAAACCATTAAATGGGGCGAGGATGGTAAAGAAAAACAGGCATCAGCAGAACTTGCAGTTGTGTTCGGAATGATAACCGCATTCATAATTTACATGTTTATTGTGATTTACGGTGCACAGGTAATGAGCGGCGTTGTGCAGGAAAAAACCAATCGGATAGTGGAAGTGATTGTATCATCGGTAAAACCTTTCGAACTGATGATGGGCAAAATTATCGGTATCGCTTTAGTTGGATTAACACAGGTTTTTCTATGGGTAGTGCTTACCGTGGGAATTATGTTTGCCGTAAATTCCTCAATGGGAAATGTACTTACACCCGACACTGTTGACCAGCTTCAACAATTGAATCAAACCGGTATGCCGGCACAGGCAATGCCGTCTGAAATTCAGGAAATTCTTGTTGCCATAAACGGACTTGACTTTTTTCAGCTTATAACATTGTTCATTATTTATTTTTTGGGCGGCTATCTTTTATACGCTTCACTTTTTGCAGCCGTAGGTTCAGCTGTGGATAGCGAAACCGACACCAATCAATTTACAATGCCGATTATGTTGCCGATTATATTTGCAATTTATGCAGGAATATTCAGCGCCGAAAACCCCGATGGTCCGCTTGCATTCTGGTGTTCGCTCATTCCTTTCACTTCACCCATAGTAATGATGGTGCGTTTGCCCTTTGATGTGCCTGTATGGCAAATTGCACTTTCGGTGGGTGTTTTAATACTCTCATTTATTGGCACTACATGGGTTGCATCTAAAATTTATCGCACAGGCATACTTATGTACGGCAAAAAAGTAACCTGGGCTGAAATGTGGAAATGGCTACGTTATTAAAAAAGTAATGCCCCCAGCCCTCCGCCACGTCGGATAAACTCAAAAGGGGGAATCTTTAGGGGAGTGATAAGTATATTTATTAAATTTTTTAGGTATAAAAAGTTAATAATTTCATGAAAAGAATTATGTGCTTAAAAACTAAACACATAATTCTTTTTCAAATACTTTTTAAAAATACCTTGAATAACATTTTGGTTGCTCATTAAGTATAAAAAACTGTTTTCTTAATCGTTTCTGCAATTATAAATATGACATTATCGCAATTTAAGCGTCTTAATCATAATTAAATTATCTACATTTTGTCGCTTTGTTGATTTGCATATTTATTTCATTAGCATGAAAAAACTCAAAAACATAGTTTTACTGATGTTTTTGTCGATTTGGCAAATGCATTCAGCTAACTATTTCCCGCTGAAAGTTGTAGCAGGAAAAATTGTATATGAACAGGACGAAAAAGGCAACCGCATTATTGATTTTTCTTATTGTGGTTACCATCAGTCAAACGACAGCATCCCATTGGTAAACAATGTTATCTATATTCCACACACAGAGTCCAATGCTTCGGCATCAATTCAGCGTGCGATAGATCGAATAGCTTCTCTCCCTCCCGATTCAAAAGGACATCGTGGCGCTGTGATTCTTGCACCCGGAGTTTATGAACTGGACAAAAGCATTATAATACATTCGTCAGGAATCGTATTGAGAGGTAGTGATAAAAAACAAACTATCCTGAAAAAAACAGGTTTCGATCGTGGTTCCGTAATTTATATCCGCGCAAAAAGAGATGCCGTCTTACAGGATACCGCTACAATTATCAACTCCTACGTGCCGGTAAATGCCAAAAGTTTTCAAGTTTCGAGAGCAAATTTGTTTCGTGTGGGAGAAAGGATAAAAATCACACGTCCTTCTACAGCACAATGGATTTCATCAATTGGTTGTAATATTTTTGGAGGTGGCATTGATGCGCTCGGTTGGAAACCGGGCGATGTTGATATTGTCTGGGAAAGAAAAATAGCTTCAGTGAATGGCAATACCATTACCATAGATGCACCCATTACAACCGCTATCGATGCGAAGTTTGGCTCCGGTATCGTTACGCGTTACATTCATCCAGAACGGATATCGGAATCAGGCATAGAAAACCTCACACTGATATCAGCATTCAATCAAAAAAATCAGAAAGATGAAGACCATAGCTGGAACGGAATTTCGGTAGAAAATGCCGAAAATTGTTGGATTCGTCAGGTCGATTTCCGGCATTTTGCGGGAAGCACTGTGGTTTTACAACCAACATCGATGCAAATAACCGTCGAAGATTGTCGGGCTTATCAGCCTGTTTCTGAAATTGGTGGGCACAGACGAATCGTTTTTTATACGCTTGGTCAGTTGAATTTGTTTCAGCGGTGTTATTCAGAGAATGGTATCCACGATTTTGCAGCGGGATATTGCGCAGCCGGACCTAATGCTTTTGTTCAATGCCAAACCTATCTATCGAAAAGTTTTAGCGGATCGGTAGGCTCATGGGCTTCGGGTTTGCTTTTCGATATCGTAAATATCGATGGAAATAATCTTTCGCTGAAAAATCTGGAGCAGGATAAAAACGGAACAGGTTGGAATGCAGCCAACAGCATGTTGTGGCAATGCACCGCATCACGTATTGATTGTTATTCTCCTGCTACGGATGCTACAAACAGCGCTTACGGGAGTTGGGCACAATACAATGGCAACGGAAATTGGGCTGAATCGAACAATCATGTGCAACCACGCAGTTTGTTCTATGCACAACTTGCCGAACGATTAAAAGCCGATGTCAGCAAACGAGCTAAACTTTTACCAGTTTCAACCGATGCATCGAGTAGCCCGACTTTAGAAATGGCAGCACGTATGGCTGACGAATCAAGAAAAAAAGTACTAACATTAGAAGAATGGATTGATTTGCTCGAAATAAAACCATCCTCCTCTACTGTCAACATAAAATTTAGTCTCAATGAACCTCGACCGATGCGTATCAAAGAATATCGCCCTGAAATTGGGATAAAGAATGGAAAAATTACAGTTGATAATACATTGATAACAGGAGGCAAATTGGAAGTAGCCTGGTGGAACGGTAAACTTCGCAAAAAAAATATATTATCCTCAAAACCTCATATCACACGTTTTGTCCCGGCCATGGAAGGCTTTGGACTAACGGATTATATTGATTCTGTAGTTAATTTTATGCAAACCAACCAAATTGCTGTCCTTGATCACAACTATGGCCTTTGGTACGACCGTCGTCGCGACGATCATCAGCGTATTCGTCGTTCCGATGGTGATGTTTGGGCGCCCTTTTATGAGCAACCTTTTGCCCGAAGCGGTGAAGGAACGGCATGGGATGGACTTTCGAAATACGACCTAACCCAACCAAACCAATGGTACTGGATGCGATTGAAAGAGTTTTCGTCAAAAGCACGAAAAAAAGGTATTTTACTGTATCACCAACATTTCTTCCAACACAACATTCTCGAAGCCGGTGCACATTGGGTTGATTCACCCTGGCGAACTGTAAATAATATAAACAACACAGGTTTTAACGAACCCGTTCATTTTGCCGGCGATAAAAGAGTTTTTGTAGCCGATGATTTTTATGATGTGAATCATCCGGTTCGCAGAGCGCTACTTCGAAATTACATTCGTATGTGTTTGGACGAATTGTCCGACTACGATAATGTGGTGCATCTCATTAGTCAGGAATACACCGGACCGTTGCATTTTGTTCAGTTTTGGCTCGATGTAATTGAGGAATGGCAAACTGAAACAGGAAAAAATCCTTTCATTGCACTTAGTTGTACAAAAGATGTGCAGGATGCAATTCTCAAAGACCCGGTTCGCTCAAAATTGATTGATATTATTGATATTCGTTACTGGCATTATAAGGATGACAGAACAGTCTATGCTCCCGATGGTGGTAAAAATCTGGCGCCGCGCCAACACGCTCGCCTCGAAAAAGTGGGCAAGGTAACTTTCACCGAAGCTTACAAAGCAGTAAAAGAATATCGCGATTTATTTCCCGATAAAGCTGTAACTTACTATGCACAAAACTATCCCGAAATGAGTTGGGCAATCTTTATGGCAGGAGGTTCTTGTCCTTCGATTCCAGTGAAAGACATTAACTTTTTGACTGATGCAGCGCATATGACCAGAACAAACGTGAATAAAGAGGAGTATTATTCTATTGAAAATCCGGAAAAAGGTATCATATTTTTTACAACAGATAAATTTAAAAGTTCTTTTTCTGTGCCCAAAGGCAAATATGAAATTCGCACTTATGACGCAAAAAACGGAAAACAAATTAATAAAACTATACGATTAAATTGCAACGGAAATTACTTGCCAGTGGTAAATTCTGATATACCATTGGTTTGGTGGTTCAAAAAACTATGAAAAAAAACTAAAACACAACAGAAAACCAACAGTAATTTTTGATAAAAACTCAAAAAAGTATACCGTTCAAAAAGAAAATAAAAGAAATAATATAGAAAACAAAAGAAAAATGAATTGTTTTTTTAACAAATAAGAGCCTGTTTTAGCAGGCTTTTATGTTTTAAAACATAATACCTGATTTTACCATAACCATATCAGATTTTTCCATAACAATTTTTGAACATGTTCTAAATTTGCCGTAGTAACAAACTATTAAGCACGGCACTTTATGAATCAGAGCTACCCGAAAACACAAAAAAACGAAACTGCAGAATCTCGCTTATTCGAAGATTTTCGTAAAGGAAAAACGGAAGCATTTACAGGTTTATATGATTTGTATGCACAACTGTTGTTTAACTATGGAATGAAGCTAACTACCGATCGTGAGTTACTCAAAGACTGTATCCAGGAAGTATTCGTAAAAATATACAACAAACGGAACGAACTCGACGAAGTATTAAATCTGAAATCCTATCTTCTTATATCTCTAAAAAACAAATTGTGTGACGAAAGCCGTAAACGGATTCACCTGAGCGATGTTTCACTTGACAATATTGATATAATTTCTACAGACAATGTGGAAAAGAATTATCTTGCTCACGAGAAAGAACAATATGAAAATGCGCTGCTTTCCCGATTAATGAATAAGCTTTCGCCACGCCAACGTCAGGCAGTTGAATTGTATTATTTCGAAGAAAGAAAATACGAAGAAATTTGTTCAATTCTGAAAATGAATTATCAGTCAGTTCGGAATCTAATTTACAGAAGTATGCTTAAGTTACGAAGCTGTGCTTGCTATTAACTTTAAATGATATAATGTTTTTTCGCTCTATCTTTTTCATTTCAAAACAAATAAAGAGTTTTTTTTAAAAAAAACTTCTTTTTTTATGCTAAAAAGTTGTTTTTTGAAAATCAATCATTATATTTGCACATATAAATTATAATATTCACCAACCAAAACAAGCCCTATTGCCTATTGCCACAAAATTACGCTGATAATCCAAAAATTTAGCAGTAATGAAAAATCTTAGTCACTGTACCGACGAGGAGTTGGTAAAGTTATACGAGAAGGGCAACAACAAGGCATTTGAGGTTTTACTAATGCGATACAAATCAAAGGTTTATTCATATATTTTCCTTGTTGTACGCAGTCGTGAACTCACCGAAGACATTTTTCAGGAAACATTTATAAAGGCAATTTCTACCATACAGCAAGGTCGATATACTGAATCCGGAAAATTTCTCGGGTGGATAAACCGAATTGCACACAATCTGATTATCGATCATTTTCGTCGTGAAAAGAACGAAAATACGCAATCGGCTGATGGTGTTGGTTATGACTTGATTAACACCACTAAACTTTCCGAAAAAAGCGTAGAAGATATCATTTCGAACGAACAAGTTCTTGCAGATGTGGTACGATTGATTGACTTTTTGCCTGAATCACAACAAACAGTAATCCGGATGCGTTTTTTCGAAGATCTCAGCTTTAAGGAGATTGCTGAAAAAACCGATGTAAGTATTAATACAGCATTAGGACGTATGCGCTATGCATTGCTTAATATGCGGAGAATTGCTGCCGAAAATGACTTGTCTCTTGAAATGAAATAACTACCTTTTATTATTTTTTACAGAAAAACCGACTTGCTGAGTCGGTTTTTCTTGTTTTTGAAAATATAAATTTTCTAAAAAATCATTTTATCTTTTTACCCCACACCGAGCATCCATTTTTATCAAGACCTGTAAAAAGCAATGTTTCTGTTTCGTTTTCCCAGTCATGCCCAACGAAAACTATTAGATTACGAATGATTTCTTTCTTCAAGTAAAGCGTTAGTCCAGTTTTCGGCACGTATTTCCATTTTCCATCGGATCCTTTCATGCTACCGCCGGGAAGAAATTCAACCTCTTTCGATTGGTTTATTTCCGTAGGGCGCAGCTGACCCTCGCCCCAAAGTATTTGTCCGAACTCCAGCTGACGGTCGGTTTTGGCATCCTGAATGCGAATAATTTCCCATTTGCCGGGTAGTTTATTTTTGAAAAACGGCACTTTTTTATGTGAGCTACTGGCAATTATTTCGGCATTATTTCCACTCACAGAATTTATTTTCCCGGCATAACGCTGTGGAGAGGCCACAGGCCAACCATCGGCAGTCCATTTCAGTTCACGTACATGCAGTACCATTTGTTGATTGTCTGGAGAAAGTCTGCCCTGATGCGCCATAAAAAAATCACCATTTTCGTTGGAAAACACACCACAATGCGCCACGCCTGCCCAACCGGGATGATTTTTAAACTGATAGGGATGTGTTATAATAGGATAATTATTGGTAGTATCGCGAATATCATTCCCAAAAAAATCAATAAAAGGACCCTCAGGTTTATCTGAACGCCCAACACGAACGTTATAAGTCGTCATCAGGGGATCATAAGAAGTAAAAAGATAATATTTTTTAAACCCTTGATGATAAATAATTTCAGGTGCTTCAAGATTATCTATTTTATAGTTCGCACGACGGGCAAGTAAAATGCCCTGATCGCCTTCGACAACAGGTTTCCCTGTTTCGGGGTTAAGTTCCACTACATATAAACCTCCAAAATACGAGCCATAATACATCCACATTCTACCTGTAGAAGCATCCGTAATTATGCTTGGATCAATCGCGTTCATGCGGTCTCCACGTCGCGTTTTAACTACTTCTCCCTTCAAAGTCCAAGGTCCGAGAGGAGAATCCGATTCGGCCAATCCAATGTAAGAAGTCTGCATCCCGAATGCCGACACGCAATAATAAAGTCTTAATTTATTACCGTAATATACCGGATAAGGCGCCCAAATATTGGTGGCTCCCTTGTTATTATTGTTTTGCAGCACCCAACTTTTTGCTTCTGAAGGAATTGAATCGAACGCCCAACCTTCGAACTTCCAGTGCACCAAATCGTTCGATGAGCGTACTTGAATATTGCCTGGCTTAAAATCGCGACGAGTATCACCTGAATTACGACGTTGAAAGTAAATGGCATCGGTACTGTACATATAATAAGTATCACCAACACGTAAAACAGCAGGGTCGTGCACATTGTAAGTTCCCCAACTTCGATAATGTTCCGTTCCCGAAATATCCCGATAATCGTCCTTCCATGGGTTAGCTGAAGGAACGGGAAAGTGTTGTGCTGAAATGTTTACTGTCAGTAACATTCCGAGTAACAGGGTATGTGTGTGTTTATCCATAGCGAACTATGTTTCGGGTTCCGAGTTTTGCGTTTCTCGTTTTGCGTTTTGCACTTCAAAAGTGATTCTCATTTAATCCTACGCCCCTCATTAATTATTCATTATCAACTGTCAACTGTCAACTACCAATTATTTCAGTTCAATTGTTACCAGCGACTTGGCAGGAAGTTTTACTGTAAGTGTGCCGTTTTTAAAGTTTGTATTTTTAAAGTTTTCGAGTTGCACTTCGTTGGGTTTTTCGAAGGTATTATGGCTTCCGACATCCTTTCCGGTGATAATTTTTCCATCGGTGATTTTATTCACTTTTGTTCCACGAATATCGCAATTGATTTCAATATCATTGTTAGGATCGATATTTACCAAAGATATGTGTATGGCACCGTTTTTATCTACCGACGCAGTAGAAGTGATATTTGGTAATTTCCTGCGACCAAAACCATACTCGCCTGTTTTTACTTCCATTGGCAATAAAGTGGCATCCTGATGTACTTTGTACATATCGAACACATGATAAGTCGGAGTCAGAATCATTTTTTCTTTATCAGTCAAGATAATTGCCTGGAGTACATTTACCATTTGTGCTATATTGGCAATTTTTACACGGTCGGCATGTTTGTGGAAAATATTCAGTATACTTCCGGCCAGAATGGCATCGCGCAAAGTGTTTTGCTGATACAGAAAGCCCGGATTGGTTCCTTTTTCTACGTTGTACCAAGCACCCCATTCGTCAACCACTAACGAAACACGTTTTTGTGGGTCATACTGATCCATAATAGCGGAGTGGCGCGTAATCAGTTCATCCATACGGTTGCCATTAAGCAAAACCTTAAAATACTGCTCTTCGTTGAAACCAGTTGCATCACCTTTATTAGTCCAACTATCGGTAAAGGTGTAATTGTGAAGTGAAATTCCCTGCATCAAGTGGTTAGGAATATTTTTCATGCATACTTCAGTCCAACGGTAATCATCCACATTGGCACCACCTGCAATTTTATAGATACGATTTTCTCCATAATTACGCACATAAGTTGCATAACGACGATAATTTTCGGCATAGCCTTCCGGTGTCATATTTCCACCGCAGCCCCAGTTTTCGTTACCTACGCCAAAAAAACGTACTTTCCATGGCTTTTCACGACCATTTTGTTTTCGTAAATTTGCCATTGGACTTTCGCCATCAAAGGTCATGTATTCAATCCATTTCGACATTTCTTCTACAGACCCACTGCCGAGGTTTCCGCAAATGTAAGGTTCTGTACCAAGCAGTTCGCAAAGATTCAAAAATTCGTGTGTACCAAAAGAGTTATCTTCCACTACTCCCCCCCAATGTGTGTTAATCATTTTCGGACGTTTCTCACGTGGTCCAATACCGTCCATCCAATGATATTCATCGGCAAAGCAGCCTCCCGGCCAGCGTAGGTTTGGAATATTAATTTTTTTGAGCGCAGCCACCACATCATTACGATAGCCATTGGTGTTGGGAATAGTTGAATTTTCTCCAACCCAAATACCTTCGTAGATACATCGTCCCAAATGTTCGGCAAAATGTCCGTAAATATGTTTGTCGATTAACACTTTACCCTGATCGGCATTGATAATTGCAGTTGCTTTTTGCTGTTGAGCGAACAAACTTGATGCTGTAAATAAAATTAATAGATGAATTGCAGATTTGAGAATTGTTTTCATGATTCTGAATTTTGTAATATGTTATTTTATTGTAATTTCTTTACTTCAACCAACTAAGATTTTTTTCATTTACAAAAATAGATTAAAATATATACCTTAAAGTGGACAAATTATACAAAAATGAGGACAAAGCGGAAAAGTTGTAATTCTTATTTAACTAATTAATTGACCTAAAATTTGTTTTCTTATCAATTCAGCAAAAATAGTTATTCTGATTATCATTGAGTAAACATATTCAAATTTAATCAAAGGTCAAATTTTCTTATAACGGAAAAAATTTGTACATTTGCACGCAATATTTTTCATAGCAAAACCAAAACAATTAAATTCAAACCCTATGTCATTTATTGCAGAAAAAGTTCAATTTGAAGGACTTACCTTCGATGACGTATTGCTTGTACCTGCCTACTCCGAAATACTTCCCCGCGAAGTTGACCTTTCATCAAATTTTTCACGACGCATTGAACTGAAAACGCCAATAGTTTCAGCTGCAATGGACACTGTAACCGAAGCAAAAATGGCTATTGCCATTGCCCGCGAAGGTGGTATAGGTGTTATTCATAAAAACATGTCGATAGCCGAACAAGCTAAACAGGTTTATGCCGTTAAACGTGCTGAAAACGGGATGATTTCCAATCCTGTAACGATTAAAAAAGGCGCTCTTGTTAGAGATGCGCTTGCAATAATGGCAGAATTCAAAATCGGAGGCATTCCGGTAGTTGATGACAGTGGTTATCTTGTTGGTATTGTAACAAACCGCGATTTACGTTTTCACCGCGATATGAATACACGAATTGATGTAGTAATGACCAGTGAAAATTTGATAACGACGACTCATACTACCAACCTTGAAGCCGCTGCCGACATACTACAACAACATAAAATTGAAAAACTTCCGGTAGTTGACAAAGACAATAAACTGGTGGGACTTATAACTTATAAAGACATAACCAAAGCAAAGGATAAACCTATGGCATCGAAAGATGCGAACGGCCGACTAAGAGTAGCAGCCGGTGTGGGCGTAACTTCTGATGTTTTTACACGCATCGATGCTTTAGTTGAAGCTAATGTCGATGCAATAGTTATTGACACTGCTCACGGACATTCGAAAGGTGTTATTGAAACACTGAAAGAAGCAAAAAAACGTTATCCACAAATTGATATTATTGTTGGGAACATAGCTACAGCAGAGGCTGGGATTGCACTTGCCGATGCAGGTGCCGATGCAGTAAAAGTTGGAATTGGTCCGGGTTCTATCTGCACTACCCGTGTAATAGCAGGTGTAGGTGTACCACAACTTACAGCAATTTACGAAGTATCAAAAGCACTTAAGAATTACGATGTTCCGGTGATTGCCGACGGAGGCTTGCGTTATTCCGGTGATATCGTAAAAGCACTCGCAGCAGGTGCATCAACGGTAATGGCTGGTTCACTCTTTGCCGGAGTTGAAGAATCGCCCGGTGAAACTATTATTTTTAACGGCCGTAAATTCAAATCGTATCGTGGCATGGGATCGCTCGAAGCTATGGAGAAAGGCTCTAAAGACCGTTATTTTCAGGATATGGAAGCTGATATCAAAAAACTTGTACCCGAAGGAATTTCTGCAAGAGTACCGTTCAAAGGTTCATTATACGAAGTAATTTTCCAAATGATAGGTGGATTACGTGCAGGTATGGGTTATTGCGGAGCAGTAAATATAAAAGAACTTCATAAAGCGAAGTTTACAAGAATTACAGGTGCAGGAGTTGCTGAAAGTCATCCGCACGATGTTGCAATTACAAGCGAAGCGCCCAATTACAGTCGGGGAGATTAAAAAAAATCTTAAAATTTTTCATTTGTTCAACAACATAATTGTATTTTTGAACGTTAATGTAAATCATCATCTCAAAAAACTTATTGAGTTGCCAGTTATGAAACCAAAATTATTTATTATTTCTCTTCTTTTTACAGCAGTTACAGTGTCTTCACAAAGCAAAGATCCTGTTTTGATGACAATTAATGGGAATCCCGTACTGAAATCGGAGTTCGAGTACATTTACAACAAAAACAATTCGAACAACTCGCTCGATAAAAAAACGCTTGACGAATACGTTGAGTTATTTGTTAATTTCAAATTGAAGGTAGAAGAAGCCAAATCGCAGGGAATTGACACCACAAAATCGTTTGTGAATGAACTTGCCGGTTACCGTTCACAATTGACAAAGCCCTACCTTACAGATGCCAAAGTAGATGAAGAAGTGCTTCGCGAAGCATACAATCGTATGAAAGAAGATGTGGATGTTAGCCATATTCTTATTCGATTGCAACCAGGAGCATCACCCACTGATACGCTTGCTGCATGGAATAAAATCAAAAATATTCAGAAAAGACTACAAAAAGAAGATTTTGGTAAAGTTGCTAAAGAAGTATCCGAAGATCAGTCAGCAGAAGAAAACGCAGGACATATAGGTTGGATTTCTGCTTTTCGGACCGTATATCCTTTCGAAAACATGGCCTATAACACACCTGTAGGTACTATTTCAAATCCGGTACGTTCAGCCTTCGGTTATCATTTAATCAAAGTACATGCTCGCAGGAATTCACTAGGCGAAGTGCTTGTGTCGCATATTATGCGTTTTACTGCCCAAGATGATGAAGAAAAAAATGCTAAAGCAAAAACTACAATTGATTCATTATACCAGCGTGTATTAGCCGGCGACGATTTTGGAAAACTCGCTTCAGATCATTCTGAAGACCGCGGTTCAGCTGCGAAAAATGGTGAACTTCCATGGTTTGGAACCGGACGAATGATACCTGAATTCGAAAATGCAGCTTTTGCTCTGAAAAATATCGGAGATGTTTCAGCTCCCATAAAGTCTGCATACGGTTGGCATATTATTAAATTACTTGATAAAAAAGGTATCGATACGTACGAAAACCTTAAAGCTGAAATTGAACGTCGTGTAAAGAGAGATGAGAGAGCGAATCTCGGACAACAGGCTTTTATTTCAAAGCTTAAAAAAGAATATAATTTCAGTGTAATTCAGGAAAACGTAAAGGATTTTGAAAAATTGCTCGAAAACAGAACCCTAACTGATTCAACTTTTAAAGCGGAAGCTGCAAAACTCAATAAACCACTCATTACTATTGCTGATAAAAAATACTCACAGGCTGACTTTGCTGCTTATCTTCAGAAAAATACATTCACTGACAAAACTTATTTCCGTGATATAATTAATGAAAAACTTGCTGCTTTTGCTGATAAATCAATTCTTGATTATGAGGATTCTCAACTTGAAAAGAAGTATGACGATTTCCGCTTCCTCATGCAGGAATACCACGATGGTATTTTGCTTTTCGAAGTAAGTAATAAAGAAGTATGGGAAAAAGCCTCCCGCGACAATGAAGGTCTTGCAAAATATTTCAATGAAAATAAGCAGGATTATAAATGGGAAAAACAGCATTTCAAAGGCAGAATTATACAATGTAAAAATAAAGAAACCTTTAAAGCTGCCAAATCGATGATTAAAAAGCTTCATAACGATTCCATTGATAAATATCTGCGCCTTCGTTTAAATGACAGCATTCAGTATGTAAAAATTGATAAAGGAATATATGCACAAGGTGAAAATAAATTTGTAGATAAATATATTTACAAATCGAAAGCTCCGCTAACTCCTTCCGAAGAATATCCATATGTTTTTGTACATGGTAAAAACCTGAAATTCATGCCCGAAGATTATACTGATGTACGTGGACTTGTTACAGCCGATTATCAGGAATATCTCGAAAAAGAATGGATAGCTGCTTTACGTAAAAAATATCCTGTAATCATTAATCAGGATGTGCTTAAAACTGTAAAACAAAACTGATTTTTTAACCATAAATAAAAATGCTTCCGTATCTCATAACTACGGAAGCATTTTTGTTTTCTGAAAGTTTAATTTATTGCCTTCTCAAATTTCTTTTCTTAGCAATTCTATCTCTTCACGGGTTTAAAGATATGCGACGAATGTCCGTAGAACAATTCGGCAGCTTCCATTACTGTTTCCGAGAGTGTAGGGTGCGGGTGAATGGTAAGCGCGAGATCTTTCACTGTGGCGCCCATTTCGATGGCTAAAACGCCTTCGGCTATCATTTCGCCGGCTCCCGGTCCGCAAATGCCCACGCCGAGAATGCGTTCCGTGTCCGGATCGATAATCAGTTTGGTAAGCCCGTCGCTGCGGTCGAGAGTAGTTGCGCGTCCGCTGGCTGCCCATGGGAATTTAGCCACTTCGAAGCGAATACCTTTGGCTGCTGCCTGCGTTTCGGTAATTCCCGCCCATGCAATTTCCGGATCAGTAAATACAACTGCCGGAATGGCCAACGGCTCGAAAGCCACTTTTTTGCCGGCAATGGCATCTACAGCCACACGTCCCTCGTGCGAAGCTTTGTGCGCCAGCATAGGCTCGCCCACAATATCGCCAATGGCATAAATGTTTTCGTCGTTGGTTTTCAGCGTATTGTCAGCCACAATCCAGCCACGTTCGTTTACCTGCACGCGGGTGTTTTCGAGGCCCAGTCCGGCTGTGGAAGGCTTGCGCCCTATCGACATCAGCACATAGTCGAACGTGTGTTCTTCTATTTGCTTGTCTTTGTTTTCGATACGCACGAGCAAACCATCGGCGGCTTCTTTTATTTCCACCACTTTCGATTGCAGCATTATTTTGTCGAAGGATTTCGAAATGCGTTTCTGCAGGTGCGACACCATGTCCTGATCGGCGCCCGGTAGCAAACGATCCATAAACTCCACTACCGACACCTGAGTGCCCAGCGCTGAGTACACCGAACCAAGTTCGAGTCCGATATATCCGCCACCCACTACCAACAGGCTTTTGGGAATGGCGGGTAAATCGAGCGCCGACGTAGAGTTCAACAGACGCGGGCTATCGATTTGCAGCGACGGAATGGTGGCAATGACCGATCCGGTGGCGATAATGGCTTTATCGAACGATATTTGCTCTTTGGAGCCATCCTCGCGGCTTACTTCTATGGCCGACGACGAAACAAAGCGCGCACGACCCTGAACGAAGTTTATTTTACGTTGTTTGGTAAGCACTCCGAGACCGCCCGTGAGCTTGTTTACGACTTTGTTTTTAAACCCACGCAGTTTGTCGAGATCAATTTCAGGTTCGCCGAAATTGATGCCCCATTCTTTGGCTTCTTTTGTTTCGTTCAGAAGTTTGGCCACGTGCAGCAATGCTTTCGACGGAATACAACCCCTGTAAAGGCAAACGCCCCCGGGATTTTTTTCCAGATCGACCAGCGTCACATTCATGCCCAGGTCGGCTGCATAAAACGCTGCCGCATATCCGCCGGGACCACCTCCGATGACAACTATATTTTGATTCATAAATTGTAAATTGTAAATGAATAAATTGTAAATGAATTTATTTGCCTTCCACCACAAACTTCATTGGATTCTCAATGGCATCGATTATCCAGCGCAGGAAGCGGATACCGTCGGCACCGTCGATCACTCTGTGGTCGTACGAAAGCGACAGCGGAAGCATCATGCGGGGTTCGAACTTGCCGTTGATATACACAGGTTCGATACTTCCGCGCGAAACGCCCAGAATGGCTACTTCGGGTGCATTTACAATAGGAGTAAAGGCTGTTCCGCCAATTCCGCCAAGATTTGTAATGGTAAAGCAACCGCCCTGCATATCGGCAATCGAAGTTTTTTTGTTGCGGGCTTTTTCGGCCAGCGCATTCATTTCCTTCGATATTTCGATCACATTCAGTTGGTCGGCATTTTTAATTACCGGCACAATCAGTCCAAAGTCGGTATCTACCGCAATGCCTATATTGAAATAGTGCTTATAAATAATTTCCTTCGTCATCATGTCCACGCTCGAATTGAACTGCGGGAACTTTTTCAGCGCCGAAGCAATTATTTTCACCAGAATAGCTGTCACGGTAAGTTTTACACCTTCTTTCTCAGCAGTTTTGGCATAGCTCTTACGGAATTCCTCAAGCGCGGTAATATCGGCCTTGTCGAACTGTGTGACATGCGGAATGGTGTGCCATGCATGGCTCAAATGTTCGGCAGTTTTGAAGCGGATATTTGACATAGCCTGACGTTCCACATTGCCAAACTTCGTAAAGTCGGGCAGGGGTTGCTGATGTTGTTCGGCGCGAATGTGTTGTACTTCGTTGCGTTGCTGATGCAGCAATTTGCTGTAAGCTTTCACATCGTCGAGCAAAATTCGTCCGCCGGGACCACTGCCTTTTACCTGATTTACATCCACGCCGATTTCGCGTGCCAGGCGGCGAACCGATGGCGCTGCGGGCGCTGCATTTTGCAGAATAGGTGGCTGATTTTCCACAGCTATCACTTTAGGCGCTTCGGCTGGTTTGGTAACTTCCGGCACAAATTCGGTTTTAGCTTCGGCCACCACAGGAGCTGCCGTTTGTACAGCTGCGGGTTGTGCGGCAGGAGTTGCTGCGGGTGCAGCCACACTTCCCGAAACGCGGAAAATTACCGCTCCGATAGGCGTTGCATCACCTTCGGCCACCAACACTTCGGTTACTTTACCGACAATGGACGAAGGTACTTCGATGGTTGCTTTGTCGGTTTCCACTTCGAGCACAGCTTGGTCGTTTTCTACGGTATCGCCTACGGCAATAAGCACTTTTACAATGGTAGCTGTGCGAATGTTTTCACCCAGTTCGGGCAGCGTAAACTCAAGCGTTCCGGTGCCGGCAGTTGCTACAGGAGCAGCTTGTGGCGCAGGTGCAGGCTGAGGTGTAGCCAGAGGCTGAGCTGTTGCAGGTGCTTCCTCTTTTGCAGGTTCGGGCGTTGCAGCGCTTTCGCCGGCAAACACCAATACAAGCTGCCCGATGCTTACCTGTTCGCCCTCGTTTACCTTTATTTCGGCCACGGTTCCGGCAGCATCAGCAGGCACTTCAATGGTCGCTTTGTCCGTTTCGAGTTCCAGCAGCGGCTGATCGGCTTCCACCACATCGCCTGCCTTCACAAGCACTTTGACCACTGTGGCGCTGTTTATATTTTCCCCTAATTCGGGTATTACAAAATTTCTCATTATCTAATCTTATAAATGGTAAATAGTAAATGATTAAATGGTAAATACTAACTATGAAACCATTGGATTCAGTTTTTCAGGATCAATTCCCAGATCGTTCATGGCTTTTTTCAGTTCGGCCAGTTTGAATTTACCTTCTTTATAAAGGGCATAAAGTGTGGTAAATGCAATGTGTTTGGCATCCACTTCGAAGAAGTCGCGCAATTCGTTACGGCCTTCGCTGCGTCCGAAACCATCTGTCCCGAGTGAATAAAGCTTTTTAGGCAACCATTTGGCAATAGAATCGGGCAATGTTTTCACATAATCCGAAGCAGCCACAATCACGCCATCGTTCTGAATAAGTGTCGATACATAAGCTGTTTTTTCCTTTTCGGGGTGCAGCAGGTTGTGACGTTCCACTTCAAGTGCATCGCGGTGAAGTTCCTTGTAGCTTGTCACGCTGTACACATTGGCCGAAACTCCGTATTTTTCATGCAGGATTTCAGCAGCTTTCAGGGTTTCGTTCATAATGGTTCCGCTACCCAGCAAGTTTGCTGTAAGTTCTTTTTTCGACGCTTTTCCCTGCTGATACAGGTACATTCCTTTCAGAATACCTTCTTTTACATCGCCGGGCATTGGAGGCATCGGATAGTTTTCGTTCATAATGGTAATGTAGTAGAACACTTTTTCCTGTTCTTCGTACATACGACGAATACCATCGCGGATAATCACGGCCAGTTCGTAAGCAAAAGCGGGATCGTAAGTCACCAGATTAGGAACAGGATAAGCCAGCAGATGACTGTTTCCGTCCTGATGCTGAAGTCCTTCGCCTGCCAGTGTGGTTCGTCCGGCTGTTCCTCCTACGAGGAATCCTTTGGCAGCCATATCGGCAGCAGCCCATACAAGGTCACCAATGCGTTGAAGTCCGAACATGGAGTAATACACAAAGAAAGGCATCATGTTCATACCATGTGTGGAATAAGCGGTACCTGCTGTGATAAACGACGACATAGCGCCTGCTTCGGTAATTCCTTCTTCGAGAATCTGTCCGTTTTTGGCTTCTTTGTAGTAAAGCAGAAGCTCTTTATCCACAGGTTCGTAAAGCTGTCCTACGTGCGAGTATATACCATTCTGACGGAAGAGCGATTCCATACCGAAAGTACGGGCTTCGTCGGGTACAATAGGTACAATCAGCTTGCCAATTTCTTTGTCTTTTAATAATTTGGTGAGAATACGCACAAAAGCCATAGTAGTGGAAAGTTCGCGACCATCGGAGCCTGCATAAAACTCTTCGAATACTTCTTCGGGTGGTGTTTTAATCGGACGAACATCCACACGGCGTTCAGGCACGGGACCTCCCAGTTCTTCACGGCGTTTTTTCAGGTATTGCATTTCAACCGAATCTTCAGGCAGTTTGTAGAAAGGCGCTTTTACCACTTCGTCGTCCGAAAGTGGAATGCCGAAACGTGTGCGGAATTCTTTCAGTTCGTCCTCGTTGAGTTTTTTCTGCGAGTGTGTAATGTTTTTACCTTCACCGCTTTCGCCAAGTCCGTAACCTTTAATCGTGTTTGCCAGAATCACAGTTGGCTGTCCTTTGTGATTTACAGCCGCATTGTAGGCTGCGAAAACCTTCTCAGGATCGTGACCACCACGACGCATTTTGCGAATCTGATCGCCTGTAAGGTGGCTCACCATTTCGAGCAGTTCGGGGTCTTTTCCAAAGAATTGCTGACGCACGTATTCGCCATCGGCAATAGAGAATTTTTGCGATTCCCCATCCACAATTTCGCCCATGCGTTTTACCAGTTTTCCTTTGCTGTCTTTTTCCAGAATCGGATCCCAGTCGCCACCCCATAGTACTTTAATCACATTCCATCCGGCTCCGCGGAATACAGCTTCGAGTTCCTGCACAATTTTTCCGTTACCACGCACAGGCCCGTCGAGGCGTTGCAGGTTACAGTTAATCACGAAAATCAGGTTGTCGAGTTTTTCGCGTGCAGCCAGTGTGATAGCTCCGAGGGCTTCCGGTTCGTCGGTTTCGCCATCGCCGAGAAAAGCCCAAACTTTCTGTCCATGAGTGGTTTTCAATCCGCGATCCTCCAGATAGCGATTGAAACGCGCCTGATAGATGGCCATAATCGGACCAAGACCCATTGATACAGTCGGGAATTCCCAGAAGTTTGGCATAAGCCATGGGTGAGGATAGGAAGAAAGTCCGCCCTGAGGTTTCAGTTCGCGACGAAAGTTATTGAGTTGTTCGGTTGTAAGACGTCCTTCGAGGAAAGCACGGGCATAAACACCCGGAGCAGCATGTCCCTGAAAAAAAATCTGATCGCTTCCATCCGGGTGATCTTTGCCTTTAAAAAAGTGATTAAAAGCCACTTCGAAAAGTGTAGCTACGGAAGCATAAGTAGAAATATGACCGCCGATACCATTTTCATTTTTGTTAGCTCTTACCACCATAGCCATTGCATTCCAACGAATGATACTTTTGATATGACGCTCAATTTCCCTGTTGCCGGGATAAGGAGGTTGCTCACTTCGACTTATAGTGTTAATATAAGGAGTATTGGCAGTAAAAGGCAATTTTACACCTGCCTTGTGAGCTCGTATCTGTAATTGACGCAACAATTCTACTACCCGATCAGGTCCCCACTGTTGTAATACATAATCGAGAGAGTAAAACCACTCCTCGTTTTCAAGTTCTTCGATATCTTTTGGGATAATCTTATAATTGATCATATTTTTTTGAATTTATTATACTGATTGTTTTCGTTTGATTGTAACAAAATAATTTAAATTTGGTTCAGTGTATTTATCGAAATTACACCTAAACATCTATTGATAATGAACAATATAGTCACAAGAAATTAACAAAAAACAGCAATACAACACTTAATATTTCTTTTTTTTGTTTTTTACCGGCATTTTACAATCAGTTTTTTATCATCATAAATTTACTATGCAAAAAATAATCTTAATCTTCTGAAATTATTAGATAATATTATTCCCTTTAAAACAACTCAAGGGATAGAAAGATAAATAATTTTGATATCCATTAGAAAAAAGTTCTCGAAATATTAAAATATGGGTGATTTCAGAAATTAAAAAAACTTTATTCTGATTTATTATTTGTAATTTAGCACCGTAAAACATATACAAGGTATTATCTTTGCTTTCGGTATGAAAATATTGGGTAAATTATTCACGATAATAATTTTGATAGTTTTTGCTTCATGCACTCGCGAAGTAGCAAACAAAGAGTTAACTCCTTTACTTGAAGTAGAGGGGAAATTTTTATATCTCGAAGATGTTCAAAGTATTATACCACCGAATGTAAGTGCTTCAGACAGCGCCGAAATAGCAGAAAGTTTTCAGCGGAAATGGATTACTGATGTTTTAATTTACCAAAATGCACGTAGAAATATTACAAATAAGGCTGAAATTGACCGTTTGATTGAAGATTACCGAAAATCTCTTATCATTCATCAATATCAACAAAAATTACTGGCAAATAAATTGCCTACAGAACCATCAGAAGAAGAACTTAAAACCTTTTATGAACAATACGGCGATCAACTTCAATTAAAAGAAAATATCATTAAGGGGATTTTACTAATTGTACCTCAAAAAGCACCTCAAATATCTTCAGTAAGAAGTTGGGTACAATCAGGCAATGAAAAATCACTTGAAAATATTGAAAAATACAGCCTACGTAATGCCATAAGTTATGATTATTTTGCCGACCGATGGTTGTCGCTCACTGAAGTTCTTAAAAAAATTCCTGTACAAATTGAACAGCCATCAGCATTTGTAGTTAATAACAGATTTTTTGAAACGCAGGATAGTACGCGCCATTATTTTCTGAGAATTAGTGATTACCGCACAACAGGACAAACCGAACCCTTTGAAATGGCTCGCGAGAAAATTTCGAACCTGATTATGAACAAAATGAAATCGCAGATTATTTCTGATTTTGAGAAAGAAATATATGAAGATGCCGTGAAAAACGGCGATATAAACTATTTTAAAAAATAAACTCCGAAAAGAATTATATTTTTCAACATTGATTTTATATATGAAGAAGACAACATGGTTTCTGATGTCAATACTGACTTTATTTGCAGTTCAGTTAAAATCTCAAACAAACATAATTGATGAAGTAATATGGATTGTGGGCGATGAAGCGATACTTCGCTCCGAAGTAGAAGAACAAAGAATCAGAGCTCAATACGAAGGAACTCCCATTCAAGGCGATCCTTACTGTGTAATTCCTGAAGAAATAGCCATTCAGAAATTGTTTCTGCATCAGGCACAATTAGACAGTATTCAGGTAAATGAATCCTCTGTACTCAACCAAGTAGAGAACCGCCTGAATTATTTTATCAGCCACATAGGTTCAAAAGAAAAAATGGAAGAATATTTCGGGAAAAACACCACAGCACTGCGCGAAGATTTACGAGTGTTATTTCGCGATCAAATGATTATTCAACAAATGCAGCAGAAGCTGGTTTCACATATTAAATCTACTCCGGCAGATGTGCGTCGTTTTTTTAATAAATTACCATCGGACAGCATTCCTACCGTACCAGCTCAAGTTGAACTACAGATAATCAGTTTTCAACCAACGGTGCCTGAATCGGAAATTAACAGGGTTAAAGAGCGATTACGGGATTTTACAGAGCGTGTTCAATCAGGAAATACAGATTTTTCGCTTTTAGCACGCCTTTATTCCGAAGACCCTGAAAGCGCCAAACGCGGTGGAGAACTTGGTTTTTTTGGTAAAGGAATAATGGCACCTGAATTTACAGCTGCAGCTTTTAATCTTATCGATCCTAAGAAAGTGTCACGAATTGTTGAAACAGAATTCGGTTTCCACATTATTCAACTAATAGAAAAACGGGGCGACCGCATCAACTGTCGGCATATTTTACTGAAACCACGTATTTCCGTCGACGATAAAAATAAAGCAATACACAAATTAGATTCTGTAACAAATCTTATCAGAAGTAATAAAATGACTTTTGAACAGGCTGTAGTTTACTTCTCACAAGATAAAAACACAGCTATGAATGCAGGTCTCATGCTCAACGAACGAAACGGGACTTCAAAATTTGAATATCAGGATTTGCCACAGGAAGTGGCAAAAGTGGTTTATAGCATGAACGTTGGCGAGATTTCCAAACCATTTTCGATGATAAACCCTTCGAACAACAAAGAAGTTGTAGCCGTAGTAAAAGTAAAATCGAAAACCGAAACACACAAGGCAAACCTGACGGATGACTATCAGATGCTCAAGAATTATTACGAAAGCATGGAAAAAGAAAAATTTCTAACAAACTGGATAGCCCGCAAACAAAAAGAAACTTATATTAGCATCGACCCTGCATGGCAGAAATGCGAATTTAAATATCCGGGCTGGATTAAAAACTGATAATCTCATAAACACAACCGCTTCATATCAATGTTATTGATAAAGCATCTTAAAAGAATTGTACTTGAACGGCGGATAATGAAAAGTAAGCTATTTTCATTCGTGCTTCTTACGTTGAGTATATTGATATTTGACACAACAGCTCAGGTTCGTCCCCGTCAGTTACGGAATCAAATTTTGCAAAGTCAGGCACCTCAAAAAACAAAAGAACCTCAGAAAACAACACCCCGTCGGCGTTCCTTTATTGGCGGACCGGTTCGTACAGGACCGCTTGCGCCCATTGTAAATCCGCTTCAAAACAAAAACGCTACCCTTGTTTATCTTGAAAACTCCGATTTATGGAGTTTTAATCAAACGCTAAATCCGGATGTGCAGGTAATAAAAGGAAACGTGAGATTCCGGCACGATAATGCTTTGTTATATTGCGACAGCGCTTATTTTTACGAAAAAGCGAACTCCTTTGACGCATTCAGCAATGTACGCATAGTGCAGGGAGATACACTTTTTATTTACAGCGATGTGCTTTACTACGATGGCAATCAGAAACTTGCACGATTACGCAGGAATGTACGCATGGAAAACCGAGCAACGACACTGACTACAGATAGCCTGAACTACGATCGCATAACCAACTTAGCATATTATTTTACCGGTGGTAAAATTGTAGATAAAGAAAACACACTCACTTCGACATGGGGCAGGTATTCAACCTCAAGCAACGAGGCACTTTTTAAAACTTCGGTAAACCTTGTGAACGACAACTTCACACTCACGGCAGATTCGCTCCGCTATAACACAAAAACAAATGTGGCAAATATTATAGCACCCTCCCATATAATTTACGATAAAGAAACCAACATCGACACACGTAATGGATGGTACAATACAACTACCGAACAAATGATGTTGCTTGACCGCTCACTTATTACGCAAAAAGATGGACAAACAATTACAGGAGATACTGTATTCTACGATAAAAAACAAAAAATCGGTGAAATTTTCTCGCGGGTAATATTGAATGATACAGTAAAGAAAAATACACTCACGGGAAATTATATTTATTATAATGAAATTAATAAACGCGGAATTGCTGCCGACTCAGCAATGTTAATCGACTGGTCTGGCAAAGATACCATGTACGTACATGCCGACACTTTGTTTACCTCTAAAGATTCGGTTTTTGATGTATCACGCGGCAAACACAATGTAAGATTTTACAGAGCCGATGTGCAGGGAATCTGTGATTCAATTTTATACTCTACCCGCGACACTATCATGCACATGTACGGCGGACCGGTATTGTGGAGTGAAAAAAACCAACTTTCGGGCGATTATGTGAAAGTTTTTACAGGGAATCAATCTGTGGACAGTATTATAGTTGAAAACAATGCAATGGTTATTCAACGGGAAGACACAAGCTATTTTAATCAGATTTCAGGCAAGGATATGATAGCTTATGTTGACAGTGGGAACCTCAAACGAGTATTTGTAAGCGGTAATGCCGAAACTATTTATTTTCCGCGCGACGACAAAGACTCAACATTTATTGGAATTAACAAAACTGAGAGCAGCTATATTATGATTCATTTCAAGGAAAAGAAAGTGGAAAGGATTGTACTTACTGCAGCATCATCAGGAGTATTGTATCCAATCGATCAACTGACAGGTGCCGATTTATTTCTTAAAAATTTCTTTTGGGTTGAAGAGCTGCGACCGCTATCGCCTGAAGATGTTTTAAAAGTATATCCTAAAGGGGAAAGAAGCATTGATGCATTTTTATCAACAATAAATCAAAACAAACTTCCCACAGGGAACGATAATACTGATGAAAAAAACGAAAATTCCGAAGAGCGAAAACTGCCGGAAACTATCGTTAAAAAACAGATCTAATTAAAATTAATAAGCATGAATACAATTGCCTGGATAGGATTTTCGCAGGGATTGTTTGCAGCTATTCTAATGTTTACTAAGAAAGAAAGTTCGGTTTCCGATAAAATTCTTTCAGGATGGCTTTTTTTACTTGGATTCGAATTTCTCACTTGTGGGCTCGATTATGAAATTTACGGTCAACCACTACTTTCAAGTTCATTTCTACTCTTTAATCCTGCACTTTATCTTTACGTAAAATCGCTTACAAAAGCAGGTTTCAGGCTTCGTTTAATACAACTACTACATTTATTGCCCTTTATTATATTAGAAGTTATAGCTTACATTCTTAAGGAACCTCTTTCTTTGCTGTCATACTTTAATAACGAAGGAAACTTTATTTACCGCATTATTTTTGGGACAGCCACAATTATTTCATGGTCGGTCTATAATCCACTTAGCTTGTTGTTGGTTCACAAACACCGTATAAGTCTGCAAAACGAAATATCGAACATCGAGAAAAATGAAAAACTCGGATGGTTGTTAGGTGTATCCATTTTTTACGTAGTATATTGTATTTTAGCTTTTATTCTCACCATTTTTGTTTATGGTACCAGTTTGAATCCGCTTACTCCGCACATTTACAACTACTCAGTACTTCTTTTTATAATTTACGTACTAAGTTTTTATGGGTTGCGCCAGCAACAACTAAAACCCGATTTTCAGCAAAAAAAGATAGAAGTGCATTATAAAAATTCGCAAATGAGTACAGAAAAGCGATTAGAAATTTGTAGAAAGGTAACCACATATATTGAACAAAAGCATGCATTTCTCAATCCTGAACTAAATATGGATATGCTTTCGGAAGCGACAAAAATTCCCAAACATCAGATAACCGAAGCTTTGAATACTGAAACGGGAAACAACTTTTTTCGTTTTGTAAATACCTATCGCGTAGAAGCAGTAAAAAGAATGCTTGCCGATCCCAAAAACAGATACTCGGTGGAAGCAGTGGGGTTCGAATGCGGATTTGCCAGCAAATCATCTTATTATGCTGTTTTTAAAAAATTTACAGGCCACACACCCTTTGAGTATAGGAGTAAAATGTTGCAAAATAAAGTTTAAAAATTACCTTCTGTTTTAGTTCAGTTTTTAAAATTTGCACCAATACAACTTGTCCTACTTTCAAAAAATAGACATTTCTTTCCCACTTTAAATTTAACATTGCATCAAAAAGAATAAAATTTTGATCGCAATGAAAAAAACTATCCATCTTTTAACTTCAATGCTAATTGTTTTCAGCCTTAGTGCTCAACAATTTTTTGCTTCGGACGACAATGAAACCTTAAATGAAAGCAATAACACACCCCTTAAATTAAATGGATATGTACGAGGTTCGGTTTTCGGAAATGGCATTGTACACGATTTTTCGTATGTTTTCTCAGAAATCTCATTGCAAAATAGTTTGAATTATGGTAAAGCCCACTTTAAGTCAGACATTAGACTTCGAAAAGGTAGATTTTTTGATGAAGAAAAACTGATATTACAACCTAAAGAACTTTTTGCTGGAATCAGTTCGAAAAAAATAGATGTCTTATTCGGATATCAGATAGTAAACTGGGGAAGAACCGATGGATTTAATCCCACGAACAATATTAGTCCGATCGACTATTTTTTTCTGAGCGCCGAACCCGACGATCAGAAAGAATCAAATCTGATGCTCAGGTTGAAATACAGATTTAATCTTCAGACAGAACTTGAACTTATTGGAATACCCTTTTATGCAGCATCCAACTATCGTTTCGATTTATTCGACATGGAGAAGAATGTTCAATTTACCGACACAAAACTTCCTGAACGTAAACTTAAAAACGGAACACTGGCTGCCCGAATGAATTTTGAATTGCCTGCTGCAGGTTGGTCTCTTTCTTTTTTCGATGGTTTTGATCCTTTTCACGGTTACGATTTGGAATCTGTTAATTGGTCGAACGGTCAAGCACGACTTTTCAACACGCCAACTCCTTACCGCAAAACAACATTAGGTGCCGATGCTGCAGTACCGACAGATAATTTTATTTTCAGGTGCGAAGCAGCTTACAACAAAACAAAAAATCCTGAAAATAAAATGTACATTCCCGAAACAGACTTAAGCTTAGTAGTGGGTGTCGAAACACAGCTTGAAGGAACAACTGTTATTGGTCAGTATATCGGAAAAATTATTCCCGATTTTGAAGCAATGAGTTTGCCTTCTTTTCCTAACACTCCTGACCCTAATGCACAAATGCTTTACGCTTTACAAATGATGCAATATGAGAACCGTAGCATGAACCGACTTATTTTTCAGCAGCAGAAGAAAACAAATCATGCTGTTTCACTAAGCTTGATAAAATCGTTCGGATATGATGCTTTGGAAGCAGAGCTTTCTGCCTACTATAATTTTACTTCATCTGATCTGATGATACGCCCAAAACTAGTATGGAAAATGGGAGATGACGTCAGTGCAACTTTCGGAGGAGTGTATATGAATGGGAAAAACAAATCGCTTTTTACTTATACATCGGACGTTTTGAGCGGTGCATTTGTACAATTAAAAGTTAGTTTCTAATATTTTTTCCGAAAAATTAAAGCGTTTTAAAAACCCAATTTCTAATATGATGCTGATAAAAAAATTGTACAAAAAGAAAATGAAAACTACGATGTTTGTCGTGCGCTACCGATGGTGGATAATAATAATTACACTTTCACTTGCAGTTCTTTCAATAATTCCGATTTTCAGAATAAATATAAATGCTGATTTTGAATCGTACTTTCCCGCCGATATGAAAAGCAAGGTCAGCAACAATAAAATCACTACAATATTTGGTAACGAAGAACCGATTATAATAATACTGAGTTCCGGTGATGTGATAAATCAGAAAACACTCCAGCGAGTTGAAGCTTTAAGTAATGCTTTCGAAAGAATGGAAGGTATTTCCTCTGTGTTTTCTCTGGCGCGTGCGAAAAATATTCTTTCAGAAGAAGGTACCATGATTATTAATCCTGCTATTCCCAAAATACCAAAAGACTCTCAGGGTTTAGAGAAGTTACGTCAAGAATTAATGCTCAATAATTTGGCATATAAGCTTGTTGTGTCGGAAGATTTCAGGCATACACTAATAATACTAAATTCTGATAAAACCTTAGATGACAAAACTTTATTAAATGCTATCAACAAAATACTGGAAGATTATCCCGGTAGTGAAGAAGTAAACATTACCGGACAAGCATTTCTTCGAAACGATGCCAACCGGCGTATCAGTCGCGATTTATTCATTCTACTTCCATTGGGACTTTTAATCATGTTTATCATTTTGTGGCTATCATTTAAAGAACTTCGTGGTGTTTATTTGCCACTATCGGTTGTTGTATTTTCCACATTATTTTGTCTTGGTTTATTGTCTGTATTTAATTGGGATTTAAGCCTGATTGGAATTCTGATACCGATAATGATGATAGCTGTTGCCAACAATTATGGAGTATATTTCGTAGCACGCTATCAGGATTTGAACGCCACAAACAAAGGAATGAATGTAAAAAAAATTGTTCAGATTTGTGTGAATTATTTGTTCACGCCTGTAATGCTTTGTGGGTTGACAACCATTGCAGGAATTTTAGGACTGGTGGCACATTTACTCGTTCCGGCAAGACAGGTAGGAATTGTTACTGCTTTTGGTATAGCCTATGCATTATTGCTGAGTCTGTTATTTGTGCCTGCACTAATGTCCTTGCTTAAAAACGGAAAACCACATCACGACTTGAGCAGTAATGCATCAGGTTTCTTCTCGAAAGGCATTTCAAAAATAAGTAAATATCTTGTTCAAAAACCATGGAAAGTTATTTTCGGATTTATAGTTACATTTTGTATTATAGTATCCGGGTTGGTGTTTTTCAAAGTTGCACCGGACTCAAACAGTGTTATGCCCGAAAAACATCCTTACAATCGCGCCATTAAAATTCTGGATAATTCGTTTGGTGGAAGTAAAATGGCCACCATTATGATAAAGGGAAATGCCCGAACTACTCAAAACATGGAAACTGCTGAAGCAATTGAGACAAATTTGAAACAACTGCCCAATGTTGGAAATGTGATGGGTCTGCCAACAATTCTTCGGAAAATGAGTTGCGCCCTGAATGATTCCACATCTCTGGCTTTTAATAAAATTCCTGATTCCGACGAAGGAGTTTCGCAATATATCGAACTTTATTCTTTGAGTGGAAATCCTCAGGACGTTGAACAATTTGTTGATTTCGAGTTTAAAAATATGCTTCTCACTGTTCAGTTTCGTGCGAAAAATCTGAAAGAAATGGATGATGTTGCTCGATGTATTGTAAAAACTGCAAAAGAAAACAATGCTGAAATTGAAATCGGAGGCTACAATATGATAGAAAAAGAAATGAGTGAATCGATACTGAAAGGTCAGATTTATTCGCTTTTATTTGCGTTTATTGCCATTTTGGTGCTACTATCATTAATTTTCAGAAGTTTTGTTGCTGGAATTATCGGAAGCATACCACTGATTTTTGCTGTTTTCTGTACTCTCGGATTAATGGGTTGGCTTGAAATTGAATTAAATATTGTAACAGCTTTATTATCATCAATTTCTATTGGTTTGGGAGTAGATTTTACCATTCATATTTTTTGGCGCATAAAATGGGAACTTGCGCTTGGAAGAAATTATGCACAAAGTATAAGCACAACACTTAAAACGATAGGACGAGGCATTATCATCAATGCTTTTTCAGTTATGACAGGATTTTTAGTACTTTTTGTATCTGGTTTCCCACTCATCAGATCTTTTGCTTTGCTGATTATCATTTCACTGCTTTTTTGTCTTGTCAGTGCACTTATTCTGATACCAGCTATTTGTATTGTAGTGAAACCTGGCTTTTTAACAAAACAAAACAGCAGATAATGCAGAAGTTGAACCTAGATTTTAACTCTATAGTTAACGAATTGTAATTTTTTTTGTCAATAAATTTCAGCAATTTCAGAATTAAAAATTTATTAAAAATGAAAACACTATTATTTTCAATGTCATTAATAGGCATAATTTACTGCAACGTTTACTCTCAGAGTGCTTCAGAAATATCAAAAAAGTCGATGGACATGATTGACATTGGTAATATGGAAATGACATCGACTATATACATTGGTGATGGCAAAGGCAACAATCGCACTCGACAAATAACCACGGCAAGTAAAAAATTTGGCGAAGTAAACAAAATGATTATCCGGTTTATGGCTCCTCCTGATGTAAAAGGCACTGCCCTGCTCGTGTTCGATTATGACAAGAAAAGCGACGATATGTGGATTTACTTACCAGCTTTGCGCAAAGTGAGGAGGGTAATCAGTTCCGAAAAAGGGAAAAATTTCATGGGCTCGGAATTTACAAACGCCGATATGAGTAAACCCAATTTCGATGATTTCGATTATAAAATTGTAGGGACTGAAATTATTTCGGAAAAAGAATGCTATAAAATTGAATCGAACTGTAAAACCCCTGTTCTTGCAGCTGAATATGGTTTCAGCAAACGCATTAGCTTTATGGAAAAATCAAATTTTCTTTGTCACAGAGTTGAATACTACAACACAGCCGGCAAACTGCACCGTATTCAAACCATCAGCAATTACAAAAAACAGCCAAACGGGAAATATTTCGCTTTCGGCATGAAAATGGAAAATGTGATTAATGGCAGAATTTCAGAAATGATCATTGATAAATTTCAGGCAGGCTCACAATTGCCCGAAAGTACATTTGCTCCTGTTAATTTAGATAAGTAAACGAAAAATGAATTTATCTTCTTTTATCAAAAGCATAAAAATTTTATCTGTTGCATTTTTGCTTCAAAAAGGTCATATTTCAGGACAAAATTTTGAACTTTCTATTACAAGTTTGAATAGGAATTCAGGCGTAATCTGTATTGCAGTCTTTAATTCCGATGCTGACTTTAAAACAGAAAAACCCTTCTTTGAAATCAAAATAACAAAATCAGAAAACTCCGGAAAAACTGTTAAAACAAGTTTCAGGTTACCAGCAGGTGAATATGGCATATCAGTTTTACACGATGAAAACATGAATGGAAAAATGGATTATAACCTCTTCGGTATACCACTAGAGGGATTTGGGTTTGCCGGTTATTATCACCATGGATTTAAAAAACCGGTTTTTGGGAATTTTTCTTTCTCCATTAAACAAAATGAAACAAAGCATCTTGAAGTTAAGATGAAGTATTTCAGATAGAAACTTGAACTACAACACGAGAAAATGCAGTAAAATATATAAGCATTTTTTTGTAAATTTTTTTTTCTTAATTTTGTTTATCCAAATTAAAAACTATAGACTCATGAAATTAAGAAAAATCTTTTTCCTGATAATTTTAACCGCTTTTTATGGAATTATCAGTGCTCAGGTAACCGAAGCCGAAGGAAAACTCAAAACAATTGTAACGGACACTGTCAGCGGTTGGAAAACCGGCGGACTGACAAATGTAAATTTCTCGCAAACTGCACTTCTAAACTGGGCTGCCGGTGGAGAAAACTCATATGCAGTCAACGGAATTCTGAGTTTGTTTGCCAATTATAAAAACGGCACTACAGCTTGGGACAACTCCCTAGATGTAGGTTACGGATTACTTAATCAGGGCGATGTGGGTTTCCGTAAAACCGATGATAAAATAGATTTCCTATCAAAATACGGGAAAAAAGCTTTTACTGATTTCTATTACGCCGGATTGGTGAATTTCAAAACTCAGTTTGCTCCCGGCTACAACTACACCAGCAATAAGGTAATTTCCAGGTTTCTTGCTCCTGGCTATTTATTGGGCGCTGTGGGTATGAACTATAAACCCAATGCGTATTTTAATGCATTTCTTTCGCCTGCTACAGGTAAAATTACTTTTGTGATGGATGATGAACTCTCGGCACTTGGCGCTTTTGGAGTGGAAAAAGGGAAAAAAATGAAAAACGAATTCGGGGGATATGCACGCATGATTTACTCGAAAAACGACTTTAAAGGTGAATTTATGAAAAATATATCACTCACTACTAAGCTCGATTTGTTTTCAAACTACC
This sequence comes from uncultured Paludibacter sp., assembly GCA_964508285.1. Classification (GTDB taxonomy): domain Bacteria; phylum Bacteroidota; class Bacteroidia; order Bacteroidales; family Paludibacteraceae; genus Paludibacter. Next base: position 36,145 of record CAZDSY010000006.1, read on the forward strand.
TCAAAGACCCTCAAAACGTTGATGTTAGCTGGGAAAATCTGTTAGGGATGAAAGTGAATAAATATATTTCCGTCAGTGTGATGACGCATTTGCTTTTTGATGCCGATGTAAAATTTGATACTAACAACGATGGCATACCTGACAAAACAAAAGTGCAATTTAAGGAAATTCTTGGTGTAGGATTTTCGTATAAGTTTTAGAAAAGACCTTATTAATCAAATAAAAACCTGACTGTTTGTAACAATCAGGTTTTTATTTGATTAATAAGAAAACTATTTCATTCGTTTTTTAAGCAGCAATTCCACACCTTTCTCCACATCTCCGGTTTCTTCCAATGCTTTTATAAAGGCGCTGCCAATTATTGCACCCGATGCATATTGATTTACGGTATCTAAAGTAGCTTTGTTTGAAATTCCGAAACCAATTAATCGTGGGTTTTTAAGGTTCATTGCATTTATGCGTTTGAAGTATTCTACACGACTGTCAAAAGAATTTTGAGTGCCGGTAACAGCCGCCGACGAAACCATATAAATAAAACCATTGGTGTGGCTATCAATTTCCCGAATACGTTCTTCGGAAGTTTCAGGAGTAATAAGAAAAATGAATTCAAGTTTGTATCGCTCTGCAATCTCTTTGTATTCTTTCAAAAAATCAGCCATTGGTAAGTCGGGAATTATCATTCCATCTACTTCTACCCTGTTGCATTCGGCACAGAAATTTTCGAAACCAAATTGCATTATCGGATTGAGGTAGCCCATCATAACAAGAGGTATGTGAATGGTTTTTCGAATATCGCTTAATTGTTCGAAAAGCAGGCGAATACTCATACCATTTTTAAGTGCTTGCTGACTGCTATTCTGAATTACCACACCATCGGCCATGGGGTCCGAAAACGGAATTCCGATTTCGACTAAATCAATGTTATGTGCTTGAAGAGCCTTGAGTGTAGGAATTGTATCGTTTAGCGTTGGAAAACCGGCAGTAAAGTACACCGAAAGTATATTGTCTTTTTTATTTTGGAATAAATAATGTATTCTGTTCATAAATAAATCTTGTTCTGATGGCATTCAGAGCATTAATAAATAAAAAATAATTTTGTAGAAAAACGATCGTTTATAAGTTATCGTTGGTTCGACGAACTGAAAGTGCATGCAGGAATTCACTAAGTTTATCCGCATCCTTCAAGCCGGGTTTAATCTCAAACCGGCTGTTAAGATCGATGCCTGCGAGCAAAGGATGATTAATTGCAGAAATGGTATTTACATCGTCGGGAGCAATGCCTCCACTCAGAAAAAAAGGAGTCGTTCCTTTATATTCGTACAGTAAATTCCAGTTAAATTTCACACCTGATCCACCATGATGCTCCGTTCGTGTGTCGAATAGGAAATAATCGCACAAACCTTCATAATGGCTTGTAGGAATAAAATTGCTCGCAGTAGCTATAGGGAATGCTTTGATAATAATAAGTTCTGTCTCTCGCAGTTTCCTACAAACTTTCTCAAGATCAGAACCGTGTAACTGAACAGCATCGAGATTGTATTTATGAACCGTTTTGAGTATATCGTCGATATCTTCATTGACAAAGACACCGGTTTTTTTTATTCCGGGTGGAAGCGAATTTAATATCTCTACAGGAAAAGGTTCAACATAACGAGGGGATTTTGAATAAAAAATAAAACCCATAAAATCAGGCTGAAGCAAGGCTACCTGACGAATATTGCCGGCTTGTTTCATTCCGCAAATTTTTACGAGCATATCAGGTTGGTCGTTTTGTCCGAGTTCATATTCATCATGCTGAATGCTGTAATCAATTTTGTTCATTTATCATTTCAATTTTATGAATAAAGTACTGTTTTAATTAAAATAAAGTACAAAGGTAAATGAAATAATGACAAATTATTCATAAAAAGGGCAATTTAATGTATAATTGTTAACTTTATTTAGTTGATAATAAATTGTTGAACGGGTTTTTGAAAACAATTTTAAATTGATTTTACTTATATATTTTTTGAAGTTGTGCATCTTTGAAATAATGTAACAAAATTTCATCGTACTTATAGCCCTTCTCACCCATAACTGCAGCTCCAATCTGACATAATCCGACTCCATGACCCCAACCGGCACCTGTTAGCACAAATTTTTGGGGAATGCCATTCACAATTTCAAACCGGTCAACCACAAATGCAGAGCTGTACAAATGTGAATCAGAAAGCCATTTTCGGATTTCAAGTTCTTTTCCTACGACGATACTTTGTTTTGATCCGACAATCTTCAGTTCAACTAATCGTCCAGATTCACCTCGTTTAACAGGAATTAAATCAATAATTTCACCAAAATCGATACCTGATTTCCGTTTTATTAATTCAGAAATTTCACTTTGATTGAATTCTACTTTCCAACGATAGAAATCGGTAGTTTCCTGATCGTAATTGTTCAGTACCTGTGCGAGAATTTTTTTATCGGAAGTATTACAAAAAGCCGGTGGGGCATTTCGTATCCATTTTTCAGCGTTTTCTTCTTTAGTTAAATCCAATTTATAACCATCGGGTTCAACAGGATTATCGATAATTTTTGAAAGATATGGATAGTGTACCGGCGCCCAGCAATTTTCGAATGTTTCGCTTACCCCTCCGCATGATTTACTGAAACGTGCGTCGCAAATTTCATTATCATACATTAAAACCTCACCTCGTGTTTCTTTTATTGCTTTTCTAACAGCTTCGGTCGTTGCGCGTGTAATTCCCTGATAACGCTGACAATGATCATCGGCACAAACATCGAAGTTGGTGTGAGCATCCCGTTCATACCATTTTACGATTTGTTTCGGGCTTCGGGTTTCGGTTTTTTTGTATAAGATTTCAGAATTGAAGTCATGTCTTTGTTCTTTGTTCTTTGCTCTTTGTTCTTGCAATGGTTTTAACAACCAGCTCCGCGAAATTACAGCATGGGCTTTGAGTAGTTCTTCGGAAGCAGTAGCACTCATTTCGCTGGAAATTACACTCATAAGATAATCTTCTACCCCGATTATATTAATCGCTGTCAACTGTCCACTTTCAACTATCAGCTTCAATGCTCCTTTAAAACGTTGTGTTTCTTCTCGTTCCCAATGAAATCCGATTCCGATAACTACATCAAACAAGTCAAATGAATTATCATACGAATCAGGAAATAACACAAGCGCTGTTAAAAAATTGCCACGAAAAAATATCTTTTCATTGTGAAATTCAGCCATTTGCTCACCGGTCAATGAATTTTTATTGTTATCGGTAAAAATTCCGTTCAGGTAAAATTTAATTTGTAATGCTGAAACTATTCCAATGCTTATTTTGGGTTCTGAGATTTTCATAAAATATAGTTGACAAATTTGCTCAAAATTAATACGAAACTTGCTCAAAAATGCTCTCAATATCTTCTTTTGATATTTTATTGAAATGCGCTTCAACAGGAGTAATAAACACGCCGCACATTTCCACAGTAGCAGGACTTACCAAAAATTGCTTATCGGCTTCAGCAGTATATTGCCAGGGTCGAAATGCTTTGCGGGGAAGCACAAAAACATACCATTGATGATTTTCGTAAAAGCAAACGATATTCATTAGCGGTTCGTCATCTCCTTCTCCTTGAAAATGATGATACAATTTTTCAAATGCATCTTTTGCACTTTCCCTATCATTCGATTCGATGCAAAAAACAGTACGCAAATAGTTTTTCATTTGAAAAAGCTGATGCTTCTCGGTTGTCACCAACAAATCTACTTCCTTGTTTTTCATCCGCTTATAATCGTACACCAATGGCAGAAAATCTTTTGTTCCGGCCTGAAAATGTAAATGATCGGGAGCGGAAGCGCCACATTTCGGACCGTTGTAAAAAACTAAATAATCGTCCAACACCTTTGCAAGATCGAGCATGTCGGTAAAGTACGGAAGAATTTGCTGAGGCTGATGTTTTTTGTGTGGAATGGTGAAATGCTCCGGAAAAATAGGAAATGGATTCACCAAAATTTCGTAATCGCCAAAACTAACTGAAGTTTGCTCGGCAGGCCGATTTTCGGGACACAAAAAACATTTGCGTTCGGCAATCGTTTTGGCATCCACCTTTGCGCCGGACGAAACAATGCGTGCAGGATTGAACTGCACCTTAACATCGTAATCGCCAAAAGAAAAAACTTTTGTTTGAACGGTTTTCAAACCTTCGTAATTGGTTCGAGCAAGCGGCCAGTTTGCAAGTTCGTGATGAAAAAGTGATTTTACTTCGCTATTGATTTTATGCATAAATTTTCTAAAAAAAATGCAGATACTTTGTTTTTTTCATAAATCTTTCACTTGTTTACTTGTTAACTCGTCAACTCGTTTACTTGTTTCCTTTCTTCCTCGCCATCAACTCAATCGTCCGTATTTTGTCTTTATACAAATTATGTCCGTTCATTTTCACTACATCGAGGGCAGCATCGGAGTTATCGTCCCAACGGCGACAAAGGTAAACCGATTCGTAAATTCGTCCGATTTGATATTCGCGACTTATACGCAAGCCGAGTGCATAATCTTCGCCATAGCTGGTGTTAGGCACTTTAATGTCGCGTAAAACAGGCGTGTAAAAAGCGCGCGGTGCACCCAATCCATTAATTCTGAGCGCATTGTTTCGTCCGTTTTCAGGTGTCCATTCTTTATGGTCAATCAGTCCGGGCGGAATGGTTTCCATGGCAAAGTTGGTCATGGTGTATGAGCCTACCACCATAGCGCAGTTTTGCTCGTAAAACGCATCTACTATTTTTTGCAAAGTATTTTCATCCTGATACACATCATCGCTATCCAATTGCACTGCAAATTTCCCGCATCGGCTGTCGTGTACGCCTTCGTTCCAGCAACCGCCAATGCCCAAATCCTTGCGTTCGGGCACAATATGTACTACGCGGTGGTCGGTTTCAGCATATTTCCTGATAAGTTCAGTTGTGCCATCGGTGGAATAATTATCAATAATTATCAGATTAAAAGGGAAAGATGTTTTTTGCATTAAAACCGACTGAATAGCATCGCCGATAGTTTTAACGCGGTTTTTCACAGGAATAATTACCGATGCTTCTACCGGAAAATTACTTTCGCTGAATTCGATGGACTTAAACACAGGCGCTAAATATCCACCGATTTGTTTTAAATGATCGGTACAGGCAGCTTCCATTTCTATTTGCACGGCACGGTTGCGCGGGTCAACATAATCGAACTGCTTTTCGCCACTTTTGCGTGTGTCGGTTTCAACGGTTGTGTACAAATATTCATTAATATGAACAAGCGCAGCCAATTGGGAAACTTTAAGACGTAAATCGTATAAACCGGCAAACTGATAATTTTCGGTCATGTTTGCCACTGCTTTTTTTAAAGTGCTGCTGTTGTAGAGAAGTACAGGTCCGAAATTGAAATCATCGCGCAGACTTCCTTCCTGATAATCAATTACGGGATGTGCAGAGCGAATTTCGTTTTTAATTTCGTAATAATCAGCATAAACCATACCCGCATTAGTATCTTCGGCAATGCGCATCATTCTTTCGAGCGCGAACTGTCCGGTTTCGAGCGGACTACTTTTAGCGTAAATGAGCGTAAAGTCTGCGTCGGAATTTTCAGAAATGAGTTGAATTGTTTGTGTTGAAGAAATAGATTCAGTTTTAATAAGCTGACAACCACTTAATGTATTGTTTGATTCATTTTTTGAAAGCAAAAAGATTTTATTTATCAATGGTGATGACTGTAAGTTCTTTACCGAAATTTTTGCATCTTCAATATCAGTTCCAAGAATAAAGCAATTTATTTTTCCCATTATTTTTAAAATTGATAAAAGTTTATTTTTATAACGAAACAATATTTAAGCCTTTCAAACTGTAACTAAAAAGTCAAAAACGACATAAAACTATTATTTTTCACAGAACAATTATCCTTTATAACGGTGTAAAATTATAAAAAAATTACGTGTTACAATGGTTATTATCTCAAAATTATATTGTTTTATTCATATTTCTTTACTTACTTTGAGGTCTGAATCAATTTATTTTCAACATACAAAATCATAATTCATCATTATGAAATTAATAGCCGATAGCGGTTCAACAAAAACTCACTGGCGATTGATAAAAGAAAATTCAGAAGCGCAGGAATTTTTTTCGAAAGGGATCAATCCATTTTACCAGACAACTTCAGAAATTTCTTTAGAACTTAGTTCCGATCTTTTGCCACAAATTG